>JAGXKW010000069.1 GCA_018334995.1 Wenzhouxiangellaceae bacterium
TCTCATTCTGGATTTTCGCGCCATGGCGGGTCGATGGATATCGGAAACGGGCCGCCAGTATATCGGCCATCGTCTCGGCTCAACCCTCGATAAGACCCTCGACCAGCCGGTGCAACCGGCGTACGTAGCCGCCGCCTTCCGACGGCGGTACCGAACGCGAGGTCACCACCACGGTCAGCGCCGCCGATGGCACCACGTAGAGCATCTGGCCGCCGTAGCCGCGGCCGTAGTAGGCGCGCTCGCCGGCGAGGTCGGTGATGAACCAGCCGTAACCGTACAGGTCGCCGCTCCAGGGCGAGCGGCCGCGCGGCGTCCAGGACTTGTCGATCCATTCGCGCGACACGATGCGCCGGCCGTCGAGCGTCCCGCCCCGCCGGTACAGTTCACCGATGCGCGCGACCGCGCGCGGCGACAGGTGCATCTCGTTGCCGCCGAAGTGAATGCCCTGCGGATCACGCATCCAGTCCCGGATCCGGATGTTCAGCGGAGCGCCCAGCCAGTCGCGCGTCAGGTCCAGCAGCGTCCTGCCGCTGGCTTCGACCAGCGCGGCGGCCACCAGGTGCGTGCTGCCGGTCGAATAGATCATGCGCCCGCCGGGTTCGTCGACCATCGGCCGCGTCAGTGCGTGGGTCACCCAGTTCGGGCTCTGCACCCAGCGGCCGTAATAGCGCCCTGAAGTCGAACGCAGTCCGGTGCGCAGCGACAGCGCGTGGCCCAGCGTGATGTCGGCCACGCCTTCGGTGGCGTCTTCGGGCATCCGCGCGCCCAGCAGATCGACCAGCGGCTGGTCGACCGAAGCGACCACGCCGTTGTCGATCGCGATGCCGGCGACGACCGACAGCAATGTTTTCGACAGTGATTTGAGGTTGGCCGGTTCGGACGCCGCCCCTCCGCGGACATCGAGCTCGAGCACGACATCGCCCGCGTGCAGCACGAGCAGGGTATGCAGCGCGTCCAGCGATTCGGCCTGCTGCGCCAGCCGCTGCACGCGGCCGTCGTCGAATTCGGCCGCCCGGGTCGCGGGCAGCCAACCGATGAGCGCGCCAAGCAGCAATGCAGCGGCAGCCGTTGCGAGCAAGGGCGTTCGGTGGGACGGCGATTCCATGCCGCGAGTGTACACAGGCTGGATCAAGGTTCGCGGGGGACGCGGGCGTGCCGATCCCGTGCTTGCGGGGGTAGGGCCGGGGTGGGGCATTGTTCCCACGCACCGGCCAATGAGATCAGAGCTCGATGACGTGTCCCGCGGCCGGATCGGTATCGCCCCGGATCATTTCGGCGAGCACTTCGCGCGCGGCCTCCAGGCCGCTTCGCTCGGCGAGTTCGATCAGCCCGTTGTCGGCGACGTAGTCGAAGAAGGCCTGGCTGGCCCGGCCCGAGCGCCGGTTGAATTCGCCCGCGCCCCAGTCCGCGTAGCGCTTCGCGATCCAGGTCGGCGCGAAGAAGAATTCCGGCTGCGGTCCCGGCAGGCCGCGCGGGGGCGACGGCGGCACCAGCGACTGGGCGGCGCCGACGCTGCAGTCGTAGACGAGATTCGCGCCGAAAAACCGGTGGACCTCGGCCTGCAGCTGCGGGTTGCCGGCAATGTCGATGTAGATCGTTCGCGTGCCCAGGTCCAGGCTGTGCAGATCGTCGTAGGCCAGGGCGTTGTCGTAGAGGCCCAGGTTCTCGACGAATTCGCGGTTGCCGCTCGAGGTCAGCCCGATCATGTCGATTCCGGCGTGCTGGCGGATGCAGAACGCGGTGGCATAGGCGGTCTTGCTCGAAGCGCTGGAGACCACCACCCGCTCGGCGCCGAAGAAGTTGTTTTCGGCCAGGAAATCGGCCAGGCAGAACGCCGTGATGAACAGCGGCCGATAGATCGCGTGCAGCGGCTCGGTTTGCGCGTCGTGCAACGGATCGTCGTCGGTACGCTGATACCAGTTGTAGATTTCCGGCAGCTCGGCGCGGTGCGCGGCCTCGTCGCGGAAGCTGCGCTCGCCGACCTTGCCCGGCTGCACCTTGACGTGGGTCGCCGCCGGCCAGTAGCCGTAGAAGCGCTGCCCGGCCTCGACGCCGTCGACCTTCGATTCGGCCACGTCGGCGTAGCCCCAGACCGGCAGCTGCCCCCAGCCTTCCCGGTCGGTCGGGAAGAACCGCCAGTAGCCCAGCGCATCGCCGAAAGTGGCGTACGTGACATTGTTGACGGTCAACGCGAAGCGGCTGAGCCGAAAAACGACCTCGCCGTCCGCGGCGCGCGGCGTGGCGTCGAGCGATTCCACGCGCATGTCGGAAAATTTCCGCCGATCCATCAGCAGACGCGCCGCTTGGCTGTTGACTGAACTGTGCTCTGGCATTGCCTGTTCACCCTTCGTGTTCATGCCCAGTGTACGGATTCGGCCCGCGGCGCACGCGCCCGATTGACGTCCGATGCGGCTGCCGGGAAAGCACGCGGCGGCGCTGGAAAGTCCGCGCGGTTTGCGTATGCTCGACGGATGACAGCATGCAGCAATGGCAGTGCGGACCCGGGCGTTCGCGCCGAATCGACCTTCCGCTTCTACGCCGAACTCAACGACTTCCTGGCGCCCGAACAGCGTCGCCGCAGCTTCCGGCACGCGTTCGACGGGGCGCCGTCGGTCAAGGACCGCATCGAATCGCTGGGCGTGCCGCACACCGAGGTCGACCTGGTCCTGGTCGACGGCCGGCCGGCAAGCTTCGACCACCGCCTGCACGGCGGCGAGCGGGTCGCGGTCTATCCGGTGTTCGAAGCCTTCGACGTCGGGCCGGTCTCCAGACTGCGCCCGCGGCCGCTGCGCGGGCCCCGGTTCATTCTCGACGTGCACCTGGGCCGGCTGGCCGGCTACCTGCGCGCGCTCGGATTCGACTGCCTGTACGCCAATGATTTCTCCGACGCGTACATCATCGCCACCGCGCTCGAAGCGCACCGCATCATCCTCACGCGCGATACCGGCATCCTCAAGGACGGCCGCGTCACGCACGGCGCTTTCGTCCACGCCACGGCACCGCTGAAGCAGCTTCGGGAAATCGTGGACCGCTTCCAGCTCGACCGCCTGTTCGCGCCGTTTTCGCGCTGCATCCGCTGCAACGGCGCGATCGCAGCGGTATCCGCCGAATCGCTCGGGCCCGGCGAGGTGCCGGCCGGCGTGCTGGAAGATTTCGACGCCTTCAGCCGCTGCACCGAGTGCGGCCAAGTGTACTGGCCGGGCAGCCATTTCGACCGGTTGCGGGCGCGATTCCGCTCGGTGGGCATCGAAACATGACGCGATCGGATCGCGCGTCGTGACGCGCGTTGGGTATGCTTGCGCCTGCCCTGAAAGCGCGCCCGGGACGCCCCTCGTCCACGATGAATCTGCCCGCCGAACTTTTGCCCGCATGGCTGGCCTGGGCCGCATGGCCGGCATTCGTCCTGTTCGTCGGCTGGAACGCGGCCGGGGCGCCGTGGAAGCTGCTGCAGCGCAACCTGATGGAAGGGGTCTACCTTGGCGCCGTCGCGCTTTTGATCGGATTGTGGTGGATGAAAGCCGAATCCCAGAGCGGGCTCGGCCTGCACTTTCTCGGCATCACCTCGATGGTGCTGGTCTTCGGCTGGCGCCTGGCGCTGGTCGGCACGGCCGTCGCGCTGTTCGTCCTGACCGCGCTGGGCCGATACGAGTGGATGTCGCTGGGCGTCAACGGCATGGTCACCGTGGTGATGCCGGTGCTGCTGGCAAGCCGGCTGCACGCTTTCATCTATCGCGCATTCCCGAAGCATTACTTCGTCTACGTCATCGTCAGCGCGCACTTCGCCTCGATGGCGGTCATGGCCGCGGTGGTGGCGACCAGCGCGCTGCTGTTGTGGCTGGTAGGCGCCTACCCGCTGGATCGCATCGCCGGCGACTACCTGGTGTTCCTGCCCATCGCGATGCTGCCGGAAGGCTTTCTCAACGGCGCGATCCTGTCGATGCTCACTGCCTGGAAGCCCGAATGGGTGCGCAGCTTCGACGACCGCGACTACATCGACGGCAAGTAAGCCTGACCGACTCCGGCAACGCCGGATTGCGCTTCGCCGAGGCGAGCGGGCACGCGCGACGGCCGCTTGCCGCGGCGGCCGGCGGCTATCCGAATGCCGGGAAAACGCGGCGGCCGGCGACCGCCCTGACGATGAAGTGCCCGGGCAGATAGAGCAGCGCGGCCGTAGCGAGACAAAGAACCGCGACGTAGGCCGGCTGCGGCAGCCAGACCTGCTCGATGCCGAACGGCGCAATGGTGTAATTGAGGTTGCGTCCCGGGTCGCCGAAAATCCAGCTGCCCAGGATCGCGGCAGTGCCGATGGCGCACTGCAGCCTCCAGCCGCGATCGTCGTAGCCCTGCCTGCGGCACAGCCAGAGCACGAAGACCGGCAGCCATACGTGGTAGGTGGAAGTCGCGCGCAAGGCGATCGGCAGATCCTCGTTGAACATGTAAACCGTGATGCCGAACGGGCTGCTGCCGGTCAGCAACGCGCCGACGAAGTCCAGCGTCCAGGCCGCGCCGACGATCACCACGGTGCCGGCCTGGCTCGAGATCAGCAGGCGGTTCGAGCGCCAGATCGCGTAAAGCAGAATGAACTGCGCGAGATTGCACAGCCACCAGAAATTCTGCGGGCCCTGGGTCGCGATCACGATCGGCGCCCATGCGATCATCCACAGCGTGAAGCCGACGCGCGCGGCCGTCGGGACCGGGCCGGGTGATGATCCCGGCCGATTCAAGCTTGCTCCGCCCGATTCGGCCGAATCACGTCATTCGATCAATGATTGTTCGGCGACGATGACGCCGTCGGCGTCGACGTAGACGTACTCGCCGGGGTTGAAGACGACGCCGCCGAAGGCCACCGGCACGTTGAGCCGGCCTTCGCTCTGGCGCACGCTCTTGACCGGCACGCAGCCCAGCGCGACGACGCCGATGTCGAGTTCGGCCAGGGCGTCGACGTCGCGGCAGGCCCCGAATATGATGACGCCGGCCCAGCCGGTGCGTACCGCCTTGTCGGCGATCATGTCGCCGATCAGGGCGTTTCTCAGCGAGCCGCCGCCGTCGACCACCAGCACCTTGCCGTCGCCGCGCGCGGCCAGCTGTTCCTTGACGCGGGAATTGTCCTCGAAGCACTTGACCGTGTCGCACGGTCCACCGAAGGCCTTGAGGCCGCCGAAGCTCTTCCATTGGATGCCGGTGACCACGCGCACCTCGTCAGGGTGCGCGTCGCACAGGTCCGGGGTCTTCCAGGTCGGGTTCATGGGCAAAAGTCGCAGTTTTCGATCAACTCGGCCAAGACTAGCAACAATTGGGCCGCGAGCAGCCGCCATTTTTGCACCAGGTCCCTGATCGACCTCGACCGCTTCATTGCCGATTCTGGGGGCCGTCGCCGACGCGCGCCAGCGCGATCTCGATGCGCTTGACCTCGCGGGTGACCGAATGGCGATTCATTTCCATGAAGAACCACAGTTTCAGCATGCTCATGGCATGGAATCCGGCCAGCGCCAGCAGGCCCCAGAACACCCGGTCGTCGACCGCACCGGCGGTGAAGAAATGGTAGCCGCACCAGACCGTGACGCCCAGGAAAGCCAGCGTCAGAAACATCGCGTAGGCCGCCCATTGCCGCAGGCCGCCGGTAAACACGCGCGACAGCATGGCAAACAGCCCGGTTTCCTCGATGCTCAACCGTTCCATGGCCTCGCCCTGTCCTTCGAGTTCCTTGCGGATTCTTTCATCGATGGTCATCGTCTTCTCCTTCGAAACACTGCTTCAAGAGATTGCGGGCACGGTGCAGGCGTGACTTGACCGTGCCCGGGGGGATTTCCAGCACCACGCCGATTTCCGCGATCGCCAGGCCGCTGACGTAGAACAGCTGCAGCGCCTGGCGCTCGGTCGCCGGCAGGCCGGCGATCGCCGCGGCCAGGTCGATGCGACGGTCGCGGTCTTCGGCGTCCGGCGGGGCGGGCTCTGCGCCGTCCAGCGGCCGATCGCGGCGATCTGCGCGGCGCAGCAGGTCGGCGACCCGCCAGCGCACCGCGTGATAGATCCAGCCGCGGAACGCACGCGGGTCGTTCAGCGCGCGCAACCGGCCGGCGACCTTGATCCAGCCGTCCTGCACCGCGTCCTGGGCCAGCCCGGCGTCTCCGCACAGGCTGTAGGCGAAGCGCAGCAGGTTCTCGTGATGGTGGCGAACCAGCACGTCCAGCGCCCGGCGGCTGCCGTCCTGCGCGTCGATCACCAGCATGTCGTGTTCGGCCTGGTTCATTCCGGAAAGGTTCGTGGTTTGATCGAACGACGGTGCCCAACGCCAAAAGGTTCACGCCGGGAAAAAGAAAACTGCGGGGCGAGCATACCCTGCCCGCCCGGCGTCGAACGATGCTACATTTCCGCGCATACCTGTAATCGAGGAAGCCGGCAATGGACCGCAAGGAACTGGTGGAAGCCCTGTTCGAGGAATTCGACGACAACGGCGACGGCGTGCTGTCGAGGCGTGAATTCAAGGCTCTGATCGAATGTCTGCTGGGCGATCACGACATCAGGACCAGTTCGAAGATCTTCGACGAATTCGACACCAACCACGACAATGTCATCTCGCGCGACGAGCTCATCGACCTGGTGATCGAGTACGCGATCTGAGGCTTCCCGCTTCGAACCCGTTTCCGGCTGCCGGGAAAACGGCCGGGAATCAGTCCGCCCGGCGCCGCTTGCCGAGCATACGCAGCGCCGTCCACGAAATCGAAATGGCCGCGGCCATCCACGCCGCCTGGCGGAGAAGCCGGTGGAACGGCACGCCAGCCGCCTGCGCTTCGGGTGCGAAAAGCTGCGCAGCGAACGCCGCACTCAGCAAGCCGAAGGTGGTCACCAGCGCCAGGTAATACCACTGCCTTCGCTTGAGTCCGACGATCGCAAAGCCGACCAGGTGGCCCAGGAACAACAGCAGCAACAATGCCGGAATCGCGTTCGTCATGGCCGGGAAGTGTAAGTCAGCTCGGGATGCCGGAGGGTTGGCGCGTTCGGGGTTTGTTAGACTGGACAAAGGACACAACCGCGCCGCGGCGTGCGTCGTCCGAACACGCTCATCGCTCCATCCTGGAGGTTCACTGCAATGGCTAGTTACTGGATCCTGGCAGCCGATTCCACCGAGGCCCGCCTGTTCACCCGCGAAAAGAAGTTCAGTGCGCTCGTCGAGCGCCAGGACTGGCTGCATCCCGAGTCCCGCCTGCCCGGTCGCGATCTCGAAAACGACCGCCAGGGCAAGACGTTCTCGTCGTATGGCCACGACCAGAGCGACAACCAGAAACATACCGAGCCGAAGAAGCGCGAAGCGCAGGATTTCGCGCGCGAACTGGCCGCGCACCTGGATACCGCGCGCGCCAACGGCGAGTTCAAGTCGCTATCCATCGTCGCCGACCCGTCGTTTCTCGGCATGCTCCGCGAGCAGCTGGGCCAGGATACGCGCGCGCTGATCGATCACGAAGTCGCCAAGAACCTGACCCGACGGTCGAACGAAACGATTGCCGAGGCGGTCGACCAGCGCTGACGCACCCGCACGCCGGGCCCAGCGTGGTCAGGATCCGGCGTCGTTGTCGTCGTTGTACATGTGGAAATACAGCGCCGGGATCAGGATCAGCGTCAGCAGCGTGGAAACCAGAACGCCGCTGACGAGCGTCACGCCAAGCGGCTTCAGCGCCGGCTCGAATACGAGCGCGCCGCTGCCCAGCACCACGGTTCCGGCGGTCAGCAGGATCGGTCGCGTGCGCACCACCCCGGCACTGATCAGCGCCTCGCGCAACGCCATGCCCTGTTCGAGCCGAAGGCGGGTGAAGTCGACCAGCAGCAGCGCATTGCGCACCACGATGCCGGCCAGCGCGATGACGCCCAGCACGCCCAGCCCCGCGATATCCAGCCCCGCCATCCAGTGGCCCGGGATCACCCCGATGAACACCAGTGGAATCGGAATCATGATCAGCAGCGGCACGCTGTAGGACCCGAACCAGCCGGCCAGCACGACGTAGATCAGCATCACGACCACCAGCCCGGCGACGGCCAGGTCGCGATAGACCTGCTGCGTCATCGCCCATTCGCCGCCCCAGTACAGGGTCGTTTCGCGGTCGCCGGACGGCGGGCCGGTCCACTTGATTTCGGGCATGGGCGCCGACTCGCGCTCGAGTTGCCGCACGATGTCGCGCTGCACCGAAATCGGCTGGCTGAGTTCGCGGTTCACGCGCCCGGCAACGAACACGGTCGGCAGCTGCTCGTGGCGATGCAGGTTGGGCTGCCAGGGTCGCTCGGAAACGTCGACCAGGTCCGGCAGCGGCACCGATTCTCCCGATTCGCTCTTGACGTACAGCCCGGCCAGGTCCCGGGTCCAGTCGCGCAGCCCGGGTTCGAGCCGGACGATCACCGGCAGCGGCCGGCGCTCGGCGGGCAGATCCAGCTGGGCCGCGGCGCGGCCGGTCAGCGCGATCTGCACGGCGGCGGCCACGCGCGCCGGCGGCACGCCGCGCGCCGAAGCCCGGGCCAGGTCCACGTCCAGCCGAAGCTCGGGCCCGGCCGGCTTGGGAAAGCGCTCGATGGCGCCGACCGCCTGGTGTTCCTCGAACAGCCGGGCGACGGTATCGGCCAGACGGTCTCTTTGCCGAACGTCTTCGCCGACGAGTTCGGCCTGCAGGTCGTTGTCGGCTGAAGGCCCCGAAGGGATACTGCGAATCCAGGCATTCGCGACGAACGGCTCCAGCAAGCCGGGCAGGCGCGAGAACGCCAGTTCGCGGCTGATTTCGAAGCTCATCCGCTCTCGCCGCTGCTCGGGAAGCAGCTGCACGTAGAGGCTCGCGCGGTGGGTGGAAGCGCGCGCCAGGTCGGGCGGACCCGACGGCGGCATCAGCAGCGGCCCGTCGGTGCCGGCAAACACGGTATAGCCCTCGATTTCCGGATGTTCGCGCAGTTCGCGGCCGACCGCCGAAGTCGCGGCCAGGGTTTCTTCCAGCGCGCTGCCCGGCGGCAGCTCCAGCTCGATCACGAAGACGTCGCGGTCCAGTGTCGGCACCAGCGTGAGCTGCACCGCGCGCAGGCCCACCATGGCGATGCTGGCGACCAACAGCGCCAGCAGCACCAGGTAGACCGCCCAGCGCAGCGGCCGCCGTTCGAAAAACGGGCGCAGCATGCCGCGATAGACCTCGGCCAGCCTGCCGGCCGGGACTTCGTTCTCGTCGACGAATCGTCCGGCGCCGTGGTCACCGTCTCTGCGCCCGCCGGAATCGGCGGTGTCGGCGGTGTCGGCGGTGTCGGCGGCTTTTTGCGCGCCCGACGGCGGACGCAGGATGCGATAGGCGACGTACGGCGTCACGGTCAGCGCGATGACCAGCGAGAAGGCGATGGCCAGGGACGTTCCGACCGGGATAGCACGCGTGTACTGGCCCATTTCCCCGGTGATGAACGCGGTGGGCAGGAACGTCGCGATGATCAGGAACACTGCGATCACGGTCGGGTTGCCGACCTCGTCCACGGCGCGCACGGCCACGTCGCGGCTGCGTCGCCCGGCCGCGCCGAAATGACGCCGGATGTTTTCCATGATGATGACGTTGTCATCGGCCAGCAGGCCGATGGCCAGGATCATCGCGGCAATGGATACCGGGTTCAGCGTGAAATCGAGCCACAGGTAGGCGATCGGGACGATCGCGAGGCTGGAGGGGAGCTGCAGCGACACGCCGACGGCGGCGCGCCAGCCCAGCCCGAGAAAAATGATCGCGATGACCGTGACCGCGGCAATCGCGAAGTTCTCGAGCACGCTGACCACGGTATCGGTCGCCATTGCGCCGGCGTCGTGGGCCGTCGTGACTTCCACGCTCGACGGCAGCAGCTCGCCGGCCAGCCGGTCCAGGCGTGCGAGCGCGCGCTCGGTCACCGTGCTGATATTGGCGTTGGGGACGCTGGTCAGGGCCAGGCTGACGGCCGGCACCTCGCCCGCCGTATTGCCCGCCGTATTGCCCGCCGTATTGGCGATCGTATTGGCAACCGCGCCACGCTGCCAGTGCAGGCTGGCCGAATCGAGCGGCGCGGGGCCGTCGACGACCTCGGCGACGTCGCCCAGGTAGATGGCGCCGGTCGGGCCGGCTCCGACCTGAATCTGTTCGACGTCGTCCAGCCCGGCCGGCAGCGAACCCACGCGGACGCTGCGCGTGGACTGGCCGCGCACCGGTTCGGCCGGCAGGCGCAGGCTGGCTGCTCCGATGGCTTCGGTCAGCTCGACCAGGCCGATATCATGGGCCGCCAGCAGCGCCGGATTCGGCTCGACCCGGATCTGGCGCGGCTGACCGCCGGCCACGTCGACGCTGCGCACGCCGGGAATCTGCTCGAGTTCGACGGCCAGTTCGTCACCGATCCGGTGCAGTTGCGCACTGTCCAGCGCGGCGCTGGACAGCGTGACCATCAGGCCGGTCAGGATTTCGTCGCCCACGGTCCGGATATCGGCCGGCCCGGCCGATTGCGGCAGCCGGCGGGCATTGCTTGCAACGACCTCGGAAAGCAGGCTGTAGGCGCGCGAATCGCTCAGGCCGGTGACGAACTCGACCTCGACCAGCGCGGCATCGCTGGAGGCGACCGAGTTGACCTCGACGACCTGCTCGAGCTGCCGCGCCCAGGCGCTGACCGGGCGCGCGACCAGCTCGTCGACACGTTCGACCCCGGCACCGGGAAACGGCACGACGATGCGCGCGGTGGGCACCTCGATTTCCGGACGGTCTTCGCGCGGCGTCACCGCCAGGCCCCAGGCGCCGGCGATCAGGGTACCGACGACGATCAGCGGAACCAGCTTCGAATCGATCAGGCGGTCGGCGATGCGACCGGCGAATCCGAGCCCGCTCATGGCCGGGCCAGCACGACCGGCCGGCCGTCGACCAGCGCATCGACCGCGTCCCCGACGACCACCCGATCACCGGGCTCAAGACCGCGCAGGACCCGGACTTCGTCGGCAGCGGCGTCGGCCGGAGAGGGGGCAAGGGCAATCCAGCGCAGGTGAGCCCTCCGACGGTCCCCGGCGCCGTCGTCGACCACGAACACGCCGTCGAGCTGCCCGCGCTGCAGCACCGCCGAGTCCGGGATGACGACGAAAGGCTGCACCGAGCGCGGCGTCGGCAGACGCACCTCGGCAATCATGCCGGGCTCCAGCGCCGGCGGCGGATCGTCGACGACCAGGCGCAGAACCTGGCCGACGCCGGGCGGCTCCAGCGCCGGCAGGACGGCTTCGATGCGGCCGGTCAGCACGCCTTCCAGTCCGTCGACACGGAACGCCAGCGCATCGTCCATGGTCAGGCGGGCAGCAATTGCCTGGGCGACGCCGACGTTGATCTCGAGCCGGCTGCGGTCCTCGAACACCGCCAGCGGGGGCCCCGGGGCGACGAAAGTGCCGACATCGGTCAACACCTCGCTGACCACGCCGTCAAACGGCGCGCGCAGCGTCGCGTAATCGAGGTTGACCTCGACGGCGGCGAGTTCCGCTTCGACCTGCTCCAGGCGGCCGCGCGCGTCTTCGGCGGCAAGTTCCACTTCTTCCAGCCGGGCCCTGGCGATCAACCGCTCGTCGTACAGCCGGCGGAACCGTTCGCGGTTGCGGCGGGCGGTCTCCCACGCGGTTCGGGCGGCCTCGCGCTGCAGGCGCGCGGCCTGCAAGGCGGCTTCGAGGTCGCGGGCATCGACGCGCAGAATCGGCTGGCCCGCCGCCACCACCTCGCCGGCCTGGACCATGACCTCTTCGACGTTGCCGGCCTGGCGGGTTCCCATGCGGGCCCGCCGGGCCGGCGCCACCGCGCCGGCCGCGACGATCGAAGAGACCTCGGCGGGTTGGCCGACGACGAAGGTCCGAACCGTCATCGCTTCGCGCCAAGCGCCGTCCCCGGCATCGCGACCGCCGGTATCCGGATCCCCGCCGCAGGCTGCCAGCAGCGCCAGCAGCAG
>JAGXKW010000126.1 GCA_018334995.1 Wenzhouxiangellaceae bacterium
TGGCCGGGGCGGTGAGGCTTGCGGTCGCGTGATCGCGACTGTTTATGGTCGTATTCTTATTGCTTGTGCTTGCCCGCGTCGGCGTCGAAGGCGCCCGGTTCGTCCTCGCGGGTGTAGTCCGGCGGCAGTTCTTCCAGCCCGGCCATTTTCTTGAGGTACGGGGTGGCGATCAGGAAAGCCACGCCAACCGCGCCGCAGAAGATCACGACCTGGCGGAAACGCTCCGGGAAGGCCGAGACGTCGTCGCCGTTGAACTCGCCGGCCAGCAGCCCGGCCAGCAGATTGCCCAGTGCGGCGCCGAAGAACCACATGCCCATCATCTGGCTGTAGTAGCGCCGTGGGGCCAGCTTGGAGGTAGCCGAAAGACCGATCGGACTCAGGCACAGCTCGCCGGTAGTGTGGAACAGGTAGGTCAGCAACAGCCAGGTCGGCAGCACCTGGCCGCCGTCCTGGATCAGCGAAGCGGCTATCCACATGAAGCCGAAACCCAGGCCGAGCTGCAGGAAACCCAGCGCAAACTTCAGCGGGATGGACGGATCCAGGTTGCGCCGCCCCAGGTTGATCCACAGCGCCGAGAAGAACGGCGCGAAGATCAGGATGTAAAGCGGGTTGAGCGACTGAAACCACTCGGCGGGAATGAGGATGCCGAACATTTCGCGGGCGGTGTAGCGCTCGGCGAACAGGTTCAGTGATGACCCGGCCTGCTCGAAGCCCGACCAGAACAGCGCTGCACCAATGAACAACGCGACCAGCACCACGACCCTGCGCCGCTCGAGGCCGGTCAATGCCTTGTCCAGGAGCACCCGGCCGAAGAACAGCGCCGCCACGCCGACGATCACATAGACGCTGGCTTCCGAGAGGTTGCGCGCGTCTATGGTGATGAACCCCTCCAGGCCGAGCACGGCGGCCAGCAGCAGAAGTCCCGTGCCCGCGTAGATCGCCAGCTTGACGTTGCGCGTGCGGCGTTCCTCGCCGGGTGGCGTCGGGTTGGGCAGCTTGCCGTAGTCGCCCAGGTGCCGCTGCGTGGCGCGATAGACCACCAGGCCGGCGATCATGCCGACGGCGGCGGCGGCAAAGCCGTAGTGCCAGCCGAAGTCGACCCGGAGCCAGCCGCAGATCAGCGGGCCCAGAAACGCGCCGACGTTGATGCCCATGTAGTACAGCACGTAACCGGCGTCGCGGCGCGAGCCGCCTTCGGGGTAGAGCTCGCCGACGCAGCTGGAGATATTGGGCTTGAGCAGGCCGGTGCCGATCACGATCAGGATCAGCCCGAAGAAGAAACCGTAGTGCTCGCCGACCAGGCCGAAGCCGGGCAGCGCCAGCACGATATGGCCGGCGGCGATGATGATGCCGCCGTACCACACCGCGTCCTGCTGGCCGAAGATGCGGTCGGCCAGCCAGCCGCCGGGCAGGGCGGCCAGGTAGACGCCGGCCGTGTACAGGCCGTAGATCGCGGTCGCGGTCGGGTCGTCGAAGCCCAGCCCGCCTTCGGCCACGGTGGCGACCATGAACAGCACCAGTAGCGCTCGCATGCCGTAGTAGCTGAAGCGTTCCCACAGCTCGGTGAAAAACAGCGTCCCCAGCCCGGCCGGATGGCCGAAGAAAGTCTTGCCGGGCGTGCCGGCCGAGGGTGAGGGTTGGTTCATTGACGGATTCCCGAATTGGTTATTCGAATTGTCTGGAAATAAGCAGCGCTATAACATGCCCGAAAATCGGCGCCGCTGTCAACCGGAAAACACGCTGACGACCACATTGCGCGCATGCGAAGCCGTGCGGTGTTCCCAGAGGAACAGGCCCTGCCAGGTGCCCAGCGCAAGGGCACCGTCGGCGACCGGGATGATGATGCTGGTCTGCGTGAGCACCGAGCGCAGGTGGGCCGACATGTCGTCGGGCCCTTCGGCGGTATGCACGTAGCGCCGATCGCCGTCGGGCGCCAGGCCGGAGACAACGGTTTCGAGATCGCGCAGCACGTCGGGGTCGGCGTTCTCGGTAATCACCAGCGAGGCCGAGGTGTGGCATATGAACGCGTTGCACATGCCGTCCCGGATTCCGGACCGGGCGACGATCTCGCCGGTCCGGCTGGTGATCTCGTGGAAGCCGCGCCCGGCGGTTTCGATTTGCAACGATTCGCGGTGCATTCAGGCCGCTTTCTCGCAGGTGCTGGCGTCGTCCATGGCTTCCATTACCTTTTCGATCACGTCGGCCAGTTCCGGTACCCAGCGCAGGACCACGACCAGGTCGTTGCATTCGTCGACGTAAACGTAATTGCCGCCGAAGCCGGCCGCCCAGTACGCGGATTCGGGCGCGGCCGGGATCGCCTCGCGGTCGGTGTTCAGCCACCACAGCAGCCCATAATCGCGCCGGGCTTCGGTCGGCTCGCGGATCATTTCGAACCAGGCGTCCGGCAGCAGGCGCTCGCCGTCCCAGACGCCGCGGTTTTCCATCAGCAGGCCGAAGCGGGCGTGGTCGCGGGCCGAGACGAACATGCCGCCGCCGAAGTGGCCGCCGCCGGAAACCGACTGCATGCGCTGACCGTCCAGCACCACCCAGGAGTTTTCGTAGCCGTGCCAGCGCCAGGTGGTCGAGGCGCCGATCGGGTCCATGATCTCGCGTTTCAGCACGACCGGCAGCGGTTGGCGGTGGACCTGGAGCAGGCCGTAGGCCAGCAGGTTGATGCGCACGTCGTTGTACTTGAAGTAGGTGCCGGGTTCGTGCATTTCGCGGTTCGGCCACTGCTCCGGGTCGTCGCCCTCGGGGCGGTCGGCCCAGTCGGGCACCTCCCACAGCGTGCCGGACCAGTCCGAGGTCTGGTTGAGCAGATGACGCCAGGTGATCGGCGCATTGTGTGCGCTGTCGAACTTGCCGTCGCGCACGTACTCGGCCGCGCGCTCGTCGATGGACTGGATCAGCCCGTCGCGCAGGGCCAGGCCGGCGACGGTGGCGAGATAGCTCTTGACCGCGCTGAAGGTCATGTCCACCCGGTGCACGTCGCCCCATTCGGCCACGATGCGGCCGTCTTTCAGAACGATGCCGCTGTCGCCT
>JAGXKW010000070.1:0-5618 GCA_018334995.1 Wenzhouxiangellaceae bacterium
GGGAAGCGTGCCTCGAGGCTGATCGCCATGACCGCCTCGTTGAACTTGCGCAGCAGGCTTCGCTCGGCGGTCAGGAACAGGTTCTTGACCAGTTGCTGGGTGATCGTGCTGCCCCCCTGGACCACGCCGCCGGATCTGAAGTTGCTGATCAGTGCGCGCAGGATGGCCTTTGGATCGACGCCGTGGTGGTAGCGGAACTGGCGGTCCTCGACGGCCTGGATGCCGGCGACCAGCAGCGTCGGGAATTCCGCGATGGGCACCAGCGTTCGATCACGCTCGTCGAACGGCAGCAGGCTGCCCAGCTCCGCCGGAGGCAGGCGCAGCAGTTCCTCGGCCGCGCCGCGCTGATTTTCCACTGTGCTTACGCGGCCGCTGCTCATCGTCACGGCAACGGTACGGGCGCGCTGTTCGCCGTCGGCGAATTCCAGGTCGGGCAGCGCCAGCGTGAATCGGTTGCCGTTGCGCGCGTATCGTCCCGGAAGCAGCGGAAGCGTTTGACGCATGCCCGCGGCTTCCAGCTCGAGCTCGAGGTCGGCCGGGCTCAGCGCACGTCCGGGATATACTTCGAGCGCCCGGGCGTAGACCCGCCCGGCCTGTTTCCACTGACGTTCCACGAAACGTTCGGCGGCATGCTGGTCCAGATACCAGATCCAGGGCCCGAAACAGCCCATCAGCAAAGCTGCCAGGAACGGCAGGATGACGCGCTTCAGAATGGATCGCCGCTTGTCGGATGGTCGCGGCGCACGCCTGCTGGATTGGCGTTTTCGGGCTTTCGCCGGGCTCATGTGCGAGTGCAAACGAGGGGCTGATCGCCGATAATGAGCGGCTGCATATTGCCGGGTTGGGTCATCATGACGCTCGATTATAGGTTCCGGTCGACCAGACGGGTTGGCGTGTATCCGGAAAATCTTTTTCCGGAACGGCGACGCCCGAACGCGCAATGAACCAAAGCGGTTCTCACGATACTTCCCTGGTCACGGTGGTCTGGTCGCCGGCAGGAATGGACTTCGACGTCGCGTGGCTGCGCGCGCTGGCGGGGCACTGTCCGAGTCCCGTGGTGGCCATTGGCAGCGCCAATGACGCCAGCGTCGATCGGTGGTATCGAGCCGAAGCCGGTGTGCTCGACCGGATTGCCGGGGACTTTCCAGGATGCGACGTGCTGCTGTTGCGCGTCGGCTTGCAGCTGCCTGTCCGGTTTTTCGCTCTGGCCGCAGAATGCCGGATATTGCTGGCCGAAAGCCGGGCCGTGGCGTTTCCCGGAAGTCACGACCGGCGCGTCGATCCGTTCCACGGTATCGATTCGCGATCCCTCGACCTGGGCGACGCAGCGCACTGGGCCAGCGAGCGGCGGGCGCAATGGATCCGGTCGCCGTCGGCGGATTGCCTGCTGATCGGAGCCGGCGCCGTCGGCGGCGAGCCGCAGCGTCCCGGCATTGCGCATGCCTTGCTGATCGATGCCGGTTACGTGGTCGACCCGGGCGCACCGACCGCGTCGGCAGTCGACCCGAACGATGAAGGCCGGGCGCCGGACCGAGCGCCGCTGGGCCACCTGCGGATGCGAATCGAATCGCTGCTCGGCGAGGAGGAGATCCCGGTGCTGCCTCGGGCGCAGGACCTGCCGGTGACCCTGCACGTGGCGCACAGCTGGGGTGGCGGCGTCTGGCGCTGGATCGAGGATTTCGCAGCCGGTGACCCGGCGAGCCTGCACCTGGTCCTGGTCGCGGTTTCAGACGGGTCGGGCCGCGTCTGCGGACAGGCGCTCAAGCTTTGCGTGGCCGGGCCCGGACGCGGCGTGATCCGCGAGCTGGCGCTCGCACCCATGATCGAATCGGTATGCGATCGACATGCGGCCTACCGGGAGCACCTGGATGCGATCATCCACCGATTCGGGGTAGGCCGCATCGTGGTTTCCTCGCTGGTCGGCCATTCGCTGGAGTGCTTGCGCACCGGGCTTCCGACGCTTGCCGTATTGCATGACTTCTTTCCCCTCTGGCCTCACCTGGCGCGCGATCCGCTGCCGTTCATCGAACTGGGCGACGGGGATCCGGACCTGGCCCGCGAGCGGATTCTCGAGCAGCACCGCGATTCGATCATTTTCGCATCCGGCGATCCCCGGTTCTGGAATCGGATGGCGCGCGCGTGGACCGACACGGTCGTCGCCCGGTCGGTCGCGCTCTGCGCGCCGACGCGGCACGTCGCAGATCGGGTGCAGGCACTGGCCGGCCGGGCCGCGCTCGATATACGGCGCGTGCCCCACGGATTTCGTCCGTTCGAGTCGCGAGTGCGGCCGCAGCGTCCGGAGCCCGATGCGCCGCTGCACCTGCTGATCCCGGGTCAGCTGAGTCGGGGCAAAGGACTGAACCTGCTGCAGCAGGCGCTGCCCCGCCTGCAGGGCAGGTTGCGCTTTACCGCCCTGGGCTGCGGCCGGGAAGGGCTGGCGCTGATGGGGCAATCCGGCATCGACCTGGTGCCGCGCTACCGGCGCGAGCAGTTGCCCGAACTGGTGGCCGCGCTGCGGCCGCACGCGGCGCTGCTGCTGTCCACGGTGCCGGAGACCTGGAGCTACACGCTGAGCGAGATGCGTGCGCTGGGACTTCCGCCCATCGCCACCCGGATCGGCAGCTTCGTCGAGCGCATTCGCGACGGGGAGGACGGGCTGCTGTTCGAGCCTCAGGTCGACGCGCTGGTAAAACTGATAGAAGTCCTCCAGCACGAACCGGGGCGCTTGCTTGCGCTGAGCCCGCCGGCTGAACCCGAAAGTTCGCTGAAGGAAACAGTACGGGAAATCGGCAGGATCTGCCCGCCGGACTCGGGTCGCGCCGGTTCGCCGCCGGTTTTCAGGACAATGACGGCAGAAGAGGCGACCTGGGCCCTGCAGGGCGGCCGGCTGGCGACCAGCCGGCTGCAGGCCGCACGCGCACGCGGTGAGGAAGCGCGGATGCGCGAGGAACTCGAAAGGCGGACGCGCTGGGCCGAAACGATGGAACGCCAGTTTCGGGGCCGCACCGAGTGGGCCCGAAGACTGGACACGCAGGTCGGTGAACAGGCCCGCGCGCTGGAGCGTCAGGATCGTGAATACCATGCGCTTTCCGCGCAGCACCGGGACCTGGCCGAAACGCACGAAGAACTGAATCGTGCGCACGCGAGTCTGGCCGGCGAACATGCGGAGCTGACGCGGCAACACGACGATCTGACACGACAGCACGAGGATCTGACTCGACAGCATCAGGACCTGACACGACAGCACGAGGATCTGACTCGACAGCATCAGGACCTGATGCGACAGCACGAGGAACTGACGCGACGGCACGAGCAGCTGCAGTCCGAATACACGGCGGTGGTCAACAGTCGTTCCTGGAAACTCACGCGTCCGTTCCGGTTCGTGCGCAGGGTAGTCACGCCCAAGCGGCTGCGCCAGTTGGTCAATCCGGCGCAGTGGATTCGAATGAGCCGCGTGTTCGCGTTCTACTGGCGCAGCCGGGGGTTCAGGGGGGCGCTGGATGCGCTGCAGCATCCGCCGCGCGAGGAGCCCAGGACTGCGGCCTTCAGCGAACAGCAATTGTCGCTGCCGCAGGAGGTGGCCGCACCGGTTCGGCTGGCGCGGCCCGACGATCCCGTCGTGAGCGTCGTCATTCCGGTCTACAACCAGCTGGCCTACACCGCCGCCTGCCTGCACAGCATCGCTTCGGTCACGGCCGAAGTCCGGCACGAGGTCATCGTGGTCGACGATGCTTCGTCCGACGACACGCAGCAGTGGCTGCAGCGCTGCGAGGGCGTTACGGTGTTGGCGAACCGGAAGAACAAGGGGTTCATCGGCACCTGCAATCGCGGTGCCGAAAAGGCGCGTGGGCGCTACCTGGTGTTTCTCAACAACGACACGCGGGTGACCGACGGCTGGCTGGATGCGCTGGTCGAGACCTTCGAGCAGCGACCCGAGGCCGGGGTCGTAGGCGCCCGGCTGGTGTTCGCCGACGGCACCCTGCAGGAAGCCGGGGGGATCGTGTTCCGCGACGGCAGCGGCTGGAACTTCGGCCGCGGCGACGATCCCGATCGGCCGGATTACGGTTTCGTCAGCGAAGCCGATTACGTTTCCGGGGCCTGCCTGGCGATCTCGCGCGATCGGTTCGCGGCGCTGGGCGGCTTCGACGCGCACTACGCGCCGGCCTATTACGAGGATACCGATCTTTGCTTCAAGGTCCGGCAGTCGGGCCTGGCCGTCCTTTACCAGCCGGCGGCCACGGTGATTCATTTCGAGGGTGCGACTTCCGGCACCGACGAGTCCTCCGGCGCCAAGCGCTACCAGGCCGTCAACCGGGACAAGTTCCGCAAGCGCTGGGCGAAGCTGCTGGAATCGCATCCGGAAAATCCTGGTGACTACAGCGACGCGCTGGCCCGGCGGTTTCGTTTCCGGCGGTTCAGGCGCCGGGCGCTGGTCATCGACGCGGTGACGCCGATGCCCGATCATGACTCCGGCTCGATGCGAATGTTCGCGATGCTGCGCCTGCTGGGCGGGCTCGGTTACCGGACCAGTTTCATGCCGCAGAACCTGGCCTGGAGCGGACGGCATTCGTCCGATCTTCAGCAGGCGGGCATCGAAGTTCTGACGAGTCCTTGGGTCCGCAACCCGGAAGACTGGCTGGCCGATTTCGGAGCGCAGCTGGACCTGATCGTCGTCAGCCGGCATTACGTGCTGGCGCCGCTGCTCGACCTGCTGCGAAGGCATTGTCCGCAGGCGAAGCTGATCTTCGATACCGTGGATCTTCACTTTCTGCGCGAACAGCGCGAGGCCGAGCTGGCCGGCACGCCGGCTGCGGTCCGGGCGGTGGAAAAGACGCGCAGCGAGGAACTTGCCCTGATCGATGAAGCGGATGCAACCCTGGTGGTCAGCGAATACGAGCGTACGCTGCTGGCTGAACTTGCGCCCGCCGCGCACGTGTCCGTGGTCTCCAACATCCACGCGTTGCAAGCCGCCGGGCAGCCTTTCGATCAACGCGAGGATCTGGTGTTTGTCGGCGGCTTTCAGCATCCGCCCAATCTCGATGCGGCCGAATGGCTGATCGAGGAGATCCTGCCCGAGGTGCGGCGCGAACTTCCCGATATCCGCCTGCACATCATCGGCAGCAAGATGCCCGAAGCGCTGGCTCGCCGCACGGCGCCGGGCCTGGTCGTGCACGGCTTCGTGCCCGATCTAGAGCCATACATGAACGGCTGCCGGATATCGGTCGCGCCGCTGCGTTACGGTGCCGGAGTCAAGGGCAAGGTCAACCAGGCCATGAGCCACGGTCTGCCGGTGGTTGCGACTTCGTGCGCCGCCGAGGGCATGTATGCCGAGCACGGGCGCGACATCCTGGTCGCCGACGATGCGGCATCCTTCGCCGCCGAGGTCTGCCGCCTGTACGGCGACCGTGAGCTATGGCAGCGGCTGGCCGAGAACGGTCGGCGCAACGTGGAGCGGCACTTCTCGCTGGACGCCGCGCGCAAGGCGCTGCAAGCGCTGCTGGCCAGACTGGAGTCAGGTGGCTGATCGAGCCATCGAAACCCTTTCCACAGATTACACAGATTTGCACAGATTGATGTATAGCTGCCTGGACGAATCTGCTTTTGAAGCGAATTCAATA
>JAGXKW010000070.1:5641-11833 GCA_018334995.1 Wenzhouxiangellaceae bacterium
TCTGTGTAATCTGTGGACCGCTTTTGGACAACCTGCCTAACGTAGCCGGCGCACGGCGCTGACGTTGGTGATCGACTGCAGTTTGCCCAACAGCACGCTGAGACGTTCGAGGTTTTCCACTTCCAGCGTCAACGCTATGGTGACTTCCTCGGGCTGCTCGCCGCGTTCGGCGTTCATGGCGCTGACGCTCAGGCCCTGGTTGGAAATCACCGCCCCGATGTCCTTGAGCAGGTCGCGCCGATCCCAGGCGTCGATCCTGATCCGGACCGAATAACGCGTACTCGCGCTGCGGTTCCAGTCGACCTGGATGCGTCGCTCCGGCTGGCGCGCGGCCAGGCGCAGGTACTGCCGGCAATCTTCGCGATGAATGCTGACGCCGCGGGCGCGGGTGATGAAGCCGGCGATCGGATCGCCCGGGACGGGCTGGCAGCAGCGCGCGAGCTGATACAGCAGATTGCCCACGCCTTCGATTCGGACCTCGCTGCCCGACCGATCGGAGTCCTGCGTCGAAGGTTTTCGGAATGGCAGGTCGGGCTTGGCCGGTTCGCTCTCGCCGCTGGCGCGCAGCGCGGACTGGCCGACCTGGGCGGCGGTCAGGTCACCGGCGCCGACGGCGGCCAGAAGGTCTTCGACGCGGCGGAAATTGTATTGCGCGGCGACCGGCTGGAGGTCGGTGTGCGCCAGGTCGAGCCGCTTGAGTTCGGCCTCGACCGTGGCCTGGCCGGCGGCCAGGTTGTCGTCGTAATTGAGCTGGCGGAAATAGTGGCGTACCTTGGCCCGCGCCCGGCCGGAGCGCAGGTAACCCAGCTGCGGGTTCAGCCAGTCGCGCGACGGGTGACCCTGGTTGGAAGTGAGCACTTCGACCCGGTCGCCGTTGGCCAGTACGTGCGTAAGCGGCACGATGCGGCCGTTGACCTTGGCGCCGCGGCAGCGATGCCCGACCTCGGTGTGGACGTGATAAGCGAAATCCAGCGCGGTGGCGCCGTGGGCCAGGTCGATCACGTCGCCCCGGGGGGTGAGTACGTAAACGCGGTCCTCGCTGGTCAGCGATTCGAAGTTTTCGATCAGCGTTTCATCGTCCTGGGCTTCGTCGTGCTCGCCTTCTCCGGCTTCGATCAGCTGGCGCATCACGCCGATGCGCTGTTCGAGCGCACTGTCGCGCGGCCCGCCTTCCTTGTAACGCCAGTGGGCGGCTACGCCGAGCTCGGCGTGTTCGTGCATCTCGTGCGTCCGGATCTGGACTTCGAAGACCCGCCCCTGCGCGCCGCGCACCGCCGTGTGCAGCGAGCGATACAGGTTGGGCTTGGGGTTGGAAATGTAGTCGTCGAATTCCCCGGGCACCGGCTGCCAGTGACTGTGGACCAGCCCGAGGACCGAGTAGCAGTTGGCGACGTCGTCGACCAGTACGCGCACCGCGCGCACGTCGAACAGCTGGTGGAAGTCCAGACCCTTGCGCCGCATCTTGCGCCAGATCGAGTAGATGTGCTTGGCACGGCCGCTGACCTCGTGCGCGATGCCGGCCGCATCCAGCCTGGCCGAAAGCTGTTGCATGAAGTCGTCGATATAGCGTTCCCGTTCGTCGCGCTGTTCGGCGACCAGGCGCTCGATGCGTGCGCAGGTCTCGGGTTCCAGGTAGCGGAACGCGAGGTCTTCCAGCGCCCATTTGAGCTGCCAGATGCCCAGCCGGTTGGCGAGCGGCGCGTGGATCGCGCTGGCTTCTCGTGCCAGCGCCCGCCGCGCTTCGTCTTCGCGCGCCACCTGCATGCGCGCCAGTTGCCAGGCCAGCACCAGGAGCACCACGCGCACGTCGTGAATCAGTGCCAGGATCAACCTTCGCAGGCCTTCCGCGCGGCTGGAGGAATCGGGCAGGTAGCGTCGGTCGAAATGCACCACGCGCCGGAATTGATCGACCAGTTGCCCGGCCTCGGAATCGGCCTGCGGTTGCCCGCTTTCGCCGTCATCGGCCGCGACGGCCAGCGATGCCAGCACCGTGGAACGGTCCGGCGCAAGCGGATTCAGCGCCCGGAGCATGCGGGTTGCCATTTCCTGCCCGGATTCGGATCCGGCTTCGAGATCACGGGCGATCGTGTCGATTGCCGGATCGTTCGAGAGCTCGGCCGGATAGCGCCGGAGCTGCCGCCTCAGTGCAGACTGAATCGACGGGGCCATGATTCGGGAGTGCTGGTCACGGCGCCGGGATCATCGTTCCAGCAGGCCCGCCTCGACGAGCCGCTGCCGGTATCTCGCCTTGTTGGCCTGCATGTCGCGGCCCAGCCGGTAAAGGAAATCCCAGCTGTAGATGCCCGTGCTGTGGCCGTCATCGAAGCGCAGCGTCACGGCATAAGTACCGATCGGCTCGATGGCTTCGATGTTGACGTCCTGCTTGCCGGTCAGCAGCTTCGGCTCCGAAAGGCCGTGCCCGCGGACTTCGGCCGACGGCGAGTGGGTCCGCAGGTATTCGCAATCCAGTTCGAAGCTTTCACCGTCGGCGAATTCGCATACCAGCACACGGCGCTTGCGTTCCAGCCTGAGTTCGGTCAGTTCGGGCGTCGTCATTGTCCGACTCCGCTGGTGTAATACGTCGGTGAGCCGGGCCCCACGGGCAGTTCCAGGCCGAAAGTCCACAGCAGGAACAGCATGGCCCAGCCGGTGATGAAGAAGATCGAGTAGGGCAACATGGTCGAGACCAGGGTGCCGATGCCGAAGTTCTTGTTGTAGCGCGTCGCCCAGGCCAGGATCAGACCGAAGTAGCTCATCATCGGCGTGATGATGTTGGTTGAAGAATCGCCGATCCGGTAGGCGGTCTGGATGACTTCGGGCGAATATCCGATCAGCATCAGCATGGGTACGAAGACCGGCGCGGTCACGGCCCATTGTGCCGAGGCCGAGCCCAGCGACAGGTTGATCATGCCGCAGACCAGGATGAAGAATACGAATACCAGAGGTCCGGTCAGCCCGATGCCCTGCAGGAAGTTCGCGCCGGTCACCGCGGTGATTGCGCCCAGGTTGGTCCAGCCGAAGAACGCGACGAACTGGGCGGCGAAGAACACCAGCACAATGTACAGCCCGAGCGTGGCGATGGCCGACGACATGCCGTCGATGACGTCCCGATCGTTGTTCATGGTGCCGACGGTTTTCCCGTAGGCGAAGCCGGTGGCCAGAAAGAACACGAAGATCCAGGCCACGATGCCGCGGAAGAATGGCGAGCGGATCATCTCGCCGGTTTCGGGGTTGCGCAGCGGCCCCCATTCCGGCACCAGCGTGACGGCCATCAGCGCAAATACGGCCAGTGCAGTCAGCCCGGCGGCCATCAGGCCTTTCTTTTCGTCGGACGAAAGCGGCTGCATCGAGCGACCGTCGAGGATGTCCTCGTCGGCCCCGGATGCGTCATAGGGACCGAGCTTGGGCTCGACGATGAAGGTGGTGACCAGCGTGCCGATGATGGTGATCATGAACGTCGAGACGACCATGAAAAAGTAGCTGGCCGTGGCGTCGACGGTGTAGTCGGGATCGATCAGCTGGGCCGCTTCCTCGGTGATGCCGGCCAGCAGCGGGTCGATCGTCCCGATCAGCAGGTTGGCGCTGTAACCGCCGGAGACGCCGGCGAAGGCCGCGGCCATGCCGGCCAGCGGATGTCTGCCCAGCGAGTAGAATACCGCGGCAGCCAGCGGCACCAGTACCACGTAACCCATTTCCGATGCGGTATTGGAGAGCGCGCCGGAAAACACGATGGCCACCGTTACCACGTGCTTGGGCGCCTTGAGCACGATGCCCCGAACCAGGGCCGAAATCATCCCGGATTTTTCTGCCACGCCGACGCCCAGCATGGCGACCAGCACCACGCCCAGCGGGGCGAAGCCGGTGAAGTTGTCGACCAGGTTGGTCACGATCATCCGCAGGCCGTCGGCATTGAGCAGGCTGACCGCGCGGATCATGCCGTCGTCGGCGCGTCCGCGCATGCCCTCCGGACGCGGGTCGGGTACGGCCAGGTCCAGCCAGCCGAAGAATCCCGACAGCAGCACCATGCCGAAGGCCAGGATCGCGAACAGCGTGACCGGATGCGGTAACAGGTTGCCCAGCCATTCGACGGTGTCGAGAAAGCGGGTGAACCAGTTGCGCTGGCCGTCGGCCACAGTGTCGGGCGCGTTGTTGTCGGTCACGGTGCGGGATCCTGAACGCTGGATGAAGCGCGCATGATAGCAACATCAACCGGCCCGACTCGGGCTGAATCGAGCCCTGCGCGGAACGTGCACGCGGATTCAGGATCGGTTCCGGGCGACGATCCGGAACCGGATCTGCATCCGGTCCGAGACGCGCAGCGCCCCGCCGGCGGCCGAAAAAGGCTCGATGCCGAAATCGGATTGCAGCACCTCGAACTGACCGATGGCCTGGATCGTGTGTCCGGAGCGCGTCACGGCGACCGGCACGGCCACCTCGCGGACTTCGCCGCGCAATCGGATTCGTGCCGTTACGGTGGGTATCCAGTCCGGTCCGGTGACGGCCACCGAGCGGATCGAGACTGCAGGATGATCCGCCACGTTCAGCACGCGCTCGGAGCGCAGGTTGTCCCGGGTACCGTTGATCGCATCGGCATCGAGCTCCGGTTTCAGACCCTGGGCCCGTCGCCACTGTGGCCGGTCGACTTCGATCGCCGCGGCGTCGATCTTCAGGTCCAGCCGCGCATCCCCGATCCCGCTGCCGGTCACGACGATTCCCGAAAGCACCGGGCCGCCGACGACGTGGCTGTGGCCCATCCGGGCCATGGGGCCTTCGGGGTCGACCCGGACCAGCACTTCGGAGGCGCTCGAGTCGACGCGAAATACGTTTTCATCCGACTGCGGTTGCGCAAAAGGCGGCCATTCGGCGGGTTCCGCAGGCGGTTCCGACGGTTCGGGCGTGGTCGCGCATCCGATCAACAGCGCGCACAGCGGCAGGGCGAGCGTAATCCGGAGCCAATGCAACATATTCATGGTCGATGCCGTATCGTTTGGTTGTGAAACATCTTAGCGCGTGCTCATGAAACTGCCGCTGGCAAATACCGACAGATCCTATGGTCTAGTGGCCCAGTCATTCCACTGGCTGGTCGTTGCCGGAATCACGGCCCAGTTCATATGGGCCTGGCGCATCGACCAGACCGATTCGATTCGCACTCAGTTCACGCTGGTCAATCAGCACAAGTCCATCGGCATGACGGTACTGGGCCTGGTGGTCCTGCGCTTGCTTTGGCGCGCAGTCAACCGGCCGCCGGCGTTTCCTGGAAGCATGTCCGGGTGGGAGCGGCGGGCCGCTTCCACGGCCCACTGGCTGCTGTACGCCCTGATTCTGGTCATGCCGCTGACCGGCTGGATCTATTCGTCGGCGGCCGGTTTCGGCGCCGAGTTTTTCGGCCTGCTCGATATTCCGGATTTCGTGGCGCAGAGCGAACGGCTGGAAAGCGTTTTCGGCACGATTCACGAATGGCTGGCAAAGGCCATCCTGCTGGTTGTCGCGATTCACGTGCTCGCCGCGCTGCGTCATCAATTCGTGCTCAAGGATGGCTTGCTCAGGAGGATGCTGCCCGTATGGAAATGAAATCTGCGATTGCCGCGGCGCTTTTCGCCGCGAGTTTGCTGGCCACCGCCGGCGCTGCGCGCGCCGAACAAAAGTGCTTTTCAGGCGGCCATGACAGCGGCACGCTGGAGTTTTCCGGCGCGGTCGACGGTTCCGGGTTTACCGGCAGTTTCGGCGAGTTTACGGTCAGCTACTGCCTGGCGGACGGGGATCCGGCCGCCGGTGAAATCGAGGTGCAGGTCGAACTGGCCTCGGCCGACACCGACAACCGCGAGCGCGATCAGGCGCTCAAGGGCGAGGAATTCTTCGCCGTGGACGAATATCCGCGCGCATCCTGGAACAGCCAGGCCATCGCGCGTGATGGCGACGAATACCTGGCCGAAGGCGAACTCGCACTCAAGGGCGTGCGCGCGGACCAGGCCATCCGGTTCACGTTGGATCCCGACGGCGAGGCGATTGTCGCGCGCGGCAGATTCACCATGCTCGGCGGGGCCGAGGTCGACCGCCAGCGCTTCGATGTAGGCACCGGCGAGTTCGCCGACCCCGAGTTCGTCCGCAACCGGGTCGACGTTTCGTTCGAGGTCATGCTGACGTCCGGCCGATGACCTCGCCGGCCATCTTCGGACAGACCGCGCGTTCGGG
>JAGXKW010000015.1:0-21934 GCA_018334995.1 Wenzhouxiangellaceae bacterium
GCGGTGGACTACGAATCCCGAATCCAGCCGATCTTCACCAGCTGCACGGGATGCCACGGCGAGAACGGGTCGGCCGGGCTCGATCTGCGACCGGGTCAGGCGTACGCAAATCTCGTCGGCGTCGAATCGACGACCAGTCCGCCGCAGGCGAGGGTAGAGCCATTCGAGCCGGAAGACAGCCTGCTGCTATCAGCGCTCAACTGCGCCATTACCGGCGGCCCGTCGTTCCAGATGCCCGGAACCGACCCGGCCCAGCGCGCCCTGATACGCGACTGGATCGCCCAGGGTGCGCTTGAGCGGCCGGCTGCGCGATCCGTTCCGGCGATGCATCCTGCCGGTCTCGGCATTCTGGCCGCGCTGATGTTGCTTGTCCTGTTCGCCACGAGGCGGCAGCGAGTGCGCTCATGGCCCTGACGAAAACGGCGGGGAATGCCGGGCGGTAGAATGGGAGCATGTCACTCGATCAGCTCTACCAGTCGAAAATTCTGGAGCACAATCGCGCGCCGCACAACCATTTCGAGATGCCCGATGCCACGCATTCGGCACGCGGACTGGATGCGCTTTGCGGCGACGATATCCGGGTCTGGATACGCGTAGAGGACGGCCGCGTGGCTTCCGCGAGCTGGTCGGGCGACGCCTGCGCCATCACCACGGCTTCGGCCTCGATGCTGACCGATTGGCTGGCCGGCCGCCGCGTCGATGAGATCGAGCCGGCCGCGAGGCGCTTCGAGGCATTGCTTGATGACGACTCGGCGCCCGATGCCATCGCGTTGGGTGACATCAATGCGCTTCGCGCGGTCGGCCGTTTCCCGTCGCGCAGGCGCAACGCCCTGCTGCCCTGGATCGCCGCGCTGAACGCGCTGTAGCGTCGCAGATACCGACGCGTTTCCGGGCACGGCCGGTTTGCAAGCATTTCAGGTTTGGACGGTCAGTATGGGTGAACGAGCGGTCAGCGGTGCAAACCGCCAGATACGCGGCCTTTTCGATCAATCTCCTGCGAGGACGATTCATGACCAAACTGCGCGATGAAGTCATGGCCGCCAACGCGGCCTACACGGCAGATTTCGGCGACAAGGGCAACCTGCCGATGCCACCGGGTAGACGGTTCGCGGTCCTGACCTGCATGGATGCAAGACTGGATCCGGCCCGGTTCGCCGGGCTGATCGAAGGCGACGCCCACGTCATCCGCAACGCCGGCGGACGGGCCAGCGACGACGCGATTCGGTCGCTGGTAATTTCCTACAAGCTGCTGGGCACGCGCGAGTGGTTCGTGATTCACCACACCGACTGCGGCATGGAGACGTTCGACAACGACACCATGGCCGGCTTGCTGACATCGAGTCTGGAGACGGCGAGCGTGGAGGCGGACGGCTGGCACGATCACGGCGCGGGTCCCGGAAGCGTCGATGGGCATTTCGTTCAGTGGCTGACCATTTCGGATCGGGAGCAGGCGGTCGTCGACGATGTGCGCCGAATCCGCAGCCATCCGCTGGTACCGGGCCGAATCCCGATTCACGGCATGATCTACGACTGCGGCAGCGGTCGCCTGCTCGAGATACCGGAAGCCGACCGCGCAGGCGCCGCCAGCGCCTGAAGGGGCCGCTCTCGGCCGTGATCAATCGGCGCCGGGACGAATTCGCAGGATCTTGCCGTCGCTGGCATCGACGAGCAGATAAAGCGCGCCATCCGGACCGGCCCGGACATCGCGCAGGCGTAGGTCGCGTTCGGCGAGCATGACTTGTTGTTGTTCCGGATTCCGGTCGATCAGTTCGATGCGTCTGAGGTGGCGTCCTGCAAGCGCGGAGACGAACAGGTCGCCGGCCCATTTCGGAAAAAGATCGCCGCGGTAAATCGTCATGCCGGCCGGCGCGATAGATGGTGTCCAGACGAGTTCGGGGTCGACCATACCGGGCCGTGATTCGTACGGCGATATCAGTGCGCCCGAGTAGTCGATGCCGTGCGTTGCGACTGGCCAGCCGTAATTTTCGCCGGGCCGGATTCGGTTGATTTCGTCGCCGCCGCGCGGGCCGTGTTCGTGCTGCCAGACGATGCCGGTTTCGCTGTCGTACAGCAAGCCCTGGACGTTGCGATGGCCGTAGCTGTAGATTTCCGGCAGCGCACCTTCGGTATCGACGAACGGGTTGTCGGATGGCGCCGATCCGTCGGTATCGATCCGCACGATCTTGCCGAAATGGTTGTCCAGCAACTGGGCCTGTTCGCGAAAGTCGAAGCCGTCGCCCAGGCCGATCAACAAAGTGCCGTCCGGAAGAAACGTCATGCGCCCGCCGTAATGCACCGGCGTGTCCTTCGGCGGGGTGGCGGTGAACAGCACCTCCCGATCGACCAGGCGCATGCCTTCCAGGCGGGCGCGGATCACGCGCGTCGCGTTGGCTTCGGGGGTGCCGTGAGCAAATGAAATATAGACAAGCTGGTTGTCGGCAAAGTCCGGGTCGGGCAGGGCTTCGAACAGGCCGCCCTGGCTGGCCGCGTAGACTTCGGGCAGGCCGGCGACCGGCTCCTCGAGAAGCTTCCCGCCGCGCAGCAGCCGGAGCCTGCCGGCCCGTTCCGTGATCAGCGCCGTTTCGTCGGGCAGCCAGGCGATGGACCAGGGATATTCCAGTCCGCCGGCCACGGTTTCGATCTGGTAGGCTTGCGCCGAGGCCAGGCCGCTGGTGAGCGCGAAGACCGTAGATATCGCAGATGCCGCAGATGCTGCAATCATCGCCAGGCGCTGGATTCTATGCATCGGGATTCGGTAAAGCCTCGGATTCTGATCGAATGTAGCAGAGACCGGCGAGAGTTTATTGACGATGGTCGTGATTCGCGTAGTAATGGGATGGGTCATCGCCGTGGTTGTAGCGGTAGCACTGGGCAGTATCGCCCAGACGCAGTTCAATCTGGCACGAATCCAGGCCCTGAGTCAGGAAATCGGTCCGGGCACTCGAATCGCCGCCACCGGGCACGACCTGCTCAATTTCACCCCCGCATACGCGTTGCTGATCTCAATCGCATTCGCGGTCGCCTGGCCGGTCGCCGGCGTATTGAAGCGCTGGTTGTCCGATCAGCGCGCGCTGCTGTTCACGCTGGCCGGATTCAGCGCCGTCTGGGTATTGATCGCGATCATGAACCAGGTCTTGCCGGTCACGGCGATCGGGGCGACGCGCAGCCTGGCCGGCACGCTCGTCCTGTCTCTGGCGGGCGGGGCTGCCGGCTGGCTGTACACGCGAATCGTCCCCGTCGTTAACTGGAAGCGCGGCGATGTCGGACTTGCGGTAGCAGGCTGACCGGCAACGCTTCCGCGGTCAAGGGCTTGCGATGAGCACGCCGGTGCCGGCGCCTGCCGAATAGACCAGGAACGTGATCAGTGCAACGGGCTGGGCCGGCACCGATCGATAAAAGCTTTCGGGCGCGCGCCAGACCTGGAAGCTGACATAGCCCGCGGGAATTGCCGCGAGCCCTCCGAGCCAGGTCATGCGGGAAAACCCGGCCAGCGGCAGGGCGGCCATGATTGCGAAGGCCGTCAGGTAGATCCAGGGCAATACGCGGCTCGCCCGCTGTCGGCCCAGGCGCACGACGAGGTTGCGTTTGCCGTTGGCGCGATCGGCTTCGTAGTCCGGGAATTGGTTGACCCACAGGAATGCCGCAATGATCAACCCCAGCGGCACCGAAAGCCAGAACACCTCCCAGCTGAGCCGGTGAGCCAGCACGAGATGGGTGCTGAGCGCGATCAGCGGGCCGTAGCAGACGACGACGTCGAGTTCACCCAGACCGCGATACGCGAACCGTAGCGGTGGACCGTGGTAGGACCATCCGAGCGCGAACCCGGCCACGCCGATCCACAGCGCCATCGGCTCGCGCAGCAAGACGATTGCCACGCCGGCCAGGATGCCTGCGAGCGAAAAGCCCGCCGCCATGGCCCAGGTCTGGCCCCGGGTGAGCAGATCTTCCACCAGCACGCGTTTGCCGCCGGAGAACGCGGTCCTGTCCTCGGGTGCGACCGCCTGGTCGGTACCCGAGTCGTAATCGAATACGTCGCCCCAGGCATTCTTGGCGACCTCGATGGCAAAAAACGCGAACAGCAGCACGAGCAGCCAGAGGAGGCTGAACGCCGATTCGCTTGCCGCCACGGCCGCGCCGATGTAGATCGACGCCGCCGACGTCAGGCTGATCTTGGGGTCGGCAAGCCGCCAGAACCCGGTCCAGAATGTGTTTTTCATTAAGGCCCGCCGGCAATCTTCATGGATCCTGCCCTCGAAAGCGCGTTGGGTGGCTTCGATCGGGCCACGCGAGCGGTAGTTTAGCAACCGGCCCGGGAAAGCAGGCGTTCGAGCCTTCTGCGGCAGTTGCCGTCGCCTCGCGTGCCAATGACCGTAGCCACGGTTGCCAGGATGAGCTTCGTGTCGCTCAGGCGTCTTGGGTGTTCAAAATGACGCACGTCCATCGCGACCTTCGCCGGAAAGATCACGTCGCGGTAAATTTGTTCAGGATTCTCGGTCTCGGCCAGCACGTCGTCTTCGCAATCGAAGCGAAGGCTGGCCGGACTGGTCAGCCCCGGCGTGAACGCCAGCGCCCGCCGACGAAGGGCTTCGTCGACGCCGCGCCACAAGTCCTCTCGGGTCGGACGCGGTCCCACGAAGCGCATCTCGCCGCGCGCGATGTTGAACAGCTGGGGCAATTCATCCAGGTGCACGGGCCTGAGCCGGGCCCCGAGGCGGGTCACCCTCGGATCGTCAGAAGGCGCCACTGGACGCTTGTCTTCAGGCTGCGGGTGAAGGGTCCGGAACTTGTATATGCGAAATGGCTTTCCGGCTCGGCCCAGGCGTTCCTCGCTGTAAAAGACCGGTCCCCGGCTGTCGAACCTCACCGCCGCGGCGAGCGCCAGCAGGAACGGCCACAGCAGCACGATCGCACCGAGTGCGAGGAGGATATCGCGGCCCCGCCTCACGGGCCGGCCGTCTTGCTTTCCCGCGCTGTCTTGCATGGTCGCCCGGCGCCCGCGGTTTCGATCAGGGCGCGTCCGCGTAGCCGTTTTCGATCAGCCAGTCGTCGTCCGATTCCTCGTTGATGCCTTCGAACAGGTAGGTCGAGATATAGCGTTCGCCGGTGTCGGGAATCATCGCCAGGATATTGGAGCCCTTGGGCGCCTGGGCCGCCACCTTGAGCGCCGCAGCCACCGTCCCGCCTCCGGAAACGCCGGTCATGATGCCTTCCTTCGCCGCCAGTTCGCGGGCGACGTCGCGCGACTCGTCATCCGTGACCGGCACGATCTCGTCGGCGATTTTCGTGTTCATGATTTTCGGGATGAAATCCGGCGTCCAGCCCTGGATCTTGTGCGGTGCCCATTCCTTGCCGGCCATCAGCTGGGCCGTTTCGGGCTCGGTGGCGATGACCTTGATGTTCGGCCGCGCAAGCTTGAGCATCTCGCCGGCGCCGGTCATGGTGCCGCCGGTGCCCCAGCCGGTGACGAAATAGTCCAGGCCATGTCCGGCGAAATCGCGGAGGATTTCCGGGCCCGTGGTGTTGCGGTGGTATTCGGGATTGGCATCGTTCTCGAACTGGCGCGCGAGGAACCATCCGTTGCGCTCGGCGGCCGCGGCCGCACGCTTCACCATCCCGGTGCCTTTTTCCTCCTTGGGCGTGAGAATCACCTTGGCGCCCATGGCGCGCATCAGCTTTCGCCGCTCGATCGAAAACGTTTCGACCATGAATGAAACGAACGGATATCCCTTCGCCGCGCACACCATGGCCAGCGCGATACCCGTATTGCCCGAAGTGGCCTCGACCACCGTCTGGCCGGGCTTTAACACGCCCCGTCGCTCGGCGTCTTCGATGATGCCGATGGCGAGCCGGTCCTTGACCGAAGCCATCGGGTTGAAGAATTCGATCTTGGCGAACAGGTTCACGTGCTCCGGCCCCACGCGGTTGAGTCGGACAACCGGAGTGTGCCCGATCGTTTCGAGAATGTCGTTATAAATCATTGTCATACCTTTTTTTTAGCTGCGACAAGAGTGTTGAAGCGTAAAAAATGCAACGATCGCACGAAGTTTCGGATTTCGTTGTGCCAGCGCGCGAGAACGGCTTTTACGGGCCGAATTGTTCAGACGCCTGACCACGATTATCCCACCTTGGCGTGGTCGCGTGCGAAAGCGTCAAACGGGGCTTGGCCTCATGCGAAAAAGCGATCGCCGCGTCCGTCGTTGTCGCCAATGACCGCCGACTTCGAAATACGAGGACCTTGCCGGTGCAAGTTCCCTTTCACGTCGGTCACGCCAATGTCGTGTGGAAGCCAGTGCCTGGAGTCTGCAGTCTGGTCTAACAGCATAGTTCTCGATGACCGGCGGCAGGCCGGCGGCGACTTTCCATGTCGCTCGGGAGCAAGCGGGAAACAACCGGGGCAGTGGCGATACACAGCAACTGTTGTTTTGCGCCGAATCGATCTCGCGCCGGCGCCGGGAGGCTCGTTCAGGCCAGGAATGCGGCATTTCGGAATTTGTCTTTGACATCGGCGACGGGTCGGGTAGAATCGGCTCCGCAAGCTCATCGAGACCGGCTGAGGGACAGGCCCAGTGAAGCCGGGGCAACCTGTAGCGCACACGCGCTGTTGTGGTGCCAATTCCTGCGGAAGCGAACGCGCTTCCGAAAGATGAGTGGCGGCAATCTCCCGGCCGACGTTCCGTTTGCTGCTTCCCCATCTCTTCCGGTCCATGAGCGTCATGCAACAACGACATGGAGCGGAAGATGACTGCTGTATCAACCGAAGAACCCGTTCGATCTGCCCAGCGACAGCCGGAAGGCGGTGCCGCACTCGCTTCAGGCGCTCACGACCGTGATGGCAGCCTGGAGGCCGGATTCGACGAGCCGATAAGGTTCAGAGTCCAGGGCGACCCCGAAGCGCCGCCCGTGGCCGTGCTCGGCGGTATCAGCGCCGATCGAATCTGTAACCGCTGGTGGCATCCGGTGGTCGGGCCGGAAGGCGCGCTGGATTCGGACCGGCATCGATTGATCTCGATCGACTGGATGACTGGCGGGTCCGGCGTCGACACCCGGGAGCATGCACGGGCGCTGAGCGCCGTTCTCGATCACCTGCAAGTCGATCGGCTTGCCGCGCTGGTCGGCGCCTCCTACGGCGCGATGGTCGGCCTTGCGTTCGCCGCCGAATATCAGGCCCGCGTGGGACGCCTGATCGCGATCAGCGGCGCGCACCGTTCGACGCCGGCGGCCACGGCCCGGCGCCTGGTTCAGCGCGAAATCGTTCGCTTCGCAATCAAGGAAGGCCGGGGTGATCGCGGCGTGGCACTGGCGCGGGCGCTGGCCTTGACGACCTATCGGCCTGCCGAAGTATTCGATCGTCGTTTCTACGACGAAAACCCCGACCTCGTCGTCTCGGCGCTGGCAAGCTACCTCGACTACAACGGTCACGTATTTGCACAGGCATGCGGCGCCGAGCGCTACCTCGCCTTGTCGGAGTCGCTGGATCGTCACCGGGTCGACGTCGATGCAATCAAGTGCCCGGTCGATCTCGTTGGCATGCCTTCAGACGACCTGGTCCCGCTCGATCAGCTGCGCCAGCTTGCCGGCATGGTGGGTTTCCGCTGTCGCCTGCACGTCGTCGATTCGCCGTACGGCCACGATGCTTTTCTCAAGTCGCCGGAGCTGATCAATCCGCTGCTGGAAAGGCTGCTGGACAATTGCCGGGAGGCCGTCGATGAAATCGCATGAGCCCAAGGCATCCACCCGGGCCGTGCGTGCCGGGGTCGAGGATGATCGGCATTACGGCGCGGTCGTGCCACCGGTACACATGACCAGCACATTTTCCTTCGAGGCCTTGGGTCGGCCCCGCGCGCACGACTACAGTCGCTCGGGGAATCCGACCCGGGATTTGCTGGCTTCGGCCTTGTGCGATCTGGAACACGGCGCAACGGCTACGGTTACCAGCACCGGTATGGCTGCCATCACGACGGTGTTGCAGCTGGTCGAACCCGGTAGCGGCCCCGTGCTTGCGCCCGCGGACTGTTACGGCGGCACCTGGCGTCTGCTGGAGGCGTTGTCGCGGCGCGGCGCATTCGAGCTGGAATGGGTCGATTTTCACGACCCGTCCGACTGGCGCCCGCACCTCGGCCGTCGCGCGGCCCTGGTCTGGCTGGAATCCCCCAGCAATCCGCTGCTGCGTATCACGGACATCCGGGCGGTCACCGCTGCGGCAAAGCGAGCCGGCGCACTCGTCGCCGTGGACAACACGTTTCTATCGCCGGCACTGCAGACCCCGCTCGACCTGGGTGCCGATATCGTCGTGCATTCGACAACCAAATATATCAATGGCCACAGCGACATCGTCGGCGGTGCGGTGATCGCGGCCGATCGCGAAAACGGGGAACGGCTTGCGTGGTGGGCGAATTGTCTTGGCGTGACCGCCGGCGCGTTCGACTGCTGGTTGGCACTGCGCGGGCTGCGGACGCTGGATGTGAGAATTGCGCGGCAGCAGGCCAATGCAGCAAGAATCGTCGAAATGCTGGACGGGCACGTGGCAGTACGGTGCGTTCATTATCCGGGCCTGGCGCAGCATCCGGGACATGATGTCGCGGCCAGCCAGCAGCACGGCTGCGGAGCAATCGTCTCGTTCGAATTGTGCGGTGGACGTCCGGCCGTGCAGCGGTTCGTGGAGGGCCTGCGGTTCATGTCGCTGGCCGAGTCGCTGGGCGGCGTCGAAACGCTGCTGGCGCATCCGGCGACCATGACCCACGCGGCCATGAGTGACGAGGCGCGGGCGCGCGCCGGCATTGGCGAAGGACTGCTGCGACTGTCGGTCGGTCTCGAAGACGTGCGCGATCTCGCCGAGGACCTGATTGCGGCACTGGATCGTGTTCAGGTTCGCACTGCGGCCAGGCCGGCCGGAGCGAGTGCCCGTGCCGCTGGATGAAACGCATCGCGGGCCGGTGCGCGCCGGCCCGCCGCACCATGCGTCAATCCTCCGGTGACGGTTTGCCGCGTTTTTGCTTGATGTCGGCACGGTGGCGTTTGGCGCGCAGTCGCTTTTTCTTGGCCGCGCGGGTCGGCCGCGTCTTGACGCGCTTTCGGGGACGCCGATAGGCCTTTTCGATGAGCTCGGCAAGCCGCGCGCGCGCCTGTTCGCGGTTACGCCTCTGGCTCTTGTACTCGGTCGCCTCGATGGTGATGACGCCGGCCGTGCTCGCCCGTGTGCCTGCGAGTTTCAGCAGACGGCTGGCGACCGTCTCGGGCAGGAATTCGGAGGCGCTGGGGTCAAAGCGCAGCTGGACGCCGGATTCGGTGCGATTGACGTGCTGTCCGCCCGGCCCTCCGGCGCGAATGAAGCGCTCTTCCAGCTCGTGTTCGGGCGGCAGGTATTTCATTTCTGCGCATGATACTCCGCTGCAGATCCGGATGGCGGCGAGGGAGGCGTCAACGTTTGCTCTGCTTTCCGGATCGATCATGCGGTTGGTTATCATGAATGTTCATCGGTGCCGAAAGGCAGGAATTCGACTTGAAATTTCAATTGACGCGCAAGCACCTGGTCGAGGCACTGGACGCACTGGCCGAACGCGATCGCCACATTGCGGCCGGCCTCGAGCAGGCGGGTTATCCCGCCGAGCGTCGCTATGGCGCGCCGAGCTACGAGCACCTGCTGCGCATCATTGCCGGGCAGCAGCTTTCGGTAAAGGCCGCGGCCGCCATCTTCGGCCGGCTGGAGGCCGCGCTGGAAGGCAATTTCCGGCCCGAGTGCCTGCTTGCAATGCCGGATGACGAACTGCGTGGGCTGGGACTGTCGCGCCAGAAGGTCAGCTATGCGCGCGGTCTTTCGCAAGCCGTGCTGGAAGGTTCGCTGGTTCCGGAAGAACTGGGGCAACTGCCCGATGCCGACGTCATCGCACGCATCACCGCGCTGAAGGGCTTCGGCCGCTGGAGCGCGGAGATGTTCCTGCTGTTCGCCCTGGGGCGCCCCGACGTCTGGCCGGCCGGCGACCTGGGCATCCAGGCCGGACTGCACAGGCTCAGGAACATGCGCGCGCGCCCCGATCGCGCCCGAACCGACCGGATCGGGCGCCAGTGGCGACCGTATCGCGGCGCGGCCGCCATTTTTGTCTGGCATTATCATTCGAACATGCCGATGCCATAGCCATTGACGCGGAATTCAGTCCCGTTGCTGCATGGTCCGGTCCAAACTCGAACAGGAAGCCATTTGATGACCGATAGCGTCGACAAGGCCATTGTGCCGATTGTGAAGAGGTCGCTGGAAAACGAGAATTTTCGCGACACCGTGATCACCGGCAAGCTGTGCCAGGTGGTGCTGATGACATTGCAGCCGGGCCAGGAGATCGGTGCGGAGGTGCACGAAGACCACGACCAGATTCTCGTGTTGACCGAGGGCAACGGCCAGGCCGTGCTCGAGGGGCAGGCGCGCGAGGTCGGCACCAACGACCTGATCTTCGTGCACGCCGGCGCCGAACACAACTTCATCAACACCGGCAGCCGACCGTTGAAGCTCTACACGATGTACGCGCCGCCCGAGCATGCCGAAGGCACGCGGCATGCGACCAAGGCCGAAGCCGACGCGGCCGAAGACCACTGATGGCCGGCGGCTGGGCCCGCGACGGCGCGGTACAGGACCAGATCGACGCCAGCGTCGAGGACGCGGTCCGGCGCGCGCGTGCCCGGCTGGGCCGCGGCGAACCGCTGCGCGAATGCGAGGCGTGCGGCGAGGCGATTCCGGAGGCCAGGCGCGAGGCGTTGCCGGGCGTTCGCCTGTGCATTGCCTGCCAGGAAGCGGAGGATGCAGGCAATGAGCCCGGCGCGTCGCTGAACCGGCGCGGCAGCAAGGACAGTCAGCTGCGCTAGGCGCAGCGCCCCAACCAATGATTCTCGCTGCGTGAACGTGCCCAACCAACCGGCGCCGTCGGAAAATGGGGTCAGGAAGCCGCCGCATCGTTTCCTGTTCATGGGCAGCCTGATTCTGGCCGGCGAGGCCATCTACATGCTGCCGTACATGCGCAAGAGTTTCCAGACCAGCATGGAAGCCACGTTCGAGCTGACAAGCTTCCAGATCGGCACGCTCAACGCGCTTTTCGGCATCCTGGCGCTGGTGTGCTATCTACCCGGCGGCTGGCTGGCCGACCGTTTCTCGGCGCGTCGGTTGCTGACGCTCTCGCTGGTGGGTACCGGCCTGGGCGGACTTTACATGGCCAGTCTGCCCGGTTACGCCGGCCTGCTTGCCGTGCACGCGTTCTGGGGCATCTTTTCCATCCTCACTTTCTGGGCGGCGCTGATCAAGGCCACGCGGCTCTGGTCCGGCGCCGGAGAACAGGGTCGGGCGTTCGGCATCCTGGACGGCGGACGCGGCGTAGTCGGCGCCGGCCTGGGCTCGATCGCCGCGGCCTGTTTCGCGGTCTCGGCGACGACCGAAAGCGGATTGGTCTCGGTCATCCTGGTGTATTCGCTCGCCTCGCTGGCCGCCGGGCTCGCAGTCTGGCTCGTGGTGCCCGACGATCATGCCACCGTGGTCGAAAACGAACCGGCTGAAGATGGATTGCACGTGTTCGACTCGATCAGCCACACGCTCCGGATTGCGGATGTATGGCTGATTGCCGTGGTGATCTTCTGCGCTTATTTTGCCTTCCTGGGCACCTACGAGTTTCCGGCCTACGCCGAACGCGGATTCGACAGAAGCAAGGAATTCGGCGCCTGGCTGGGGGCCTTTCGCGACTGGCTCCGGCCGGTGGCCGCGGTGCTGGCCGGCGTGATCGCCGATCGTGTCTCCGCATCCCGCGCCATCGGTGCATGCTTTGCGCTGCTGGTCGTATCGTATGGCACGCTCTGGGCATTGCCGCCGGCACTGGCGTCGATCGCGATTCTCGGCACCCAGGTCACGGCCACGGCGCTGGCGGTGTTTGCGTTGCGCGGAGTTTACTTCGCGCTACTGGAAGAAGCCGGGATACCGCTGCACCTGACCGGCATCGCGGTCGGCACGATTTCCATGCTGGCCTTCACGCCGGATATATTCGCGCCGCTTCTTGCCGGCTGGTTGGTCGACAACAGCCCGGGCATATTCGGCTACCGACGCTATTTCGGGATTCTCGCCATCGCCGCGGCCGTCGGCCTGGCCGCGGTGCTCGCGATTCGCTGCCGGCCAAAGGCGCCGGCGGCAGGCTCTGGTGAAAAAACCGCCTGATTTCTCGTCCCCCTCGCATAACGGGCTATGATGCAGGGCTAACCTGTCTTTCAATCCCGCAATGACCGATTCAAGCCCACCCGAGCGCAGGTTTGCCGACCTCGGCCTGTCCGATTCCCTGCTTGCCACGCTGTCGGAACTCGGCTACGAGTCGCCTTCGCCGATCCAGGCAGCCACCATTCCGGCGCTGTTGGCCGGCGGCGACGTGCTGGGCCAGGCACAGACCGGTACCGGCAAGACCGCGGCCTTCGCGCTTCCGATCCTGGCGCGATTCGATCCGGCGGCGAGCAAGCCCGCCGCGCTGGTGCTCGCGCCGACGCGCGAGCTGGCCATCCAGGTGGCCGAGGCGTTCCACCGCTACGCCGCACACGTGTGCGGCTTTCACGTGCTGCCGATTTACGGCGGCCAGGCCTACGGCCCGCAGCTGGCCGGGCTCAGGCGCGGCGCCGATGTCATCGTCGGTACCCCGGGCCGCGTCATCGACCACCTGGAAAAGGGCACGCTGAAAATCGATGCGCTCGATACCCTGGTGCTGGACGAGGCCGATGAGATGCTCCGCATGGGCTTCGTGGACGAAGTCGGGAAGGTTCTCGAGCGGATCCCCGAGAGCTGTCAGAAAGTGCTGTTTTCGGCCACCATGCCCGACGCGATCCGGCGCATCGCGGATCGTCACCTGCGCGACGCCGAACATGTCACGATCCGGTCGAAGACGACTACGGCCGCCAGCATCCACCAGCGCTACTGGATCGTCGGTGGCGTGCACAAGCTCGACGCGCTGACCCGGATCCTGGAGGTCGAGCCGTTCGATGCGATGCTGGTGTTCGCCCGAACACGCGTTGCCACCGAAGAACTGGCCGGACGACTGGAGGCGCGCGGCTTTTCGGCCGCGGCGCTCAACGGTGACGTGCCGCAGAAGCAGCGCGAGAAAATCGTAGAGCGGCTCAAGCGCGGCGATATCGATATCCTGGTGGCCACCGACGTTGCCGCACGCGGGCTGGACGTCGATCGGATCAGCCACGTCGTCAATTACGACATTCCCTACGACACCGAGGCTTATGTCCACCGCATCGGCCGGACCGGGCGGGCCGGGCGATCGGGGGAAGCGATCCTTTTCGTCGCCCCGCGCGAGCGGGGCATGCTGCGCGCAATCGAGCGCGCTACCCGCCAGCCGATCGAGGCCATGTCGCTGCCGACCGCCGTCGATGTCAACGAGAAGCGCATGGAACGCTTTCATGAAAGCGTTGCCGAGACGCTGGAGAGCGCCGAACTGGAACGCGGCCGCGAGGTTCTCAGATCCACGCAGGCGGCCACCGGCGCTTCGACCGAAGATCTCGCCGCTGCGCTGGTGTTGATGGCGCGCGGCGATCAGCCCCTGTTGCGCGAGGAAAAATCGTCGGGCGCGACTACGCGCCGAGCGTACAAAGCCTCGCCGTCACATCCCGTGCGTCCCGACGCGGGTCCGCAGACGGCGCACGGAAAGGATCGACGTGGCGATGAGCCGCGCAATTATCAGCAAAAGCGCAAGCGCGACGCGGGCGCCGACTTCGTGACCTATCGCGTGGCGGTCGGTCGCGCCCACGGCGCCAAGCCCGGCAACATTGTCGGTGCGATTGCCAACGAGGCGGGGCTGAGCGCGCGCCAGATCGGCCGTATCGATATCCACGACGCCTGGAGCCGGGTCGATTTGCCCTCCAACCTGTCGAAGGGTGCGCTGGACCACCTGAAAAAAGTGTGGGTGGCCGGGCAACAGCTGGATATCGCGCTGGACGACGGCAGCCTTCCGGCGGCAACGTCCGGCAGGTCGGTGCGGCCGGAAGACCCGGCGTCGAGGACGACACCGCAGGAAAAGACGGGGGGAAGAAAAGGAAAAGAAACCGGACGCGGCAGTCTCGAAAAGCCCGGAAGGGGTCAGAGGCCGAAATCGAGCGCCGGAGACGGCGCCCGGTCATCCAGCGCCGACAAGCCCAAAAGGTCGCAGAATCGCCCACCGCGCAATCGCAGCGAGCGCAAGGCCTTGCTGGGCAGGCGAAAGTCGAAGTAGCCGGTATCAGCGCCGCACGAAATAAACGGCTTCCCGCAGCCAGGGCAGGCCTTTTTCGGCAAACCGTCGGTGCGAATCCAGGACTTCGTCGCGCTGCAAGCAGGTGAAGTCGAATTCGGGAAATGCGAGCGCTTCCTCGGGCATCACCGAGAACGGTGGCCCCCGCATTGCTTCCTGCGGGTATTCCAGGGTGATCAACAGTCCGCGGGCATCGGGTTCGAGCAAGCGTGCCAGGTGGTCGACGTAACCGGGCCTCATTTCCCGGGGCAGGGCAATCAGGGCGGCGCGATCGTAGACCAGGCCGAAGCGCGACGACGGCGCGAATTCGAAGAAGTCGCCGGCAAACAGGGTGATGCCGCCGGCCGACCAGGACGGCATGGGACCGGATTCATCGATCGACGGGTGCATTCCGGCCTCGCCGAAGAAGCTCTCGATGGCTCTGCGGTCGATCTCGATGCCGACCACCGCGTGTCCCTGCCGGGCCAGCCAGTGCATATCCAGGGTCTTGCCGCACAGCGGGACGAGGACGGGCCGCCGAAGATCGCCCACGACGTTTGGCCAGTGATTTTCCAGGGCAGGGTGGGCGGAATCGCGGTGAAAACCGATTTCGTTGCGCTGCCAGCGCTCGTGCCAGAAGTTTTTGTCCATCGCCACACTATATTAACGTTCTCGTCATTAACCCGGCATTTAAATATATGTGCCGGGTTGATGCCCGGCCGGTACGGCCGGGTCGCGAGCAACGAATACCATAGGTATTTCGTTGCCGGATCAATAGTAGTCCGGAATCACCCAAGACTGCCATTTCCCGATAGTGGCTACAGAATCGCTTTCAGCGGCTCGAGCAAGGAGAATTTTGAGGGGCGCATATAACAAGGCCCCGGTATCCTGAAACCGGGGCCTGTCCGCGGATAATTTGAGATTGAAGCGTCAGTGCTGGTCTCCTGATGATCGGCAAGCTCGTTGAGGCTGCCGCCAGGTCTCGTTGGAGAAGAGCGATCTGGCGCCGCTTCACCCTTGTGAGGCTTCCGCGTTACAAACAGTTATACGCCTCGGAGCCGCGGCTGTCAAGGAAAAATGACAAGAAAATTAAAAAAAATTCAATACTTTCATATAATTAAAAGCTTGAAGAAGGAACTTCGACCCGTTTGTCAAGGCCGTTTTGCAAGCCATTGAATTCGTCTCAACGCGAGTGGTTCGCGAATGTCATTTCCGGGTTGGATCACCCGGTTTGCGTTCGTGCAGGCGAGGACCCGCGTGTCTGGATATCCGGGCGCGTCCGTGATCAGCCGCCTCGTTCAGCCATGACTGCAAAGGGCGTGGCCCTGGACCCACTCGCTGTCGCCGTCGGTGTAGTGCTCCTGTTTCCAGATCGGAGCGCGATGCTTCATTTGTTCGACCAGCTGGCGGCAGGCGCGAAAGGCTTCGTCGCGATGCGGTGAACTTGCCGCGGCAATCACGCTGGCCTCGCCGACATCGAGACGGCCGTGCCGGTGGGTCAACCAGAGCCTGGTGTCACTGCCCCATTGCGCCACGGTTTCCTCGGCCAGTTCGCGGAAAACGTTTCGGCACAGCGCCTCGTGCAGGTCGTAGCTGACCCCGAGCACCGGTTTTCCCTGGTTGAAATCGCGCACGCGTCCGATGAACAGGTCGACGGCCCCGTGTCCCGGGGCGGCGCAGAATTCCAGCGCCGCCGCGGCGTCCAGGGGCTGGTCCGTGGTACCCACATGGATGTTCATGCGCGTCATCCGCCACACACCGGCGGCAGCAACGCCAATTCTTCGTCGGCCGGGATGCCTTCGTCCTCGCCGAGCACGCGCCGGTCGGTGGCAAACGCCGAAGCCTTCAGCAGTGCCCGTGCATTGGCATCGTCCTCGAACAATTCCGCGATCCGGCCCCTGAGCGTCGCCACCGTGGCGGAGCGCTCGATTTCAATCGAAATGGCCGGCTGGTCGTGGAACTGGCGGAACCCGCCAAACAGGTTGATGCGGACTTCCCGGGCCGGGGTGGCAGCGTTATTCATTCGGCACGTCTCCAAGCGGTCCGTTTGAATCCCGAGCGACGAAATCGGCCGGCAGGTCGGGCAGCCCGTCGGGATGAATCCAGCGCCCCGACTTGCCGCCTTCCTTCAGCACCAGCCGTATGCCGTCGATTGCCAGCGCCGGCTCGACCTGCTTGGCCAGATCCCAGATCGTCAGCAGTGCGGTCTGGGCGCCCGCCAGCGCCTCCATTTCCACGCCGGTACGCGCCGAGGTCGACGCCTGGCAGAACACGGACACCGATTCGCCGGCCGGGTCGAACTCGAACGCGACCACCACATGATCCAGCCCCAGCGGATGGCAAAGCGGGATCAGGTCGGCGGTTTTCTTGGCCGCCAGGATGCCGGCGGTTTCGGCCAGAACAAGCGGATCGCCCTTTGGCAGGCGCCGGTCGCGCACCATCGGATAGGCCACGGGCCCGAGCCGGATCCTGCCGGTGGCGATTGCACGGCGTCGGGTGATGTTCTTGCCGCCGACGTCGATCATCCGGTACTGATGGCTGGGCGCGCCGCCTGCCGGCATTGGGTCAGCCACCGGTATAGGCCAGGTGCGGCGTGTCGCCGAAATCACCCTGGTGCAGGGAATGCGAAACCTTCTTGCCCAGCAGCGCAGTGAGAAGACAGGCCTTGAGTTGTTCGCGATCTTCATCGCGCTGCAGGAACGGGCGCAGGTCCTGACTGCCGCGACCGAACAGGCAAAGCCGCAGGCCGCCACGGGCGGTGACCCGCAAGCGATTGCAGGTGTCGCAGAATCCCGGCGCGTAGGGCGCGATCAGGCCGATCCGGCCGATGTGATCCGGATGGCTGTATTCCACCGCCGGGCCGTCGACCGGTCCGCGTTCCACCCGCTGCCAGCCTTCGCGCAGCAGCTGTTCGCGCACCACGTCACCGCTGACATGACGTTTCTCGAAATATTCCTGATTGTCGCCGGTCTGCATCAGTTCGATGAAGCGCAGCGCGACCGGACGGGTGCGCACGTATTCGAAGAACTTCGGCAATTCGTGATCGTTGAGGCCCTTGAGCAACACGGTGTTGACCTTGACCGAGTCGAATTGTTGTTCCAGGCAGCTGTCGATGCTTTCATACACCTTGTCGAAGCGACGGTCGCCGGTGATTTCCTCGAAGCGTCCCGATTCGAGGCTGTCGATGCTGATGTTGATGGCGTCGACGCCGGCAGCTTTCAGGTCCGTCGCCGTTTCGCGCAGCTTGTAGCCATTGGTCGTCATGGCCAGCTTTTCGATGCCGGGGGTGTTGCGCACGACCTCGACGATTTCCATGAAATCCTTGCGCACCATGGGTTCGCCGCCGGTCAGGCGCACCTTGGTCGTGCCCATCTCGGCGAAGCCGGCGACCAGCCGGCGAATTTCTTCGACATTCAAGAATCCGGTCGGTTTGCCCTGGTACCCGTTGGGCAGGCAGTATTCGCAACGGAAGTTGCAGACATCGGTCACTGAAAGGCGCAAGTACGCAAAGCGACGACCGAAGCCGTCCTGGAGCATGCTCAATCTGGCCTCCTTTACAAACACGGTAGGCGCGGCGGTTTCCCGTCCGCACCCGGCTTGCCGCAGGCGTTGCGGCGAGCGGCCCTCGGACCATGGTGTTCGCCACGACAGGTGACGAGGGCTCGGAGTGCATTGTTGTCAAGTGTGATGCACAAGATAACGCGAACCGATGCTCTCATGCTAGCTCATCGAATAAATTTCGTTGCCGAATTTGCCCAGCGCGCGGCGGCACACAAAACCTTTCCGGGAGAGACTAGAATTCGGCTATCCCCGACGATCGAGCCGCAGACCGTTCGAGATGCCGCATACCGTCCCCGACACTCCGACCCCGCAGCCGCTGAATATCGGCGTGCTGACCATTTCCGATTCCCGCAGCTTTGCCAACGACCGTTCCGGGGATGCCTTGCGCGACGGGCTCGAACAGGCCGGCCACGTAACGTCGCAGCGCGAATTGGTGCCCGACGACATCTTCCGCATTCGCGCCGTGGTGTCGCAATGGATCGCCGACCCCGAGGTCGACTGTATCCTGACCACCGGGGGCACCGGCGTTACCGGCCGCGACGGCACGCCCGAAGCGATCGAACCGTTGCTGGTGCGCCGGATCGACGGTTTCGGCGAACTGTTTCGCCAGTACTCGCTCGAAGAAATCGGGCCGTCGACGATCCAGTCGCGCGCTTTTGCCGGCGTCGCCAACGCGACCCTGGTGTTCGGGCTGCCGGGCTCGACCGGCGCCTGCCGCACGGCCTGGACGCGCATTCTGCGCCATCAGCTGGATGTGCGAACCCGGCCGTGCAATTTTGTCGCCCTGATCCCGCGTCTCAACGACACATGACTTTTGAAATATCGGTTTCTTGCCGCCTCGACGGCCGGTACCGGTCGGAATTTCGACCCCAAACCCAAGGAACAGCAGCATGGATGAAGAAAAACTGAATCTCAGCCTGAGAAAGTTTCTCAAGCAGGTCGGCGTGACTTCCCAGCGTGAACTCGAAAAGGCGGTTCGCGCGGCGGACGAGCGGGGCCAGTTGCCGCCGGGCGGCCTCGAGGTCAGCGTTCAGCTGGTCTGCCCGCAGCTGGATGTGAGCCACAAGATCGAGGGCCGGCTGGAAACCGACTGACGTTCGTAACCCGGCATCAATGCAGACTGAATTCAGCCGCGGTTCCAGATCGGCTGGGAAAACGGCTCGACCCGCACATTTGCCCCGGCCTCGATGCTGCTCTCTTCCGGCGCAAGGTTGATGAAACAGTCGGCCGCGCTCATCGAGCGCAGCACGCCCGAGCCCTGGTGGCCGAATGGTTCGACCACCGGGCCCTGCTCGGTCATCACCAGCCGGCCGCGCTGGAATTCACGCCGGCCGCGCTTCTTGGAGATCGCGCTGCGGGTCGGCACCTCGAAGGCCAGCGTGGCAGCCGGGCTTGCGCCGGCGAGCTTGACCAGCGCCGGGCGCACCAGCTGAATGAAGGTCACCATGGCCGAGACCGGGTTGCCCGGCAGGCCGAAGAACAGCGCCGGCCCGAGATTTCCGAATGCCAGCGGCCGGCCGGGTTTCATGGCGACCTGCCAGAAACCCACGCTGCCGGCCTTTTCCAGCGCCTCGAGCACATAATCGGCCGCGCCCACCGAGACCCCCCCGGTGGTCATCACCGCATCGAAGCTCGAGGCGCGCTGCAGCGCCGCGTCCAGGGCTTCGGGCACGTCGGGCACGATGCCCAGGTCATGCACCTCGACGCCGAGTTCGGTCAACAGGCCGAACAGGGTATGGCGATTGGAATCGTGAATCTTGCCCGGCGCCAGCGGCTGCCCGACCGGCACGATCTCGTCGCCGGTGGAGAAGAACGCTACCCGGGGCAGTGCGCGCACGCCAACTTCGGCCGCGCCCACCGAGGCCAGTACGCCGAGATCGGCGCTGTCGATCCGGTGACCGGCCTCGAATACCATCTGGCCGCTGGCCACGTCTTCCCCGGCCAGGCGCACGTTGGCGCCGGGCTGACAGGCCTGGGCGAAGCGCACCCGATCACCTTCGACCTCGGTCCGCTCCTGCATCACGACCGAATCGGCGCCTTCGGGGAGCACCGCGCCGGTCATGATTCGCACGCACTGGCCGGACTCGACCCGGCCGGCGAATGGATGTCCGGCGAAGCTTTCGCCGACCTGGTGCAATTGCGCGCCGGTTTCGGCGACATCGGCGGCGCGAACCGCGTAGCCGTCCATCGCCGAATTGGTGTAGTTGGGGACATCGATGGCCGCACTCACCGGCGCGGCCAGGATCCGGCCCAGCGCGTCGCGCAGCGCCACCTGGTGCCGGCCGGATACGGGTTCGACCCGCTCCAGAATTCGCTCCCGCGCCTGCTCCAGCGGCAGCGCCGGTCCATCATGGCCGCAACCGCCGGCAGCCTTGAGATTGGATGCGTTCATTCAGGCTCCTCCGGAAAGCATGGCCGCCAGCGCGTCACGCTGGTCCGGTGTGTTGACGTTTACGAATCGGTCGGGCACGTCGTCGAAGCCGACGCGGACGAATCTTCGGCTGGCATACCAGCGGTCGGGCTTGCGTTCGCCCGTGTCCAGCCGCGTAGCCAGATCCGACGCCAGCCGACAATCGAACAATGCGTGCAGAGAATGCAGCCGGCCGCCGGCCTCGGCAACCGCGATTTCTGCCTGATGGGCCTGCAGCGCCTCGCCCAGCCGTGCCGCGAGATCCGGCGGCAGGCGCGGCGCGTCGCAGGGCACGCAAAGCAGGTAGTCGCTGGCCGCCGCGGCAAAAGCGGCGTGCAGGCCGGCCAACGGACCCTGGAAACCTTCGTGCCGATCTTCGATGATCGGGAGGCCCAGCCGCTCGTAGGCCTGCTGCGAGCGATTGGCATTGATGATCATCCGGTCGACCTGGGGTCGAAGCGCCTCCAGGGTCCATTCGATCATCGGCTTGCCGGCAATCTCGACCAGGCCCTTGTCGACCCCGCCCATGCGCCGCGCCCGGCCGCCGGCGAGCACCACGGCGGTAATCCTCCGTCGATCGATCATCCGCGTGTTTCCCCGGCGGGTGCGCGGCGCTGCAAAGCGCCTTGGTCGACGTCGGCGGGCACCGCGCGCTCGTCTCCGCAGTGGCGACAGCCCGGGTTCGGGCCCAGCGCCAGCTCGCGCAGGCGGGTGGTGCGGGCATCGAACAGCAAAAGGCGGCCGATCAGCGGCTGGCCGATGCCGGTCACCAGCTTGATCACCTCCAGCGCCTGCAGCATGCCGATGATGCCGGGAACCACGCCCAGGACGCCGGCCTCGTCGCACGAAGGCGCCGCCCCTGGTTCCGGGGGTTCGGAGAACAGACAGCGATAGCAGGGTCGTCCGGCCGCGGAAAACACCGAGACCTGGCCCTCGAAACGCTGCACCGCACCGTAAACGTTGGGCAGGCCGAGCCGGATGCAGGCGTCGTTGACCAGGTAGCGGGTAGGAAAATTATCCGAACCGTCGACGATGATCTCGTAGTCGGAGAACACATCCTCGACGTTTTCGGCATTCAGACGCAGTCGATGCGTTTGCACCTTGACCCCGGGGTTGAGAGCCTCGAGCGTGGCGCGCGCCGAATCGGTCTTGGGCTGGCCGACGCGGTCTTCGCGATGCACCACCTGGCGGTGCAGGTTGCTGCGCTCGACGCGATCGTTGTCGACCAGTCCGAGCGTGCCGATGCCGGCCGCGGCCAGGTACAGCGCCGCCGGCGAGCCCAGTCCGCCGGCCCCGACCAGCAGAACGCGCGAAGAGGCCAGCCGTGCCTGGCCCTCGATGCCCAGTTCGGGCAGGTTCATCTGCCTCGCGTAGCGTTCGGCGTCTTCGACATCGAATCGCTCGCTGCGCACGCAGGGCAGGCCTTCGTGCCGCCAGCGGTCGACGCCGCCGCTGACAACCGAAAGGCGGCGGTAGCCAAGCCGCTGCAGCCGGTCGGCCGCGCGCAGCGCGCGCGGCCCGGTGGCGCAGACCAGGATGACGGGCTCTTCCGGCCCCGCCAGGTCCCCGACGCGCGATTCCAGCGCCTCGGGCAACAGTGGATGCGCGCCCTCGGGCATGCCCAGCGCGATTTCTCCGGGATTGCGCACATCGATCATGATCTCGCCGGCGGCCAGTCGGCGGCGCGCCTCCTCGGGCGTGAGCCGCGCGATCGGACCGTTCCCGGACCTCGTATCCGATTCAG
>JAGXKW010000015.1:22528-54901 GCA_018334995.1 Wenzhouxiangellaceae bacterium
GGTTCGTTCATGGCGAGATCCGCCACTTCGCCGACCCGTTCCGGCCGATGGGCGATCTCGGCGTTCAGCGGCCGGCCCAGCACCGCGGCCGAAACGACCACCAGCACGCGACGGGTCGTCGATGGGAGCACCGGCTCGCCGGGCTTGGGCGCCTTGATCCCGCGCATTCGCGCGCCGTCGGCCTTGACCAGGGTCAGGTCGAAGCCGCCGGCGGCGTGCAGCGCCTCGACCTGCCCGGCATCCAGGCCGGCCACGCGCCCGGTCTTGGCGGCCGGCTGGACGAAGGCTCGAACGCGTGCATCGCTGCTCGCGCCGGCCCGCCGGATCAGCTCAGCCGGTGCGGCGACGTTGATTTCCATCCCGGTCCAGCGCGGCGGCCGCGGGCTGTGAACGGTAGCGGTCCAGCCGACGCGGCCGCGGCTGGCCGCGGCGATGGCGTACAACAGGCTCTTCTTGCCCCCGGCGCCGATCGCGGCAACGATGCCGTTGTCGATTCCGAGTGCCTCGATCAGGGCGCTCATTCGATGCGCGCAGCCTGGATGCTGAGGATCGGCGGCAGGACGGCCGGCAGGGCCCGGAAATGCTCGCCGCGATCCCGGCTGACGTAGACCTGGCCGCTGGAGGTGCCGAAATACACGCCCAGCGGATCGAAATCGTCGGTATCCAGGCCGTCGCGCAATACGGTGACATAGCAGTTCTCCTGCGGCAGGCCGCGGCCGAGCGCCTTCCAGTCGGCGCCGGCATTGTCGGTCCGATAGACGCGCAGCCTGCCGTCTACGGTGGACCGGAACTGCGATGAATCCTCCGGGATGGTGAACAGCACGTCGGGATCGTTCGGGTCCAGCCCCAGCGCATAACCGAAGTCGCTGGGCAGGCCCCGGGTGATCTCGACCCAGTGCTCGCCGCCGTCATCCGAGCGCCACGTGCCGGTATGGCTCTGGCGATACAGGCGGTCCGGATCGCGCGGGTGCATCCTCAGGGTATGGTCGTTGTGGCCGGCCTCGGGCTCGGCCCGGGGCAGATACGGGGCGCGCACGTCGCGGTTGCAGGCACGGAAATCGAGGCCGCCGTCGTCGGATCGATACACCCCGCCGGCCGCCAGCGCCGCGTACAGCCGCTTTCCCGAGGCGGCCAGCGAGTGTACCGCGCATCCGCCCTTGGCCGGATGCCAGAGCCCGGCGCTGGGATGCCGGTGGAAGGCCTCCAGGCATTCCCAGTGCTCGCCCCGGTCGCGCGAAACGAACAGACCCGGCGGCTCGATCCCGGCGTAGATCGTATCGGGCCGATCGTCCGGTCCCGGGGCCAGGCTCCAGATGACCTTCAGGCTGTCGGGGCCTTCGTCCGCGCCGTGGCGCGGCACGTCGGCAAGCGGCGACCAGTCGCGCCCGGCGTTGTCGGAGCGGTAGACGTGGATGCCCCAGATCGGATGATGCGCCGCGGCATATCCGGTATTCCCGCCGTCGCGCGGGTCGAGAAAGGCGCGCTGGATTTCGTAGCCGGCCAGGTGCGGGCCCTCGATTTCGAAATATTCTCGAGCCGCATCGCTGCGGGCGATGAACAGACCCTTGCGGGTGCCGATCAGGAGTGCGATAGCGGGTGGGATCATGCCTGGACTCTGGAATGGCGTTTTCGGATAGGATGCGCGAATTGCCGTCGCAGTATAGCCAAGGATCCAACAATGAGCGCCGACGCGGAATCACGCGCAAGACAGGTATTCGAGCAGTTCCAGGACCCGGTACTGGGTCCCGATCTCAAGCCGGCCCTGGGTTCGCCGGAAATCGCGGCAGACGGCGGGCGGGTCAGGATCGGGCTCGAGCTTGGCTTTCCGGCCAGGCTGCATGGCCGGCGCCTGGCGCGCGAACTCAAGCGGCAGCTGGAGGCTGCCGAAGGCATCGATTCCGCCGCGGTCACGACCGAAACCCGAATCGCGCCGCACCAGACCCAGCCCAACGTCGAGCGGCTCAAATCGGTCAAGAACATCATCGCGGTGTCCTCGGCCAAGGGCGGGGTGGGCAAGTCCACCGTGGCGAGCAATCTGGCGCTGGCGCTGGTCGCCGAGGGCGCGTCGGTCGGGATGCTGGATGCCGACATCTACGGGCCCAGCCAGCCCCGCATGCTCGGCGTCAGCGGACGTCCGGATTCGCTGGACGGCGAGGCGATAGAGCCGATGAAAAGCTACGACGTCGAGTCGATCTCGGTCGGTTACCTGATCGACGACGACGAGCCCATGATCTGGCGCGGGCCCATGGTCACGCGTGCGATGCAGCAGCTGCTGAACGATACCCGCTGGGGCGACCTGGATTACCTGATCGTCGACATGCCGCCCGGCACCGGCGATATTCAGCTGACGCTCGCGCAGCAGGTGCCGGTCGCGGGCGCGGTGATTGTCACCACGCCCCAGGACATCGCGACGCTGGATGCGCGCAAGGGCCTTCAGATGTTCCGCAAGGTCAACGTGCCGGTACTGGGCATCGTCGAAAACATGAGTCTGCACATCTGCAGCAAGTGTGGCCACCAGGAGCATATTTTCGGTGCCGGCGGCGGCGAGCGCATCGCCCGGGAATACGGCGTGCCGTTGCTGGGTTCGCTGCCCCTGGATACCACGATCGGCAAGCATGCCGACAGCGGCTGTCCAAGCGTGGTGGCCGAGCCCGACGGCGACATCGCCCGGGACTTCATCGAAATCGCGTTGCGCATGACTGCCAAGCTTTCGCTTCAGGCCGCCGACTTTACCCACCGGATGCCGAAGATCGTGATTCGTTGACCGCGCTGCCGCAGCGCGTCTGTCCGACGGACGGCATTCTTGCGTACCGGTGCTTGCGCAAATGCTCGTGCATAATCGATCCGGGGTTTCTGAGCAGAGGATGGAAATGGTAGAGTCGATAATCGAACGCAGGCCGGTGACCGGCATCACCTTGATGGTGCAGCACGATGCTGCCGGCTGGCAACTCACGGGCCTGTTCCCGGAAGCCGGGCCGCCGCAGGGCGCCGTGCAGTGTCGGCTGGTCCGCGACGGCGGTGATGCAAAGATTTATCAATGGCAGGGTTTGCCGCTGCGTTTGCAGCCGGACCAGGGCGACGACTACATCTACAACCTCACCAGCCCCAGCCCGATGCTGTTCGTGATCTGCAAGACCGGCGAAAAGGGTCAGCCGATTCCACTGCGCGTCACGGCCGACCAGGATGACTGCGTTGCAGCCGTAGAGGTGGACGAAGTGGTATTTCGGGCGCCAATGCCCAGACCCATCATCGACTGGATTCGGGAGTACGTGGAAGCGCACTGGGAGCCGGGCCCGCGCAAGCACAAGCGCAAGGGCGGCGACGGGCGGCAGCGAAAGCAGGGTTCATGAAGCGGTGACCATGAAAAAACGCGACAAGCACGAGACGGCGCCGGAAAATGGCCGGGAGCCCGAACCGTTCATCCGTCGCTGGACACGGCGCAAGGCCGATGCCGGCGGAAGCGCCGGACATCGCGAACCCGGGCAGCGCGAACCCGCGGCGCCGGATCCTGCGGATGCCGACTCTGCCGAATATGAGCGAGATGCTCCGTACGCGGCCGAAGCCGCCGGGACGGGTGCGGACGACATCGGCGAGGCCCGGGGCGACGCGGACATGCCTTCCCTGGACAGCATCGATCAAGGGGGCAGCGTGGCCGACTTCTTTTCCTCGCGGGTGAGCCCGGGACTGCGCCGCGCGGCGCTTCGCCGCCTGTTCGCCCAGAGCGCGTTGCCGGTGGTCGACGATCTCGACGACTATGCCGACGACTATACGAAATTCACCCGGCTTGGCGACCTTGTAACCAACGAAATGCGCCATCGTCTCGAAGTCGCCCGCCAGCGTCTGGCCCAGCGTGCCGAAGAGCGGTTGGCCACTGAAGAGTCCGCATCCGCTGCAGCCTCGCAACCGACCGTCGCCGGGACAACCGGCTCGAACGATGCGGAAGAATCCGTGCAGGGTCCCGGCGAAACCGACGAGCAGGAGCATTCCGAGCATGACCGAAACACCGACTGACCCCGACGGCGAAATCCAGTGGCCGGCGTCGACCCGGGCCGGACGGGCCCGGGCCATTGCGCTGGACGCGCTCGAACCCATGCCGCAGCCGCAGGAATGGGTGGAGTACAAGTCTTCCGGCCGCCTTCTGATCATTGGCCCGGCCGATGATGCGTTGCCGCTGGCCAAGGTGCTGGACGCGCACTTGAGCTGCGTGCTGCTTGCAACCCGTCCGCCCGCCGAGCCGCCGGATACCGCGCCGCCCGTGCGCTACCTGGACGGCCGGCCGCGCAACCTGGCCGGATATCTCGGTGCATTTACGCTGGACGTCGAGGTGGATCGCGGGCGCGTGCTCGAAGCCGGCGCGGCTTTCGGCATCGAGTCGGGAACATTCGACCTTGTGCTCGACCTGGACGGGTCGGGCGGCCTGCGCATGGATGAGCCGCCGCCCGGCTATTATCTTGCGATCGATCCGGCCGGCCGGGAAAGGGCGCTGGAAGAATTGCCGGCGATGGTCGGCGACTTTCAGAAGTCGCGCTATTTCGCATATGACCCGGAGATCTGCGCGCATGGCGCCAGCGGCATGACCGGTTGCAGCAATTGCCTGCTGGCCTGTGCTACCGAGGCGATTGTTTCGATCGGCGACAAGGTCGAGGTCAATCCGTACCTGTGCCAGGGTTGCGGGAGCTGCGCAACGGTCTGTCCGACCGGCGCGATGCAGTACCAGGCGCCGCCGGTGGTCGAGGTCATCGACGGCGCGCGGCGCATGCTCAAGACATTCCGCGACCATGCCCGCGATGAACCGGCGCCGGAAATATTGCTCTACAGCGCCGATTCGGCGCAGCCGGAACTGACCGCGCATGCCGACGATTTGCCGGAGCATGTATTGCCGCTGGCGGTGGAGGACGTGGGTTCGGTCGGAATGGATGCTCTGTTGTCCCTGCTGGCCTTCGGCGCCGCGCGCGTATTGCTGCTGCCGGGGCCTTCGCCTGCGCCAAGCAAGGTCCAGGCCAGCCGGTCGACGATCCAGGTGCTCGACCGGATGCTCGAAGCACTCGGAGATCGAGAACACGCCCAGCGCGTCGTCTGGTTGGATGATGCGGGCGAGGCGGCCGCGCATCACCCGATTGCGCCGATGGTCAGCGAGCCGGCGACCTTCAGCGGGCTTGGAAACAAGCGCGAAGTCATCCGGCGCGCGCTGAAGGTGTTGCATGAACAGGCCGCGGCCCCGCTGGAAATCGCAGCGCTTCCCGGGCAAGCTGCGTTCGGCGCGATAGCGGTGGATCAGGAGGCCTGTACGCTGTGCATGGGATGCGTGTCGGTGTGTCCGGCATCCGCGGTGCAGGGCGGCGGCGATCGGCCGCGGCTCGAGTTTCGCGAGGATCACTGCGTGCAATGCGGGCTGTGCGAGCAGGCGTGTCCGGAAGATGCAATAACGCTTCAGCCGCGAATCAATTTCCGGGCGCATCTGGAGCCGCATTCCAGTTTGCTCAACGAGGCGCCCATGCACCATTGTCCGGATTGCGGCAAGGCATTCGCGACCGAACAGATGATCGAACGCATGCTCGGCAGGCTGGCCGGGCACTGGATGTACCAGGACGAAAACGCCCGCAATCGGCTACTGCTTTGCGAGGATTGTCGAATCCAGAAGATGTGGGACGAAGAAGGCAGCATAGAAGTGCATCGCAACAAGCGATCCTGAGAAGGCCTGATCGGGCTTCAGGCCGATGGCCCGCCAGGCCTGAATCAAACTTCCATCCCGGCATTCATGTAGCGCTGAAGCGGCATTGCACGGGCTATCCAATAATGCGAATTATTCGCGCCACTGTTTCATCTTTGACGCGGATCAAGCAGGTTGGAATGAAAGCCATCGATACCGCGGTTTCCATCGTAAATTCCTTGACGATGAACCCGGCTCGGGGGTACAGTCGAACCAGATTTAAGCTTCAACCTGGATGAGATGCCGCTCGAGTCGAACGTCAACGCGCTGTCAGATGAATCCTCTCGAGGTTCGGCTGAGCAGCAGCTTCGAACGCCCGCCAGCGAGCAGGACCCACCCGCATTCAAGGAAGCCGATCGGTTTCGCGCCGATACCTACAGAATACTCGCCCGCCTGTTTCGAGCCGCTCCGGATCAGGACCTGATCGATCTTTTTGCCGACTGCAGCCAGCCTGAACATCCGGGCTCCTGCCTGGAGTCGGCCTGGAATGGATTGGCCGAAGCCTGTCAACAGGCCGATCCGGCCAACGTGGACGATGAATTCCATGTCCTGTTTATCGGGCTCGGGCGGGGCGAAGTCCTGCCGTATGCCAGCTGGTACCTGTCGGGGTTTTTGCTCGACAGGCCGCTCGCCCGTCTGCGTGCGGATCTTGACGCACTGGGCATAGAGCGTGCTGAGAACGTCTCGGAGTCCGAAGATCATGTCGCCGCCATTTGCGAAACAATGGCGCTGCTCGTCGAAACGGAAACCGGCATCGACTACACGGGCCAGAAGCAATTTTTCGATCAGCATTTACAGCCCTGGTTTTCCCAGTTTCTCGACGATATTCGGGCGGCGCAGGCCGCCGATTTCTATCGCCGGGTCGCAGCGCTGGGCCAGGGATTTTTCGAGTTCGAAGAGCGCTGGTTGTCTTTGCCCCAATAGCACTGGAGAAAACTGTCATGAAAAACCGCCGCAAGAAAGTGGTGCAAGCGCCGGATCTGGGACGCCGGCGCGTACTGGGTAGCGCGATGGGTCTCGGTACTGCAGCCGGGCTCGGTTTGTTGTCGGTGTCGGGCCATGCGTCAACCGAACGTACCGCGGTTAAAGCTGCTCGACCCCGCAACTATCACGAGACAGACCATATTCGTCGATATTACAAAAGCACGCGACTGTAGTCGCGGCATCGGGAATCAAGGCCGGAGAATCGCCTCATGAAACTGATCCGAAAGCAAGCTCAAGCTACATCCTCTTCAGACGCGGCGAAGCGCGGCAGCGCATTCGATCGCAGAACCTTTCTCAAGCGCTCCGGGCTCACTGCCAGTGGAGCGGCCGTGGCGGGCAGCATTCCTCTGGGGATGATGCGCCGTCGCGCGCATGCGCAGTCCGATTCGGCGCCTGCCGGCGGCAACGTCGAAGTCAAGCGCACGGTCTGTAGTCACTGCTCGGTCGGCTGCGGCGCCATCGCGCATGTCGAGAACGGCGTGTGGGTCCAGCAGGAACCGGATTTCGACTCGCCGTTGAATATGGGTGCGAACTGCGCCAAGGGCGCGGCGCTTCGGTATCACGGGCTGAGCGACAAGCGGGTGCGCTATCCGATGAAGCTTGTCGACGGGCAATGGAAGCGGCTGAGCTGGGAGCAGGCCGTCGAAGAAATCGGCGATCAGTTTCTCAACATCCGCGAAGAATCCGGACCCGACTCCGTGTGGTGGTGCGGTTCGTCCAAGGCCAACAACGAAGGCTCCTACCTGCAAAGAAAATTTGCCGCCTTCTGGGGCACCAACAACATCGATCACCAGGCGCGCATCTGCCATTCCACCACGGTCGCCGGGGTTGCCAACACCTGGGGCTACGGTGCGATGACCAACTCCTACAACGACATGCACAACTGCAAGGCGATGCTGTTCATCGGATCGAACGCGGCCGAAGCGCATCCGGTCGCCATGCACCATATTCTGCGCGGCAAGGAAAACGGCGCAAAGATGATCGTCGTCGATCCCCGCCTTACCCGCACTGCAGCGCATGCCGATCAGTATATGCGGCTTCGTCCCGGTTCCGACGTGGCGTTCATCTGGGGCTTGTTGTGGCATATCTTCGAAAACGGATGGGAGGATGCCGAATACATCAGCCAGCGCGTCTACGGCCTGGACAAGATTCGCGAAGAGGTTGCCAACTGGGATCCCGCCACATGCGAGGAAGTCACCGGGGTACCCGAAGAAGAAATGCGCCAGGCTGCGCAGACGCTCGCCGAAAATCGGCCCGGCACCATCGTCTGGTGCATGGGCGGCACCCAGCACCATATCGGCAACAACAATACTCGCGCTTACTGCGTTCTCCAGCTCGCGCTGGGCAACATCGGAAAATCGGGCGGCGGCGCGAACATCTTCCGCGGTCACGACAACGTTCAGGGCGCGACCGACGTCGGGCCCAACTGTCAGACGCTGCCGGGCTATTACGGCCTCTCCGATGGCGCCTGGAAGCACTGGGCACGCGTCTGGGATGTCGACTACGACTGGCTGAAAGCGCGTTTCGACAGCGAAGGGGAATACGATTCCGGCGATGGCACGCTGGCGCATCCCATGAATATCCCCGGCATTCCGGTTTCGCGCTGGATCGACGGCATTCTCGAAGACCCTGAAAGCCTGTCGCAGCGCAACAACATCCGGGCCGTTTTCTTCCAGGGCCATGCGGTCAATAGCCAGACGCGCGGTCCCGAGATGAAAAAGGCGATCGAGAAGCTCGACCTCGTCGTGATCTCGGATCCTTATCCGACTCATCTTGCGGTCATGTCCGAACGCAAGAACGGCGTATATCTGCTTCCGACAAGCACGCAGTTCGAACAGATCGGTTCGGTGACGGCGTCGAATCGTTCGATTCAGTGGCGTGAGAAAGTCATCGATCCGATGTACGAATCCAAGCCGGATGCCGCGATCCTGCACCTGTTCGCCCGGAAATTCGGCTTTGCCGACGAAATGTTCAAGCATATCTCGGTAGACGACTCCGGGATGCCGAGTCCGGAAGACACCCTGCGCGAAATCAACCGCGGTCACTGGACGATCGGATACACCGGTCAGAGCCCGGAACGCCTGAAGCTCCATGCCGAAAATCGACATACGTTCGACACCACGACGCTGGTTGCGCGCGGCGGGCCCTGCGACGGCGAAACCTACGGACTTCCGTGGCCATGCTGGGGCACGCCGGAGATGAAACATCCCGGGACACACGTTCTGTACGACAACAGCAAGCCGGTTTCCGAAGGCGGTCTGACCTTCCGCGCCCGGTTCGGCACCGAACACGAGGGCAACAATATCCTCGCTGAAGGCGCCTACAGCAAGAATTCCGATATCGAAGACGGTTACCCCGAGTTTTCCTACGGTCTGCTGCGGCGGCTGGGCTGGCACCAGGAGCTTTCGGCCGACGAACTGGCGACGGTCGCCTGGGTGGCCGGATTGCGCGAAAAACCGACTGGATCTGCAAGCGAACAGGATGTTGCGGAATTCCGCGATCTCGAATCCGACGCGCTCGATGCGGTCAACTGGAAGACCGACTTGAGCGGGGGCATCCAGCGGGTTGCCATCGCGCACGAGTGCGCGCCGTTCGGCAACGCGAAGGCACGCGCCATCGTCTGGACGTTCCCGGATCAGGTACCGCTTCATCGCGAACCGCTGTATACCGCGCGCTACGATCTGGTGTCGAAATATCCGACCTTCGAGGATCGGCAGTCCATCTGGCGGGTGCCGACGCGTTACGAGTCGGTGCAGAATACGGATCACTCCGGCGAGTACCCGTTGGTGTTTACAAGCGGTCGTTTGGTCGAGTACGAAGGCGGCGGTGAAGAGACCCGTTCGATAAAATGGCTGGCGGAACTGCAGCAGGACATGTTCGTCGAGATCAATCCTGCCGACGCCAATGACCGCGGCATCAAGGACAATCAATGGGTCTGGCTGGAGGGCCCCGAGGGCGGACACATCAAGATTCGGGCCATGATCACCGACCGCGTTGGACGCGGCGTGGTCTGGACGCCTTACCATTTCGGAGGGTGGTACCAGGGCAAGGATCTGATCGACCGTTATCCCAACGGCTCGGAGCCTTATGTTCGCGGCGAGGCCTGCAATACCGCGACCACGTATGGCTACGACCCGGTGACCCTGATGCAGGAAACCAAATCGACTCTTTGCCAGATCAAAGCCGCCTGAGACGGGAGGAACCGCAATGGCACGTATGAAATTTCTTTGTGACGCCGATCGCTGCATCGAGTGCAACGGCTGTGTTACGGCCTGCAAGAACGCCAACGAAGTGCCCTGGGGCGTCAATCGCCGCCGAGTGGTAACGCTGAACGACGGTTTGCCCGGCGAGAAGTCGATTTCGGTCGCCTGCATGCACTGCACCGATGCGCCTTGTGCGGCCGTTTGTCCGGTCGACTGCTTCTACACGACCGATGACGGGATCGTTCTGCACGACAAGGACCTGTGCATCGGCTGCGGCTACTGCTTTTACGCCTGCCCATTCGGCGCCCCCCAGTTTCCGAAGACCGAGGCCTTCGGGGTGCGCGGCAAGATGGACAAGTGCACGTTCTGTGCAGGCGGGCCGGGCGAAGACGGCACCGAGGAGGAGTTCGAGAAGTACGGCGCCAATCGTATCGCCGACGGCAAGCTCCCCGCCTGTGCCGAGATGTGCGCGACCAAGGCTTTGCTCGCCGGCGACGGCGACATGGTGGCCGATATTTATCGGGAGCGCGTGATGCGGCGGGGCGGCCGCCCGCAGACCTGGGGCTGGTCGAAAGCCTACGGCGAGGGTTGATTCGCATGAGAAGCCGAATCCCACACATTCTTCTGTTGGCCGTCGGCGTGCTCCTGCTGACGGCATGCTACGAGTCCTCCGACGTGACCCGCCACGAGCCGGGGGTTTACAAGGGCGAGGCGGATCCGCTTGCGAAGAAGCTGGAAAACGACGGCGAACTGCGTGAGCAGTTGAACCAGCGTTTCGACGGTCAAAGGGATCGCTGATCATGACTTTCGGGAGACATGTTTGCTTGCGGCTGACCGGATTGTTTCTTGTGGCAACGCTCGTTGGCGCCTGTTCCATCGAGCCCATCGACGAGCCCTGGGTGAATCCCGAGCAGCGAGAACTCGTTGAAGGCGAACTGGACCGGGATCATGACCAGGCGGAAAAACTTCGCGATCGTTTGGCCACAGGTCAAAGCGATCGATGAATTGGAGATCAGGAAAATGAGCAAAGGCACCCCGACGCGCAGCAAGTCAAAACGCATTCTGATTGGTTCCGCCCTGGTTCTGATCGCAGCAATGATTGTCCCTTTGACCGGATACGTATACGTTGCCGTGGCACAGCCGCAGATCGAATCTTCAGCCAATTGGCAGGAAACCAATCCGCGCTCGGAAATCTGGCGCGAAGTCCGACAGGGAAGTCAGGCTTACAGTGCGGTCAAGGGTCCCGAGGCGAATGTGCTGATCGACAATGGCGGCCAGAACTTCCGCCAGATCCGGAATGGCCCCGTTGCGACGTTTGGTCCCTGGTTGCTTGCAATCATGTTGCTCGGCGTTGCCGGAATGTTCGTGCTGAGCGGCGGCGGCCAGAAAGTCGAAAAACCGCTGTCCGGGAAGCGCGTCCCGCGCTGGTCGACGTATGTACGCGTTGTGCACTGGATCATGGCCATTGCGTTCCTGCTTCTCCTGATCACCGGGCTGAGCCTGTTGTTCGGACGTGCGGTACTGATCCCGTTGATGGGCGCGGAGGGCTTTTCGGCATGGGCCATCGTGGCCAAGTATGTCCACAACTACACTGGACCGGTTTTTGCCGTTTCTCTGCTGATGCTGGTGCTCGCGCTCGCGCGCGACAACATGCCCTCCAAAGTCGACGTCGACTGGTTCCTCAAGGGTGGATTCGCCGGCAAGCACGTGCCCACCGGCAAGCTCAATGCCGGTGAGAAACTCTGGTTCTGGTTCAATGCGGTCGGGGGACTGGTCGTGGCCATCTCCGGCATCGTTTTGATCCTGCCCAACATCTTCGAAGCCCGTTCGACGATGCAGATCGCCTTGCTCGTGCACGCCGGTCTTGCCCTGCTGTATATCGGCGGCAGCTTCGTCCACATGTACATGGGAACCCTTGGTGCCCGGGGCGCCCTGGATGCCATAACAAAGGGTCATGTAAGTTCGGAGTGGGCCGAACAGCACCACGACTTGTGGTACGACGACGTCAAAAAGGAAGGCAAGGAATTCGTCGGCGAGGAAGGCGAAGCGGGACGGGGGCCGGAAGTTCCGACCGGTTCGGGCTCCACTGCCTGACCGCGTCGCTCGGAAAGCTTACGCGTCGCAATCGGTCCATTGCTGGACACCGAGAAAACGCCGGATCGAAATGGTCCGGCGTTTTTCGTCGACGTCCAGTTGGAGCCGTCCACGTGAATCGACGCCGGCCAGCGTTCCGGCAATTTTCCGGTCCTTTTCGATCACCAGCGCAACCGGTGTGCCGGGCTGCTCGCTCCGGCTGGAAAATTCTCGCAGAATCGGTTGCATGCCTTCGTCCGCCCAAAGGTTCAACCAGGCCAGGAATTGGCGCGAAAACTGTTCCAGTAGAAGCTCAGGTGTCATTTCCGGATTCCCGCCTTCTTCGAGCAGACATCCGCCGTCGAAGATTTCCTCCGGGCGCGTTTCGACGTTGCAGCTCAATGTCAGCGTCAGCCAACCCGTCGATCGGTCTTCCTCCAGCCACAGGCCTGCCACACGTGTGCCGCCGACCATCAGAGCGTTGGGCCAGCGATAGCGGAGTTCCGTCATGGGTTCGACCATGGAAGCGACCGCCGCACCGAGTGAGACAAGGCCCACCAGCGCGATCTGCCCGGTATTTTTCCAATCGAATTCCGGGCGCAGGATCAAGGCGGCGTACAAGCCCCGGGCAGGGGATTCCCAGGACCGCCCCGATCGTCCATGCCCCGATGCCTGGGCATCGCTCCAGACCAGGGTGCCTTCGGGCGCGCCCGCGCGCGCCAGCTCGAAGGCTTCCTCTGCAACGTTTCGGGCGCTCTCGAGCCGGATCGGCTCGAACAACGGTGGTATTTCCGGTCTGCGACCTTGCGTGTTCGACATCAATTGACGGTGTCCGTGGGATATTGTTGTATGCCCGCGAGGAGCTTGCGCAACCGCTGGATGGGTGCCGAGAGCATATTGAGCGTGCCTTCACTGGCTGCAAGCGCGTCCTCGATCATTGTGCGCGCCTCGGAACGCTGGTCGAAGTGCAGGTAAACGCGGGCCAGCAGCGCAACGACTTCGAGATAAGCGCTGGCTGATTTTCCGGATCGCTGCATCGTCTTGTCTTTCAGATGCAACAGCAGGGGTTCGGCCATCTCGGGTTTGCCGCCATCGACGTACAGGCGTGCAAGCTCGGTCAGGGCACCCAGCGTGTGCGGGTGATCGGTACCGAGGAGTTTGCGCCAGAGTTCGATATCGGACCGATACAGGGCTTCGGCTTCGCCCCAGGCGCCACGTTCGCGCAGCACGCCGGCGAGATTCAACAGCGTGGTGGCGAATGCGGGACTTTCTTCTCCGGTCACCTGGCTCCAGGTTTCCAGTGCCCGGCGATAAAGCTGCTCGGCCTCGTCGGCTTTGCTCATCGATTCCAGCGCGACAGCGAGATTGTGCATGCAGCCGGCGGTATCTTCGTGATTCTCGCCATGGATCGCCATCAGCAGTCCAAGCGAACGGCGATGAGACTGCTCGGCCTCGCCGAATTTCTGACGCGCATCCAGCACGCTTCCGAGATTGCCCAGGCAGGCCGCGGTGGCCGGGTGATCCGGGCCGAACGATGCTTCGGTGATTTCGAGCGTCTCCCGGTACAGCGGCTCGGCGACATCGTACTGGCCATTCATGTAGGCGATCCCGGCCAGCTGATCGCAGCATACCGCTGTAGTTGGATGACGCGATCCCAGTCCCTCGCGCGACAGGCGCAGCGCCCTGCGCAACACCTGGTCGGCGGCACCCAGGTCGCCTGCGGCCTTGTGAGCGGCAGCCAGGTTGATCAACCACGGAATCAGACGTGGAGAATCGGCACCCGCAACGGTTTCGGTGCACGCAACGGCCAGCTCGTACTCATGCCTGGCTTCGGTTTCTCGTCCTTCGGTTTCGAGCAGGCAGGCAAGGCGATGGTGCAGTGAAGCCCGGACCGCCTCATCGCTTTCGGGTTCCTCCGCGACCCGCGCCAGGGCACGTCGGAGCATCTCGGCGGCGTCGGCAGCAGCCGTGTCGCCGTGCGCGGCAAGCAGCTGCAATGCCTGGACCAGGGCAGGGGAGTTGCCTTCGGATTCCGCCCGTTCGGCAGCCCGCTGAAGCCATTTCAATGGTGCGTCGCTGCCTGTACCGACCGCGAAAACATGGGCAGCGCCCAGGATGGCGTCGCTGGACTGGTCCGGAAACAGGCAGGCCAATTCGAGCGTTTGATGCATCCGATCGCTGCCGCCCAATGCACGCCAATGACGGAGCGCTTCGAAGCAACGCGAAGGCTGACGCATGGCCTCCAACAAAACGGTATCGACGAGGATCTCTTCGAGCCGGTCCAGTCGCCCGGCGGCCGCCCAGTGCCAGCAGGCCCGCTCAAGCGCTGCGATTCCGGGCTGGTTGCCGAAATATTCGGCGAGTCGAATATGCAGTGCCTGACGCCGGCCATGATCGCCGAGCCGGCGCCTCGCCACCGCATCGCGCGCCTGGCCCGAGGCCAGCGTGATGCGCCGGCCGTCGAACAGCAGCCCCGGCGGTGGTGGATCGAGCGCCGGCAGTTGCGATTGCGTCAAAGCGTCCAGCACCTCTAGCTCGAGGCCCGCACGGGCGGTCCACAGCAATTCCAGCCACGGGCCCGCGGCGTCCGATTCAAGCAGGTCGTCCGACAGGGCGGGTTCCGAACCTGCCGGGGAATCATCGTCTTGCAGGGTGAAAACGGCCGCCGATCGCTCCCGAAACTGTTCGGCAGCCGGTCCCGGCGGCGCCGAAATCAGCACCGCCACGCCCCGGGGAAGCCATCCAGGCAGCCAGTCGAGGTCTGCGGTCAGCCCATCGAGGCTCAGTTCATGTGCGTCCTGGACGATGATTGCGAGACCGCCGGCGGCCGCCGCGCGCGCCAGCCAGTTGGGCAGGGTTTCGCGCATGGCAGCCGGCTCGGCCGGGATCGGGTCGGAAAACTCGAGCTGGCGTCGCAGATCGGCCATTAGCCGCCAAAGGAACACCTCCGGATCGCGACAATCGGCTCCCAGGCCCGCAGCATGAAAAACCTGCCGTGATCCGAAGTTGCGTGCCGCGGCGAGCAGCGCGGGCGTCGGCGCGACAGCGCGCGGACAAATGACCAGGTTGAGGCCATCGACTGCCTCGAATGGCAAGGCATCCCGCCGACCGCTGTCCTCCAGGCGGTCGATTTTCATCTGCATCAGGTCATCTTCGGGCAATGAAACCGGTGCCGCCATATTGAATTTACCTGCATGGTTGGATGAGGTTGTGCGCACGTGCAACGCACCCGATTATCGTTGAAAGCGGGTACCGAGTGGCAAGTGCGGCGGTTGGCGAGGCCCGCGTTTTCGGTGCTGAACATCGGTTTCGGAATCGGAGGCTGTCGCATCGCCCAGTGATTCTGGATGAAGGGCATCGGAAGCGGGATCGCGATGGCGGGCGATCGGCAGATATCGGAGTTCGCATAATGTATATTATGTTAAATCAAATCAGTCCAGATGCTTTCGTGGTCCCGAAACGTCCTTGAATCCGGTTCTTTCGGGGACTCAATTCATTTTCGAGGTTTAAGCTCTTTCTTATTGATTTTCAATTTGAATATCTCCGACCGCGAATAATGTCCGGCGACATCCAGGTCGAATTTCCCACGGATGATGCTGTCGCCGTCGAGGTCGGCGACCAGGATCTCTTCACGGTCGTAGATCGGCCCCGCGATGACGTTTCCCATGGGATCGACGATGACGCTGCCGCCGCGGATCAAAGTGCGATCGGGAAACTGTTTGCCGTCGACCGGGTAATCGGCCGGGCAATCCTCGCGCGTCAGGTACTGGCACGCCGCGAGCACGAAACAGCGACCTTCCATCGCGATATGCCGCATCGTCGGTTGCCACGATTCGCGATCGTCCACGGTCGGCGCGCAATACAACTCGACGTTCTGTGCATACATCGCCAGCCTGAGCTGCGGCATGTAGTTCTCCCAGCAGATCGCCGCGCCCACTCGGCCCAGCTCGGTCTCGACGACATCGAGCGTCGAACCGTCGCCAAAGCCCCAGATCAGTCGCTCCATCGCCGTCGGCATCACCTTGCGGTGCTTGCCCAGCAGTTTACCGTCGCTGCCGAAGTACAGAGCGCTGCAATACAGCGTTCCGCCGTCACGCTCGACGACGCCGACGCTAACGTGCAGTCTGCAGCTCCGGACGATTTCGCCCATCCGGGCAGTCTCCGGGCCCGGCACACGGATGCTCTGGCGGAAATAGCGTGCGAACCATTCGCGCCCCTCGTCGGAGCGCTGGCCCACCCGGGCGCCGAAATCCAGGCCTTTCGGGTATCCGCCGACGAAGGCTTCGGGAAAAACGGCGAGTTCGGCGTCCTTGCGCGCCGCATCCAGCGCGCGCTGCTCGAATCGATCCAGCGTCCTGTCCAGGTCGAACAGCCTGGAGCCGGTCTGTACCACGGCTACCTTGACGTCTTGCTTCATTTCGGGCCCTTGCACGGTCTCGGGAGGCGTTTCAATTGCACATTCGCTTCGAGTTTGGCAGACTCGACAGGATGCGTCGAGCCGCACTCCCACTGATATTGACGAGCGCCGTGTTTGCCACCTCGGTTGCGGCGACGGAAAGGTGGCAGTACCGACCCGCTCCCGTGGAGGAATCATCGGCCGGTAGCGCACAGACCGCGGGTCGCCAGTGGCCGGAACGGCCGATTCACCTGCCGTCGAGCGAAAGCTCCAGATCGGCCTGGATTCACCAGGGCGAGTGGTTGTTTGACCGTCTGGCCGACAAGGGTTTGCGGATCGGCGATCCGGTGCACATCCGTATCTTCAAGCAAAGCCGCGAGCTGGAGCTTTATCTGCGAGGCCGTGACGGCTACGCGCTCTACCGCACCTACCCGATCTGCGACATGTCCGGGTCGCTGGGACCCAAGCGATTCGAGGGCGACTACCAGGCGCCCGAGGGCTTTTACACGATTGCCCCGGAGCGGCTGCATCCGCACTCGGACTTCCATCTCGCATTCAATCTCGGCTATCCGAACGCGTTCGATCGTTCCCTGAACCGCACCGGCAGCAACATCATGATTCATGGCGGTTGCTCTTCGAACGGCTGTTTTGCGATGAGCGACTACTACATGGAGCAGATCTATCTGCTGGCCGAGGCCGCGTTCCAGCACGGGCAGAAAGATATCGGGGTCGAGATCTACCCGTTCCGGATGACCGAAGAGAACCTGGCAGCGCACGCTTCCTCGCGCTGGATCGATTTCTGGCGCAGTCTCAAGCCGGCCCACGATCATTTTGTCGCCTCCGGCCGGCCGGCTCGCGTCGAATCCGCAGCCGGTGCCTACCGGGTGCTCGCCGACGGCATCCCGCCCAGAGCGGAGACGGCTGGTATCAGCGCCCCGTAGCGCCGGGCCGCCAAACGGCCCTGATCGATTGTCCGGGCGAGCGTGATCCACGCGCTGTGCGACTTTTCCTGCCGCGAGTCACGCCTCGATCAAGCGGCAACACGTGAGGCCATCCCTGCAGGATCTATTTTCAAACCATGTCGTGGTCTCGACCGCCCCGGTACGCATCCCGACAGGCATGGGCTATAGACGTGGGCTATGACTCCGGGCGCCTCGTGTCCGGTACTGTGCAAACCTCAAGTGTGGAATTAAAAAACTTGTAAAAACATAATTTTATGGTGTTATCCCAGAAATATTCGAGGAAAATAGTTCAGTCTTGAAGCGGCAATCTGGGGTAGTCTGAGCAAACTTTGGACTGATCCTGAAAGACCTTGGAAAGCTTCTTTCTGACGTTTCCGACCGTGGCGATAGCCGAACTCGGCGACAAGACGCAGCTGGTGGTGCTTTTCCTGGCCGCCCGGTTCAAAAAGCCGCGTGCGGTGCTTGCCGGCCTGTTGCTGGGCGCGGCCGCCAACGCTGCCGTGGCGGTCGTCGGGGGCGCCCTGCTCGATCGGCTGCTGCCCGCCGGGTTGCTCGAGTGGCTGGTGGCATTGCTGTTCCTGTTCATCGGCGGCTGGATTCTGTTCGGTCACGAGCACACGGACGAGACGCCCCCACCGGTGTCGAGCCACGGCGCTTTCCTGACGACCCTGTGGCTTTTTTTTATCATGGAAATGGGCGACAAGACGCAGCTGGCCACCGTGGCGCTTGCCGCGGGCCTGCCGTCGGCAGCCTGGGTATTTGCCGGTGCCGCGCTCGGCCTGGCCGCGGCCAACGTGCCGGCGTTGTGGCTGGGCCACAGATTCGCCTCCAGGCTGCCGCATGGCCTGCTCCACCGCTTGAGTGCGTTCCTGTTTATCGCCGTCGGGTTGGCGTTGATCGTTCAACGGTTGGCGCTCTGACCCGGTCGTGCACGCGGGTGGTTCGCGCCTGCCGGCCAGACCGAGGTCGAAAAAAGCTCGGTCCAATGGTGTAGCATTTTCTTACTCCGGGAAGGTGCCGGATTTCTCCGCCAGCCGACAGGAGGGAGACCGGTGAAAACAGTGCGCCGATGGGTTCAGCTGTCGATTGCCTTGTGGCTGTTCTGGCTGGTGCTCGCCATGCCGCTTGATCTCTCCGACTTGTTCTGGGGGCTGGCGGTGGCAGGCCTTGCGGGTCTTGGCGCAAGCTTTTTTCTCTGGCGTCGGCAGGCGCCCGGGCTCGGCGCCCGCAACCTGGCCGGTCTGATTTTTCATGTGTTCGACCTGGTCCGGCTGATCGTGCCGGCTGCGCTGCAGGTCGCGCGGGTCGTACTCGATCCGTCGCTGCCGGTCCAGCCGCGAATCATCGTCTACAAGACTCTGCTTCGGGGCGAACTGGAGCGGGTGACCCTGGCCAATACCATTACATTGACGCCCGGCACGCATTGCGTTGATCTTGACGGTGATCGGATCACGGTGCACTGCCTGGCGCCTTCGTTTGCCGATGCGCTCGTCGACGGACGGGTCGAAAGAAGAATCTTGCGGTCGCTCGGAATTTCGCAGGCCGATGACTGATTGGTCCCCGGCATCGTTGTTCTGGGCGGTCGTGATCTTCCTGCTGATCAACGCCTTTGCCTGCCTGTGGCGCGGGCTCGCCGGTCCCACCCTGCCCGACCGGATTCTTGCCGTCAACGTGATCGGCACCAAGACCATGGTGGTCCTGGTATTGCTGGGCCTGGCGCGCGAACAGGGGATCTGGCTGGACGTGGCGCTGGTATACGGATTGTTGAGCTTCACGGTGACGCTGGTGGCGAGTCGGCTGCTGGAAACCGGCCTGCTCAAAGGCGCCTGGAGGGATTGATGCTGGCTGCCGTCCACGCGCTGATCGTGTCGTTCCTGGTCATCGCCGGGGCCGCATTCTTCTTCATCGGAACGCTGGGTCTGCTGCGGTTCCCCGATTTTTATACCCGGGTGCACGCGGTGACCAAGTGCGATGCACTGGGTGCCGGGCTGGTGCTGCTGGGCCTGGCGATCTGGAGCGGGCCCGATGGAGAAGGCGTTCGAATCATGGCCCTGATCGCGCTGCTGCTGCTGTCCAGTCCGACCGCAGGCCACGCGCTGGCGCGGGCGGCATTCAGGACCGGCTTGCAACCCTGGACCCGGGAGGACGGCGATGAGTCCGACTGATCTGCTCGACCTGGTGCTGCTGGCCTTGCTGCTGACCGGCGCGATCGGCATCGCAATGCTGAAGGACCTGGCGGCATGCGCCATCGTGTTTTCCGCGTACAGCTTCGTCATGTGCCTGGTCTGGGCCCACCGCGGGGCGCCCGACGTGGCGATGACCGAGGCCGCGGTGGGTGCCGGGATCACCACGGTACTGTTCCTGACCGTCGTCTCGCGCGTCGGGAGACGAGAGAAATGAACGCACGGCGGCGTACGGCAAGAATCCTCGCATTCGCCCTTCTGGCCGCCCTTGCCGGCCCGCTGATCCATGGCGTGCTGCAACTGCCGGCGCCCGGAAGCGCCGATGCGCCGGCGCATGCGAACGTGACGGCGAACTATGTCGAGCGAGGGGCCGAATCGGGCGGCGCCGAGAACCTGGTTACCGGCGTATTGCTGAACTTTCGAGCCCTGGACACCTTCGGCGAAGTGATCGTGATCTTTACCGCCTGGCTGGCCGCAGCGGCGGTCGCAGGGGCTGTTTCCGAAACCGGGCGCCGCGCGATCCCGGTCAGCCCGGTGGTCGACTACGTCATACGGGCACTCGGCCCGTTCATCGCGGCGTTCGCGCTTTTCGTGATCGTCAATGGCCATGTGCTGCCGGGCGGCGGCTTCCAGGGCGGCGTGGTCCTGGGCGCGATGTTGATCCTGCTTTCGCTGGTACTGGGCCCGGCCCCGGTCGCAGGGGCATTTTCCGCTCGACACTGGGCCTGGCTTCGGGCCACCGGCGTACTGGTCTTTGCCGCGACCGCCGTGATCGGCCTGGCCCTGACCGGTCACCTGTTCGGCCTGCCAGCCGAGCCGGTGTTGCGCAAATCGCTGATGATCGTGCTCGAACTGGGCATCGGCATCGGCGGCGGTGCGGTGCTGGCCGGCCTGTTCTTTGCCGTTTCCGGGGTGCAGCGGTCATGAACATTCTGGCCACGGCACTTGGTCACGTTGATTACCTTGTGGCAGTTGCGCTGTTCCTGATCGGTGCCTGGATTCTCGTGACCAGCGGCAACCTGGTCAAGAAAGTCATCGGCCTGAACGTGATGGAAACCTCGGTGTTCGCCTTCATCGTCACGACCGGGATGATCGATGGCGGCGCACCGCCGCTTGTCGTCGAGGGCATGGAAGGTCCCTACGCCAGCCCGTTGCCGCATGCGCTCGTGCTTACCGGGATCGTAGTGGCGGTCAGCATCACGTCGCTGGCGCTGGTGCTGATTCTGCGGGTCAAGTCGCAATTCGGCAGCATCGAGCTCGACGAAATCGTCCCGACCGACGAGGCTCGCGGCGACGCGGATTCCGACGCCGTCGGCGGCGACGATGATTGACTGGCCGCACTGGCTGCCGCTGCTGGCCGTGCTGCCGCTGGTCGGCGGCGTATTGACGCCGCTGCTGTTCCATCGCCTGCCCAATGCCGCATGTTTCTGGGCTGCATCGATTGCCGCGCTCACGCTGGCGGTCGCCGTCGCGTTGCTGGTTCGTCTGCTCGCATCGGGTGGATTCGGGTACGCCGTCGGCGGCTGGCTCCCGCAATACGGCATCGAGCTGCGCTTTGATGAAATCGGCGCGCTCGCGGTCGCTGCAGGCTTCATCGCGCTGCTCTCGCTGGTATTTTCGCGGCATTACGTGGCGCGCGCGGTGGAACCGGACAGGGCCCCGCTTTACTACGCGCTGGTGCTGATCAACCTCGGTGGGCTGAATGGGTTCCTGGTCACCGGCGATCTGTTCAACCTGTTCGTCTTCATGGAAATATTCTCGGTTTCGGCCTACGCGCTGGTCGCGATGGCGCGCGCGCCGATCGCCGCCCTGGCCGCCTTGAAATACCTGCTGCTGGGCGCGCTGTCGTCGCTGCTGGTGCTGTTCTCGGTGGGCGTGGTATTCGCCATGACCGGCACCCTGAACATCGAAGACGCCGCTGTCTTGCTCGACGCCTCCAGCGCTATGCCGGCAGGACTCGCGCTGGCCGGGCTGGCCACCGGCTTTGCGGTCAAGGCCGCGCTTTTTCCGGTGCATTTCTGGCTGCCCGACGCGCACGCGGCCGCCCCGGCGCCGGTCAGCGCAATTCTGTCGGCGCTGGTGGTCAAGGCCGGCGTGGTCGGTCTGCTGCGCACGCTGGAATTGTTTGCCGGTGGCGACGACCTGCTGCAGCCGTTGCTGACCCTGATCGTCTGGCTGGGCGCGCTGGGCGCGCTGGGCGGCGCCCTGATGGCCCTGGTCCAGCGCGATATCAAGCGTATGCTGGCCTATTCGACGGTCGCCAATATCGGATATATCTTCATCGGCCTGGGGCTTGCGACGGCCAGCGCGGTCAGCGGGGCCATGGTCCATTCGGTCAACCACGCAGTCATGAAGTCCGCGTTGTTTCTCGCCGCCGGCGCCATCATTCACCGCACCGGCTTGCGCAACATCGACGACCTCCGCGGGCTGGGCCGACGCATGCCGATCACCGCCTTCGGCATGGCGGTTGCGTTGATCGCGCTTTCCGGCGTGCCGCCGGCGGCAGGTTTCGTCGGCAAGTGGCAGATCGCGCTCGGCGCGCTGGAAGCGGGCCAGCCGTGGCTGGTCGCGGTGCTGGTGGTTGCGGGAATCGTTGTCCTGGCATTCGGCGTCCGGGTGATCAATGCCTTGTACTTCCGCCCGCCGGCACGCGTCCCGGTGGCTTCGGCAATCGAAGTGCCGGCGTCGATGTGGCTGCCCGTGCTGTTGCTCGCCGTGGCCTCGCTGGCACTGGGGCTGGCGGGAACACCAATGCTCGCATTCGTCGGGCCGGCAGTCCAGAGCGTCTACGGGACGATCCCGTAATGCCCGAACTGGTCGACATACGACCTCTGCTGGCGGTACTCGCCTCGCTGTTGTGTGCCGGGGCGGTGTTCACCGTTCGTCGAAGCGCGCGCTGGCGGGCGTTCTGGAGCCTGGCCGCGGCCGGCATCAAGTTTGCGCTGGTCTGGTCGATGCTGCCCGGAATCCTGGCCGGCCGGGTTTACGCATATCAATTCGGCGAGCTGCTGCCCGGCGTGGCGTTCGGCTTCCGGGTCGACGCACTGGGGCTGTTTTTCGCCCTGGTGTCGTCGACGCTTTGGGTGTTGACCACCATCTACGCACTGGCCTACATGCGCAACAGCCACTCGCTGCACCGGTTCTTCGGTTTCTTTGCGCTGTGCATATCCACCACCGTCGGGATCGCGTTCGCCGAAAACCTGCTGACGCTGTTCGTGTTCTACGAACTGCTTACGGTGTGCACCTATCCGCTGATCATGCACAACGAAAACCTCGAAGCGCGTCGGGCCGGTCGCAAATACCTGGTCTATACGCTGTCCGGCGGCGGCCTGATCCTGGCCGGCATGCTCGCGGTCTATTTCATGACCGGCACGCTCAGTCTGGCCGAGGCCGGAATCCTGGACGCCTCCATCCCGCATGCATGGCTGCTGGCGATCTTCGTGCTGCTGATCGCCGGATTCGGCGTCAAGGCCGCGCTCATGCCGCTGCACGCCTGGCTGCCGGCGGCGATGGTCGCCCCGACGCCGGTCAGCGCGCTGTTGCACGCCGTCGCCGTGGTCAAGGCCGGCGTGTTCGGCATCCTGCGCACGATCTACAACGTGTTCGGCGTCGATCTGCTGCGCGACCTCGGCTATGCCCACTGGCTCGCGATGCTGGCCGGCACGGTTATCCTCATCGCATCGGTCAAGGCGCTGCGCCAGACCAATTTCAAGGCCCGGCTGGCCTGGTCGACAATCAGCCAGTTGTCGTACATCGTGCTCGCCGCCGCGCTGCTGGCGCCGCTGGCCGCACTGGCGGCGATCATGCACATCGCCAACCAGGCGTTCGCCAAGATCACGATGTTCTTCGTCGCCGGCGCCATAGAACGCGCGACCGGCAAGACCCGGGTGGACCAGCTGGCCGGCATCGGCCGCCAGATGCCCTGGACCATGGCGTCGTTCACGCTGGCCTCGCTGAGCTTCATGGGGGTGCCGCTCATGGCTGGATTCGTTACCAAATGGTATCTCTCGCTGGGCGCGCTGCAGGCCGGCTCCGGGATCTTCGTCGGGGTCATGGTGCTCAGCGGACTGCTCAATGCAAGCTACTGGTTACCCATGGTCTACCAGGCCTGGTTCAGACCGCCGGCTGATACGGGCGCGAACCTCGTTCCGGTCTCGCCGATGATGGTCGTCCCGATACTCGTCTGCGCCGGCTACGTGATTCTGCTGGGCATTGGCGCCAACGCGCCGGCCATGCCCTTCTCGGTGGCCGAGGCTGCGGCGCGATTCGCGTTCGAATTGAAGGTGCCGCTGGAATGAACGGAATGCTTTCAACATCATGGCTGCCGTTGCTGGCCATCGTGGCGCCGATTGTCGGCGGTATGCTCGTGTTCCGGGCCGCGTCGTGGGAGCGAAAGGCCGCCGGCTTCCAGGTAGTCGCGGTGTGTTCGGCGACCACGCTGTCGGTCTGCGCGTTCATGGCCTACCAGGTGTCCAGAGGCCATCAGATCGAACTGTCGCTGCTCGAGCTGGTGCCCCCGATCCGCCTCGCGCTGCGGGTCGACGCCATGGGTGCGCTGTTCGCGATGACCGTTGCGTCATTGTTCGTCCTGGCCCAGGCGCACGCGATCGGCTACCTGTCGAACGACCGAAGGCAGTGGGCGTTTCACGGCTTCCTGCTGGCCAGCCTCGGATGCATGATCGGCGTCGCGCTGGCCGCGAACCTGGTCACCCTGCTGTTGTTCTACGAGCTGTTTTCATTGCTGGCTTATCCGTTGATCGTGCACGAGCGCACGCCGAAGGCGTTCCGCGCGGGGCTGAAGTACCTGATCTACATCCTGTCCGGCGGCGCGCTGATCTTCAGCGGCATCGTGCTGGCCTACTGGCTGGCCGGCAGCGTGGATTTCCTGCCCGGGGGCGTACTGCCGATGACGGCGCCGAATTCAGCGTTGCAGACGATCTGGTGCCTCCTCGTGGCCGGTTTCGGCGTCAAGGCCGCACTGATGCCGCTTCACGGCTGGGTTCCCGACGCCCATCCGGCCGCGCCCGCGCCGTTCTCGGCCGTGCTGTCCGGGGTCATGGTGGCGGCGGGTGTATTCGCGATTGTGCGGGTGCTGCTCGAAATCTTCGGCCCTGCAATGCTCGACCAGCTTGGGGTGCTCCCCTGGCTGGCAGGGTTTTCCGGCTTTGCAATCGTGGCCGCGGCAATGCTGGCGGTGGCCGAGAACGATCTGAAACGGCGCCTGGCCTACTCGACCATCAGCCAGATGGCCTACGTATCGCTGGCGGCGACGTTGTTGCATCCCGTGGCACTGACCGGCGCACTGGTGCATATCACGCACCATGCCTTCTTCAAGGGCGGCTTGTTCCTGTGCGCGGGATCCATCCTGGCCGTAACCGGATTGCGCCGGATCAGCCGCATGCGCGGCCTGGGCTGGCGGATGCCGTGGACGGCCGGCACGTTCACGCTGCTGGCCCTGGCCATGACGGGTCTGCCGCCTTTGTCCGGCTTCGTCGGCAAGTGGACGCTGGGCACGGGCATGGCCCAGGCCGGCGGGTTCGGTCACCTGGCGGTCATGCTGCTCGGAAGCCTGCTGGCGGCGGCTTACCTGTGGCCGGTGATCTACCGGATATGGCAGCGGCCGGAACAAGATGATCCGTTGCATGCCGGCGCATCGAGAGACGAGCGCCACGAGCGACGCGGGTGGATGCTGTTTGCGGTCCTGGCCGCCGGAGCGGCCACGGTCGCGCTCGGCGTTGCGGCCGGATTGCCCGGCTTCCCGCTGGAACTTGCGCGCATGGCGGCCGAGCAACTGCTGGGGCCGTCGGCATGGAAATGAATTCCGGTGCCACAAGCCTGTTGCCGCCGCTGGTCGTGGTCTGGCCCCTGATCGCCGCCGCGCTCGCCGGCGTGCTGGCCAGGGCAGGCTGCGGCCGGCGGGTCTTCGACGTGTTCGTCACGCTCGCCGCCGGACTCACGCTGGCCGGGGTCGTCGCCTTGATTCCACCGGTGCTGAGCGCGTCGCGCATTGCGGGCACCCTGCCCTTCGGCCAGGCCCGGATCGAGTTCATTGCCGACCCGATCGGCGTCATGTTCGCGCTGGCCGCGGCGCTGGTGTGGTTTTGTGCAACGTTGTACGCCACGGCATGGCTGCGCAAGGACTCGGCCAGGGTGCGTTTCCAGGTCGTCAGCCTTGTCTTGCTGGCGGCCAACCTGGGCGTGGTGCTGGCCGGCGACCTGCTGACCCTGTATATCTGCTTCGAAGTGCTGGGCATCGTTGCGCTGCTGCTGGTGGTCCACGACGGGACGGAAACCGCGCGCCGGGCCGGCGTGAAGTATTTCTGGATGATCGTGCTGGGCGGGATTTCACTGCTGGCCGGAATCCTGCTGTTCCACGCCCTGACCGGCTCGTTCGAGATGACGCCGGCAATAGCGGCCGACGGCGACGCGCCCCTGATGTGGTCGGTATTCGCATTGTTACTGGTCGGTTTCGGCGTCAAGGCCGGCATGGTGCCGTTGCATATCTGGCTGCCCGATGCTCACCCGGTGGCACCGCCGCCGGCCAGTGCCTTGCTCTCGGGGGTCATGATCAAGACCGGCGCATACGGGATCTTCCGTGTGCTCGATATCCTGTTCGCCGGCGAGTCCGGTCTCGAAGGATCGGGCGAGCCGATGCACATTGGCGCGAACATGGGCCTGGTGGTGCTGTGGCTGGGTCTGGCCACGATGCTGATCGGCGTGGTGCTGGCGCTGGGCCAGCACCACGCCAAGCGCATGCTGGCCTGGCACAGCGTCAGCCAGATGGGCTTCATCCTGACCGGCCTGGGCACCGGCGCCTATCTCGGGGCCGAGGGGGCGATGGCGTCGGCAGGCGGCCTCCTGCATGTCGTCAATCACGGTCTGTTCAAGGGCGCGCTGTTTCTCGGTGCCGGTGCCGTTGTGCTGAGGACCGGCGTCGCCGACATGTATCGGCTCGGGGGCTTGTGGCGAAGAATGCCGGTGACGTTCGCCTGCATGCTGGTGGCCGCGGCCGGCATCACCGGCATGCCGCTGTTCAATGGATTTGTCAGCAAGTGCATGATTCACCACGGCCTGGTCGAAGCCGCCGGACATGGCGGCGGCGTCTTGCTTGCGGCAGAATGGATATTCCTCGCCACCTGTGCAGGCACTTTCGCCTCCTTCGTGAAGTTCATCGGCCTGATCTTCCTGCGCCGGTCCGAAACCGACTGGGACGACACAGTGCGTGAAGCGCCGGCGGCCATGCAGGCCGCGATGATTGTGCTGACATTACCGGTCATCGCCATCGGCATGCGCCCGCAGTGGCTGCTGGAGGGGCTGATCACACCCGGCCTGGCGGCGTTGGGCGTGCCGACCGAGCCCGTACCGCATTATCTTTCGCATTACTTTCTGAGTGCAACGGACCTGTACTCGTTCGCGGGCATGGCGATTGCGGGCGTCGGGCTGTTCGTTGTCGGTATGCGCTACGGACTGTTCAAACTACATGCACCGAACTGGGTGGGCGTGGATTACTGGTATAGGGCGGCCGGTCGCGGTTTCATCCGTGTGTGTCATGGCATTTCGGCGCTGAGCGGTCGAACACAGGCCGGTATCCAGGCACTATCGTCCGATGCCGTCAGCCGGCTGATCTCGTTGCTGAATCGTCCCGAAGAACCGTCAAAAATGGACAAGGACCGCGACTTCAAGCGGCTCGACGGTCTGCGCGACCGGGTCAGGACAAAAGCCGAAGAGCTCGCTCGGGAGCGGAAAGACGAACTTTCGGGGTCCGAGCTCGAAGGGCTGGTCAATTCCGTGAGTTGGGTATCCGGACTGCTGGCGACGCAGATGCTGGAGCGGGCGATGGCGTCTTTTGCCCGTACCGCCAACCGCCAGGCCGTGGAGCGCTGGTTCTCGGAGGTCGAAGATCGCACCGGCGCACTGGCCGAGTCGGCGCTGCGGCTTGCCGTCGCCTGGCGCGACGAAGCCCGAATCGGCGACGAAGAAATGCAGGCGTGTCTCACGAAGACGCTGCCGCAGCTCCCGGGGCCCTCCGGTACCGATCGAGAAACCGCGCATGGACGGTGGCGCCATGAACTTCACGAACTGGTTTTCAGGCCCGGGCATCATCACTGGCCGGTGACCGAGAGCCTGGATCGAGGACGACTGGCGGAGAAGATTCGCGACCGGCTGGAAGATGCAGCCCGGAATCTCACCCTTGCCCTGGCGCTGGTGCTCGCGCTGCTGGTCTTTCTGCTCATCGGATCGATTCGCTGAAGTGACCGCGTGCGCCCGAAAGATGCTGCCTTCGCACCCCGGCAATGCCCGCACCCTTATGCCGATCAGTTGCCGTAAACGGTTTCCCCTTCGTGCACAGCAGATAAAGGGTTGATGCATTCGAGACCGTCGAAGCGCTTGAAGTCGTGGTCCGCCGAGCAAACCGTACAGCCGTGCTCCAGCGCGATGGCGGCCAGGTGCGCGTCGCTGGTCAGGTTTCCCGCGCTGCCGCTGTTTCGGAGCAAACGGTTCATGATCAGCCAGTGTTTTTCGCCGGGTGTCACCGGACGGACGTACGGCTGGCCGAGCCAGCCCTCGACATAATCGAGCGCCTGCTCGACCTTCAGCGGATGATCGAAAACGCGTGGATGCGTCGTGATCCGGATGAACGCCAGCAGCACGATCCAGGCCATGCCGACCGCCTCGTTACCCGAAAGGACCTGCTCCAGCCATTTTCTTGCCTGGCGATGATGCGGCGCGTCGCGATTGACCGCATAGATCAGCAGGTTGGCGTCGGGCAGGATCACTTGCGCAATTCCATCTTGCGTTCGAGCTCCTCGTTTTCGAGCTCGGATGCCACCTCGAGCGCCTTCTCCAGATTTCTTCCGGACTGCGAGGCGCCCATCGAAGCCGGTTCCAGCCGGTAACGCCGCGCCGCCGGCACCGCCCTGGCGTTTTCCAGGCCGGCGCGCAACGCTTCATTGACGACCTGCTTGAACGGCTTGCCGGATTCATAGGCCTGCTTCTTCAGCAATTCCGCAAGCGAATCATCGATAGTAAGTGTTGTGCGCATGCGGACATCATATCATAACAGAATAAGTCATCAAAACATCAAAACTGATCGTGCGCAGTGATTATCAGTTTCATGACCTGGTTCCGGTACCCGCTCGCCGCGCTGGCCGGGAACGGTGGCCGTTTCATGTTCTGGATGCCCGCGTCGGTCCGCCGGGTATGGCCCGCGCACCCTTCCCCTGCCCGTTCAGTTACTGGTACGCTTTCCGAAAGCACTGAGGCGAATCGGCGCATGGATGAATCCGGCAACAAGGCGGAAGCCGAGGCGGTCGAAGTCTTTATCGACCGCTTACGCGATACGGGTTGCAAGGAGCGCGCAAACTACCAGCTTTTTCTTACCGAGCTTTGCCAACTGCTCGACCTGCCCGGCCCCGAGCCGGCCGGGCCCGCCCCGAATGCCGATAATAAGGACAGGAATCGCCAGGGAAGCAATGTGCATTGTCGAGGGGTTCATACATGGTGGCGTCGCGCTGTCGTGCTGACGACACATCGATGCGCGTTCCAATGGCTGCTGGTGGCGGCCTTGCTTGCTGTTGCAGGCTGCGGCGCGCAAAAGCCCGATGCCGCGGACTGGACGCTGGGTCGGGAGGCCGTGGGCCAGGTGGTCGAAGTCAAGCTGCCCGACACGCTCGACTCCACACCGTCGACGCTTGTGTCCGTGAGTAGGGCGCTGTATTCGATCGAGGCGCAGGTTCTGTACCTGAGCGTTTTCAGCGCGTCGGGCAATCTGGTCTACCGCTACGATATCGCGGCCCGGCAGGGGCGCTGGCAGGAAGCCGCGCCGGCACAATCGACGGTGCAACGCTCGATGCTCAACGGCAAAACGTTGTTCGGAAGCAGTGGCGTATTGCGCGGCCGCAGCGGCCCACCGGCACCGGCTGCGCAGCCGTTCGGCACCGCCGAGCTCTGGCTTACGCAGCATGAGTCCACCTACAGCCGCACCTGGTACAACGTCGGGTTTCCGTTCGGCCGATCCGGATGGATGACCGAGCAATACGGCGACGGCCGTCTCGAGCTGTCTGCAGGTGCGGCTGCGACGGAAAAAAGGTTGCTGCTTTCGCAGGACTATCGCGCCGACAACTACCCGTTCACCGCGGCGTGGACCCCCGACGGTCGCTATGTGGTGGTGCTCGAGTCGCTTGAATCGACGAGCTATTATCGCGGCTTGAAGGGGCAGGATCCGGAGCTTCGCTTCGCCGTCTTCGGCCCGTATGACGTCGAACAGACGCAATCGGGGATCGTGGAAGCGGTTGCTCGGGCCGATGAGAAGAAACGCCAGCGACAACTGGACAGCAGGCTCCGGGAGGGTCTCATTGGCCCGGGAGAACGCTATGGTGATTTCTACGACGATTTCGTCGAAACCCTCCGCGGCTGCCCGGCCCTGCTCGCCATCACCGGCCCGGTCGAGGCACTGACCCTCCAGCCGTCACGAACACTGGCCCTGTCCGATGACAGCGGAGACAACGACGGGCTGTACTTCACCTTCGAACTCCGGACGGAAAACGGCGCCGGCGTATTGCGCGCGGCCGCCTTCGGCCCCGAAACGCCCGCACAGGTTCGCAACAAGATCCTCGATCGGATCGTCCGATACGATCTGACCTTCAACGCCAAGACGCATTACCTTGACGCTTGCGAAGAATAAGTCTGGATTGGGAACGCGCCATGGCCAGCTAGTGGAACGTGCAGTACCTGCCGGACATGTCCGGTTCACGACCGGATCCCGGCTCACGGCTCTCTACAGGAAGCTGGGTGTCATGCTCCGACCTCAGCGAGTGGAACAATTCGACTCGGGAATCCAGCTCGGCCAGTCTCTGATCGGGAGTAAGGCCGACCGACGGGGTCAGCTGCATTTGTAGAGATGTTTTCGGTGCCCAACCCTCACAGCCGTCACGACAAGAAGCTTATCTGTCACTTCATAAATGATTCGGTATACACCTTTTCTGATTCGGTACCGCTCTTGCCCTGAAAGCCTTTCACTGCCCATTGGGCGGGGATCTTCCTGCAGTGTCTTCATGCGCCGAAGAATACGGGTAACATCTTTCTTTGGAATGGAGCGAAGGACTTTTGAAAAGGACTTTCTGAAGACAAGCTCATGTCTTGCCATGGGCTTTTAGATCGTCCAGCAAGACCTCATAGCTCACCTCGGCGCGGATACTCTTTCTTCGAATGCTGCCAGGTCTTCCTGGTCCTCAGCCAACGCCGCGCGAACGGCGTCGTTTACGATGTCTGAAAGAGAACGGTTTGTATGGACAGCCTTCAGCCGCAGCGCAGCGTGCAGTTGGGGTCAAGATAAACCGTAGAACGCTTCGATGTCTCGTTTATGGGATTTTCCAGTCTAAGGGGTCACGAAGTCTAATGGATCAAGTCTGGTTTAGCGGCATCAGGAGGGGCTGGGGATCACGCGGAGCTTGAATTCCGTCGAGAATCGGCGCCGAGAACGCTTTTCGAGCTCGGGCTCCGGTAAAAACCTGTGTTTCACGATGCTCGGGGCTGGCTTGGGCATTTCAGGGAAAGGCATTGGGGTCACGTCGTGTTTGGTGCATAGCCCCGCAGCAGACTTCGGTACTCTTCGGCGCCTCGAAAACCGAAAGCTCGCGGTGGCCTGACCATTGCCAGCGACGCCACAACCTCGCGCAAGCGAAGACGGTGGCCTTGCGCTGAGAGGGTGCGCGCGGCATGGTGGTATCCCCCAGGCGCAAGAAGTTTCGACAACCGGCACTGTTCGCTTGTCTGAAAAGGCCGGCTTCAGTTTCGCCTGAGTCGTAATGCATTGCCGAGCACGAACAGGCTGGAAGCCGACATCGCGCCGGCCGCAAGCATCGGCGAGAGCAGCATGCCGTTTATCGGGTACAGCACGCCGCCGGCGACCGGGATCAGCAGCACGTTGTAGCCGAAGGCCCAGAACAGATTCTGCGCGATGTTGCGCATGACCTTGTGCGAGAGATCAATCGCGGTGACGACCTTTTCCGGGTCGCCCGACATCAGCACCACGTCGGCGCTTTCGATCGCGATATCGGTGCCGGAACCAATGGCGATCCCGACGTCGGCGGCGGCCAATACCGGGGCGTCGTTGATGCCGTCGCCGACGAATGCCAGGGCCCCGTCGGTCTTTTGTTTCAGTTCGTCAAGTGCCTCGACCTTGCCGTCGGGCAATACGCCCGCGATGACCGCATCGATGCCGAGTTCGCGGGCCACCGACTCGGCCGTAGCGCTGGAATCGCCGGTGATCATCGCCGTCTTGAGGCCGGAGTCATGCAGCGCCTCGATCGCGCGTTTCGCGCTCGGCTTGATCGGATCGGCCACCGCGACAAGCCCTTGCACCGAATTGTCGGAGGCGATATAGACCACGGTTGCGCCCTTGCCCGACAGGCGGTCGGCAGCCTCGGACAGGCGCTTGGGCAGTTCGATCTTGCGGGCGTCGAGCATGCGCGGACCGCCGACGCGGATCGATTTGCCGTCCACTCGGGCGAACACGCCCTGCCCCGTTTCGGAATCGAAGTCGTCGGAATCCGGCACGTCGATTTCCGACTGCCTTGCCGACTCGACGATGGCGCGTCCGATCGGGTGCTCGGAATGGCGTTCGACCGCCGCGGCAAGACCAAGCACGCGATTGCCTTGTCCGTCCTCCAATGCGACCGTCTCGATCACTTCAGGCCGGCCCTCGGTGAGCGTGCCGGTCTTGTCGAACGCCAACAGCCCGACGTCGCGCAGCCGCTGCAGCGCATCCCCGCGGCGGAACAGCACGCCTGAGTTGGCCGCCCGGCCGGTGCCGACCATGATGGATACCGGGGTGGCCAGGCCCATCGCGCAAGGACAGGCG
>JAGXKW010000127.1 GCA_018334995.1 Wenzhouxiangellaceae bacterium
CGGCCATGGTAGCGCAGCCGTTGTGCGGGATGATCAGGAGCTCTCGTCATCGACCTGCTTGCGCCTGCCACCCCATGGTGCCAGAATGGCGCCATAACAGAACCTGCTGAAAGCGATGCCCAATCTTTCGATCAAGAACGTGCCCGACGACGTCGTATCGCGGCTACGCGCCCGCGCCCGCGCCAACCATCGTTCGCTCCAGGGCGAACTGCTGGAACTGGCGTGCCGGGCCGTCGCGACATCGGATGCCGGTGCAACCTCGGACAGGCATTTGCGTAGCGAGCCGGGCGGCGGCAAGTCGATCGAGCAGATTGCAGCCGAACACGAGACGCGGCAGCCGCAGCCCGTTGTCGACGCGCCGCGCGCGGCCGACCTGATCCGGCGCGAACGCGATGCCCGATGATCTATTGGTTGTTGCCGAACCTGGCGGACGCTATGCGCGCAATCCGCCGCTCGTCGTCGACTGCAGCGTCCTGGCGGCCGTGCTTTTCGATGAACCGGAACGCGAAGCCGCCGCGCGGGCCATGGCGGGAAAAGAGTTATTTGCGCCCGATCTGCTAAACCATGAAATCGTCAGCGTCGCGCTGAAGAAAACCGCTGCCGGCTACGGCAAGCTTGCCCAGCAGGCACTGACCGATCTCGATGCGCTGCGCCTCACCCGCTGCAGCATCGATGCCGGCGCACAGTTCGAGCTGGCCCAACGCGCCGGGCTCACCGCATACGACGCCGCCTACCTGCAACTGGCGCTGGAACTGCGTGCGCCGCTCGCAACTTTTGATCGTAAGCTCGGCAAGGTCGCGTCGAAGGTACTGGCCGACTAGCCGGACCAGAGTGAAGCAGCAATTCCATGTCACTGAAAAGGGCATGACCGCCGACGCGCGCAACAAGACGAAGTCGCTCGCCCTGATGCCCGAAGGCCTCGAACGTGCCGAGCGCATTTTTCGGGAACTGTTCGAGCGTCGCCCGACGGATTGAATTTATTCGGGGGACAGTATGCTTTTTTCTATTTTCCTCATAAGCCCCGGTCCAAGCGCCACACTTCAAGCAAGTTCGGACGAAAGCTTCAGGAAATCGGGCCGCGACCTCTGATTTCATTGAATGATAGTTAAGTATACTTTTCCCGGAATTCTGGCCCCAGAATTACCCATCATCGTGGCTAGTAGTGAAACCTGCACTGAGCGATCAGCAGGGTCTCGTTCTCGACGGCATAAACCAGCCGGTGTTCTCGATCAATCCGGCGTGACCAAAACCCCGACCAGTTTCCTCGCAAAGGTTCCGGTTTCCCGATTCCCTGAAATGGATCGCGCTGAATCGCACGGATAAGTTCGTTGATGCGTTTGAGTCTCTTCGGATCGGCTTTTTGCCAGTCGAGGTAGTCGGTCCAGGCATGCGCATGAAAACTGACGTTCACTCTATAAGGTCACGCACTTCACCGTCTCCGCGCCGCAAGCCGTCGATAGCTTCGGTCAAACGAGCAGCGTTGCGCGGGCTGGACATCAGGTACAGGGTCTCCTCGATCGAGGCGTAATCCTTTTCCGATAACAACACGGCACCTTCGCCGCGCTGACGAGTGACATAAAGCGGCGCATGGTCTTCATTCACCTGATCCAGGGCGTCGGCCAGGTGACGGCGGAAATCTGTGTAGCTCATAGTCTTCATGGACAGAAGATTAACGTACAGATTTCTGTACGTCAAGCTTTCAGGCCTGGCGGGCCCCGGATCCGTCATTAACCGGCTTTCGCAGGAGGCGTCTCCGGCGCCGACCAGCATCAGGGAAAGGACGGAACCCGGACACCCACATCCAGCGTTCGAATCCAGGCGTCCGAAACCAGACGCACGCCGGGCCCCGGCGAAACCGATGGTTTGCGGCTATCGTAGGGCGTGTCCACTTCGGCTCCGGACTTTAGCCAGAACTTCCGATCATGTTCATCCTCGACGAACCCTTTGTGTCGCCGCAGCTACGGCGAGCGGCCACCCGGCTCGGTGCGCCCGTTCTCGACAACGCCTGTGCCCGGCGCGCGCTGCCCGACATGCAGCTCGTGGGCGACGACGACTTCGCCCGCCGTTACTTCGAGCAGGATCATCCGCGGCTCTACACCAACTCCGAGAACGCGCTCGGCTGGATCCGGGATCATCTCGCCGGAACCGACCTCCCGGCGCAGATCGAGGTGTTGAAGGACAAGGTCCGCTTCCGTGAACTCCTGGCCGACCTCGATCCTGCGTACCGTTTCGAGGAAGTCCGGCTGGGCGATCTCGACGCCGTCGACCCCACGATCTTCGGCGGGCCCTTCGTCGCGAAGCCGGCGGTGGGTTTCTTCAGTCTCGGCGTGCAGATCGTGGAGGATGCCGGGGATTGGCCGGCCGCGGCCGAGCGTCTGCGTGCGGCGCGAGAGCGGTTTCGCGGCCTGTATCCCGACGCCGTGCTCGAACTCGATCGTTTCGTGCTCGAGCAGGTGATCGAGGGCGACGAGTTCGCGGTCGACGCCTACTACGACGACGAGGGCGCGGTCACGATCGTGAACGTGCTCGAACATCCTTTTGCGCACGGGGCCGATGTGAGTGACCGCGTGTACCGCGTGCGGCCGGCGGTGATCGAACGCACACACGACGTGTTCGTGCAACATCTCGACGAGCTGGGGCGTCGCGCCGGCCTGCGCGACGTGCCGATCCACGTGGAGTTCCGCATCGCCGACGACGGCACGGTGCGGCCGATCGAGGCCAATCCCATGCGCTTCGGTGGCTGGTGCGCCACCGACATCGCCTCGCACGGATGGGGCTTCTGTCCCTACACGGCGTTCCTGCACGACAAGCGCCCCGACTGGAGTCGGCTGTGCGAGGAGCAGGCGGGCTGGACCACCGCCCTCGTGGTGGC
>JAGXKW010000016.1:0-5530 GCA_018334995.1 Wenzhouxiangellaceae bacterium
TGGTTCAATAATCGTCGCCTGCTCAGCTCGATCGGCTACGTGCCACCTGTCGAGTTCGAGCACGCGTATTATCGGAAAAACGAAGGTCAGGCCCTGGCGGCCTGACTCAAACCCGGAGGTCTCCGGTAAAGCCGGGGCGGTTCATTCCTCTATACCCGAAAATATTCCGCATCGCACCCTCATTGCATATTTGCATGTACCGGCATATGCGAACTTGCCACGTTCGTAAATGTTTTCGCTTTCGTTTGTCGCGCATCATGAACACTTCGATCGGCCGCATCGGGGTTTCGTAAGTAGTAGAATGAGCGGATCGCCACACCAGCTTCACAATCCGGTGCCGATGCTCGAGTGCCTGACAATTCTGCGACAAAGACGGCTGCGGGTTCATCGGGCAATCGGTTCGGGCGAGTCGATAAGGAGCTCGGGGGTATCGCGCGCGAAGTACTTACAAGCAATCCGGGCAATCCAGGTATCCGCCGGAGCCGTGAAGCCATGATTCCAGCCGCGATCAGCACCGGTATCGGGCGGAGGATGATCGCCGCCAGGATGCATCGCTCGCTTCGGCTCGTGTCGGCCAACATTCTCGCATCCGTTGTGCTTGGAGGGTGCGCAATGCAAGGCTATTCGCCGACGCTTTCAGTGTCTGGTTCATTCTTTCCGGTCTGGCTGATCGCGGCTCTGCTCGGGTCGGGTTGTGCCGTCGTGCTGCGGTTGCTGTTCATTCGGATGGGTCTGCAAGAGCATCTGCCGGTGCCGCCGCTGACCTATCTAAGCGCGGCGATCTTCAGCGGCGTCATGATCTGGCTACTCTGGACCGGAGGGATTGCATTATGAGCGACCAGAACGACGCCCCAGCGGCTAGTCGACCCGGCTCACGAGCGTTCCTCGCTCGCATGATCGGCTTCGCGCTGATGGGGGGCGCTCTTGTTGCGATCATTCTCGCGGTTGCGGTGCACCGGACCAACCCGCGTACCGACCACGCCACCGTCGGCGCCACGATCGTGCCGGTGTCAACCAACGTTCCGGGGCACGTCGCCGAGATATTCATCAACAACAATGCGTTCGTGGAAGCTGGAGATCTGCTGTTTCGCATCGATCCGGAGCCTTACGAGCTGCGGGTCGAGCAGGCGCGTGCGATGCTGCGCACCGCCGAGGCCGAACTTGAGACCGGTGGACGCCTGCTCGCTACCCAGCAGACAAATGCCGAGATCGCCGCTCGCCAGGTTGATCGCGCTCGCAACCACGTCGACCTTACCCGTCAGACATTGGGGCGACTCGAGAATCTACTGCCAAAGGGCATGGTCACCGCACAACAGGTCGATGACGCGCGCACAATTCACGAGGATGCCCTGATCTCGCTCGACGAGGCATTAAGCCAGCAGCAGGCGGCGCAAACGATGGTCGGGACGCTCGATGCCCGGACGGCACAAGTGGATCTGGCACGCGTGAGCCTCGCGCTGGCCGAACGCGAGTTGCGCCAGACCGAGGTGCGCGCACCGATTACCGGTCGCATCACCGGACTCGACCTCGGCATCGGCACCTATGTCGTCACCGGTGTTGCCAAGTTCTCGCTAATCGATACCGAGGACTGGCGGGCGACAGCACTGTTTCGCGAAACCGAACTACGGCGCGTTCGCGTCGGCGCACCGGTGGATGTTTTCGTGATGTCAGCGCCTGGCAGGCGCCTGCGTGGTCACGTCGAGAGTCTCGGCTACGGGGTCAGAACCACCGATGAAATCAGTATTCTCGGCCTGCCGGTGATCGATAGTTCAGTCGACTGGGTTCGAGTCGCGCAGCGTTTCCCGGTCATCATCCGCCTGGAGGACCCGCCCGAAGAGTTGATGCGGGTCGGTGCCTCCGCGTCGGTCGTCATCCACTCGGCTGATGATTAGCCTGGCCAACCCGAACCCGGCGACGAGCGGCATGCTGCGGCCGATCCTCAAAGATCTCCGGCCTTTTGACGGGCGCCTGGAGATGTCGCTGCATATCGCTTTGTTGTGTGGCCTCACGGCAGTGATCGCCATGGCCCTGCAGATGCCTCTGGCAATGCTTTCGTGCTATCTGGTCTTTCTGATGTATCGGGACAACGCCGGCGACAACATCCTGATCGGGGTTGGTTTGATCTTCGCGGTAACCGTCATTATTGGCCTGGTGCTCGTTCTCATGATGCTCGTGGTCGATGCGCCCGCGATGCGCCTGTCGCTGATGGGCGCAGTGACCTTCGGCGGAATGTGGCTGGCTCGGGCCAGCAAGCTGGGCGAACCCGCCGGCCTGCTGGCGTTGGTCATCGTGTTCATCCTTTCGCTCTACGATTATATCGGCATGCCCGAATTGGTGCTGCGTGGCCTGGGCTGGGTGTGGATGGTGGTCTTCGTGCCGATGGCGCTGCTCGCCGTTGTCAACGTTTTTTTCGGCCGCAGCCCGCTGCGCCTGGTGCATGATCGACTGCGCGAGCGACTGCGCGAGGCTGCGCGACTCGCGGAGGGCGGCGATCCGGGTCCGACTGATCGATTGCTCCAGGAGGGCAATGCGAAGGGGGCAAGACACGCGGCGATGGCACGCCTGCTGGGTCAGGTGTCGAAACAGGAGAAAAAGCGGCTCGTGGCCGAGCTGGAGGCGAGTTTCGATCTGGTTTCCTCGGTACAGGCGGCTGCAGCAGCCGGACGACCCGCGCCCGAAATTGCACCCGCGCTGCGCCGGATGGCGGAGGCCGAATCGCCGACCGTGCCTGTCGATGGCGGCCCGATTGCCGAGGCTGTTCGCAACTTCGCCAGCGAAGTCACGGAGGACGCCGAGACTGCGCGAGCCGAGGCCGAAACCTCGTTCCTTAAGCCCGATGCCTTCGACAATCCCGTTTATACCCGATTTGCGCTGAAGGTGTTGCTGGCCGTGTTTGTGACCTATGCCTTCTACACCAGCATGGATTTTTTTGCGATCCATACGGCGATGATCACCTGCTTCGTCGTCGCGCTGGGCACATCCGGCGAGACCTTCCACAAGAGCACCCTGCGCATTATCGGCTGCCTGATCGGGGCGGCGATGGGCGCGTTTTCAGTGTACTTCCTGATGCCGCATCTGGAGGATGCCGGACAGCTTTTCCTGCTCATCGCCGCCGGCAGCCTGATTGCAGGCTGGCTGGCGACCGGGTCGTACCGCGTTCAGTATGCCGGCTTTCAGATCGCACTCGCTTTCTTCATCTGCGTTCTGCCCGGTTCACCGCTGGATTTCGGACCGAACTACGATCTCTCGGACGCAGGGTACCGCGTGCTTGGCATACTGGTCGGGATCGGCGTCGTGGGGCTTGTGTTTTCTTGGATCTGGCCCGAGCGCGCGAGCGATGCGCGCGAAGATGAGATCGACGCTGCCCTCGAGGCAATGATCGCCGTACTGCGAGGCGAGGGCCGTCTCGAGGATGTTCACAACCACATCGGTGCCGCACGCCACGCCGACGAGGTTATGAGATTCGAGTGGCCTGCCCCTGAAGCCGATGCCCAGAAGGCGGGCGCCGGGCGGCTTGCTGCAGCCGAGCAGCTGGCGCGACTGCTGCCGCGAATGCGCGGACCAGACGCAGCACGCCTCGCCGCCCGCCTGGCGGCTACAACGGATGATAAAACGGCCGACCTGGACACAGCCAGCGTCAGCGGTGATGCGATACAGCACCGCGCGCGAGTTCTGGCCGATATCCTGAAAAGACAAGGAGCATTGAATGAGATTTGAGCTCAATCGGATCGCGATTGTCGCGACGTGCAGCCTGATAGCGGGCTGCATGTATCTGAATGTCCTCATGGCCTCGCCCGATCCCTGGACGTCCGGGAGCAAAGCACGAACTGAAACCGGTGCCGCAGACTTTTCCGTGCTCGCCGATCAGTCGCCGCAAGCGGATACTCTGCCTGTACCCAGCTGGCCACGTCCAGCCGAGTCGGCTGTTGCAATCGACCCGGAACGAACGTACGCGCTGCCGGAGTTGATCGACATCGCTCAGCGCACCAGGCCAGCGACGCGGGCAGCCTGGCTGCGTGCCCGCGAAGCCGCTCTTGCCGTCGACGTGGTCGAGGCGACGTACTTGCCGCAACTATCGGCCAACGTGCTGGCGGGTGCTGGAAGGATTTCGCAGTTCGCATCGGAAATCCCGGAACTTGGTATTGGAGCCGGGAGTTTGACGGCAACCGGCTATCAGGTGGTGCCCAGCCTTGCGGTGGAGTGGCTGCTATTCGACTTCGGCATGCGAGACGCCGCCCGGGAAGTCGCGGAACAGACTGCCACCGCGGGTGATGTCGCTTTTAACGGCGTCCACCAAAGGGTCATTTTCGAGGTCAGCGAGGCTTATTTCGAGCTCACTGAAGCACGAGCGGAAACGCGCATTGCCCGGGAACGACTGGAGGATTCCCGAACGCTGCGCAGCGTCGCTGAAGGCCGACTTGAGGAGGGTCTGGCAATCCGGGTGGAGGTGGCCCAGGCGCGACAGATCGAGGCCCGGGCGCAGTTCGAGCTGACATTGGCCGAGCGTCGGGACGAAAGCGCGCGGGCGGCACTGATGCACGCCATGGGACTGTCGCCAACGACTGCAATCCAGGTCGCGGACCTCTCCGACCGGCGACTCCCTGAACGGGTCCCAATGCCTCTGGAGGAACTGATCGAGGTCTCGCTGGCCCAGCGGCCCGACATTCAGGTTGCCTTGTCGAGGGCGCGCGCCGCTCGCTCCGAAGTTGAGCTTGTGGCAGCCGAGTCGAAACCCAAGATTGCGGCTGTCGCGGAGGCCGGGCGGGTGTTGGGGCGCTTCAGCCTGCAAGACAGTCGTTTTGGCGGTCGTGCCTCGATGAATCGACCGCTCGACGAGGCGGTGGTCGGAATCGTATTCAAGATGCCGCTGTTCGACGGCGGTCGGCGCCAAGCCCGGCGGGCCCAGGCACGCCTGCACGCGCAAGCCGCCGAGCAAGATCTCCTGGAAATTCGCGATGCGGCCGCTCGGGAGATCGTGCATGCATACAACCTGCTGCATACTAGTCTTGCCGCCTACACGGCTGCCGGCCCCCTGCTCGAAGCCGGGGAAGAGACTTATGAGACCGCTCTCGGGCTGTACGAGAATGGCCTCGCGACGCTGGCCGAGGTCAGCGTGTCAAAAATCGCGTTGAACGACGCCCGTGTGCTCCACGCCCAAGCCTTTGCCGACGCGTTTGCTGCTGCGACCGCCCTGGCCTTCGCAACCGGTCGTCTCACGAACCGGAATGTCATGTCGGAGCTGTGACGCTGAAATCGCGGTCTGGGTTAATATCCAATCGCGCCTGGCGTACCATTACCATGCTGAAGAATGGAACATCGATCAACCGGAAAGCAAGCATTCATATCGAACAGGAGATCAAACCATGAAATCTGCATTCCTGTTCATCGGCATTACCGCATCTGTGGCAATTGCCCTGGTCTTGATTCCTGAATCCTCCACGGCTCAGCGCGCCGGACAGATGATATCCGTTCAGTACGGTGTAGTGACATCCGGTCGGAGTGTAGACCTTCATTCCTCTGCGGTGCCGAC
>JAGXKW010000016.1:6130-52732 GCA_018334995.1 Wenzhouxiangellaceae bacterium
GAAGTCTCGTGACGGCACGAAGTTCTTGCGCCTGAAAGGTCGTTATTCAGCGGTTTCTCAACGAAACCGCAGCCGCAGAGAAAGTGCGGCATAGCCGCTTCTGTCGACATTGATATCCGGTGTGTCAACATCCGCATCGCGCGCATCGAGGCGCAGCCCTCGCAGCCCGCCCACGCCGCCTTCGATAGCGCCCCAGACAGGACCGGCGAGGTGACGCTCCGCGGTTACGCCGAAGTTCCAGGAATCAAGATTGACGGCAACCTCTTCATCGCCAGAGTTCAACGTCCAGTTGGCGCCGGATGGCGATGCACCAAAACGGAAAAACCAGTCCTTGTTGGGCGCATAGAGCAGGGCGGGCCACGGCAGGACAGCGCTCAGGGTCCAGCGCGGGTTGATGACCCAGGAGGCGCCGACGTAAGGCAACAGATAGCTTTTATCGGGCCCGGTATCAGCAAACATGCCGAAGGCCCACCAGAGGTCGTCTCGTTGAATGTAGCGAACAAAAGCGCCGCCCATTGTCTGCAGGCGCCAATCTGAATTGCCGACCGAATTGTAGTGCCCAACGGGCAGTATGAAGGCTGCCGCCTGCCACTGCGGTCGAAGTTGGCGGAGCCAGCCGGCGCCGAAACCGACCGAGTTGACGTTGAAATCCTCAACGCTCGGCTCATCGGCAGAAAATCGGCTTTGACTCAGCCAGCCTCCGGCAAAGAACGCATCACGCTGGCCCACCCGCACCGGCAGCGCGGCATAGGCGGACAGATTGGTCTGCGCGAAGTCCCGCGTCATGCCGCTGCGATCATCGACCACCCGCGCATCCCCGTAGCGCCGTACCCCCAGGTAAGCGAGCGGCGTAGCAGGCGCGTTGGAAATCCGCCGCTGGAATTCGATATCACTGCTCTTGAGGCGATCGACAGTTTCGGCGAACAGCCCTTGTGCCAACGCCGGCAGCGGCGTAAAGCTCAACAGCAGGACCAGCGCAACGAGCAGGCGTAACCGTTGTTTATCTACCAGCATCGAGAGCACAAGCTTGCATAAGCTGCAGGTTCAGTCGACTATGTTAGCAAGAATCGTTCCCGAATCTTCGGCCTCGGTATTGCTGGCACTCGCAGTTACAGGCCTACTACCAGCCTCGCGATGGTGTTGTTGCTCACGCGCAGATGAAGCAGCGGGCCTGGACCGGTGGCCTGCTGCAGCGACTCCAGCAGCGTAAGAGCCCGCAACTCCAGGATCACTAGCGGCCCAGATGGCGACATGATGCTGGGTACCCTAACCAATACCCGCACTGCGACGTCAGGGCCCCTTTTCGTCGATCAATCCGGAGTCGGTTCTAACTGGTTGCTTCAGCTGCGAATTCGATTGGAGGATTCAAGGACCAAAAGCGGCCGTCCCATCGCGTGGACCATTGGAGATGTCCTTGAGCTTGACGTGGCGAATATTCTTGATATGAGTCAAGGCATTCAAATCAAAGTCAACAAAATTGAGGCTATCGTACGTCCTCACAGAAAGACGTCTCCTCTGAAGGTCAATCAAGGCTGTCCAGGATGTGTATTCAGAAGTGTAGATTCGGCTGTGGGTGACGCCCGGTGCCGTGATGTTGGCTAACTGATCGCGGAAGCGGTTGTCCATGGTAATCCCGCGCGGACGATCGAAATTGTTCATGATCCGTGACAGTGTGGCAAAGGCTCCGGACGGGTCATTCGCTTTTTCAGCGAATTGGGAGTAAAAGACCGCACGGACAAATCGACCCACCGAAGTGTTCGACGACGGCAGCGGCGCCGTTGCGATACCGGAGTCGGGCTGGACGAACGTGACGCCACCAAGCTCCAATTTTGATCGATCAATGTTGCTCAGATGCGTGTAATTGTTCAAATTGGTCATATGCCACGAGAATTCGGGCCCGTTAGTCATGACGCCCAAGGGGTTGTCGATGACGTTTTGTTCTCCATCGGAAAACTCGATGACTATGGATTTCCCGGTCGCGTCGTGAAGCGTGTAATGGAAGGGGCTTTTCAGAACCCCTGCCGGCAATAGAGAGGTGACCATGACGGGCTGCTTCTCCAGCGCTTTCTTGACTTCGGCAACGGTGCCAAACTGCGATAGCGTCCAGGCGCCCAGATCTATCGCGGCGAGAACGGCATGAGTCTTGTCAACCGTGGCACTGGGTCCTTCAGTACTGGCAAAAGCAAGCAGGCTGAACGTCAAGCCTTGGTCGTTTACGCCTTCGGCAACCTTGACGTCTTTCGAGACCGGATCCGGAATCGTGACCGCCAGGAAAGCATGACGCCCGGTAAAATTGAACACGTGCCGTTTATCGGCCGCGGATCCAAAGCTTGTCCCCTTCGGAAAGTAGGAGACCTCATAGGCCAGTTCCATCGGTAGCTCCATTGTGCGGCCCGCATAGAACTTTTTATTGGCATCGCTGTAGAGCAGAGAAGTGCAGGCCAAAGCCGCTGGAGCGAAACCCGCACAAGCAATGACGACGGAAAGGGCGACAGCCCGAAAGCGGAAGAGGCTAAGCATGTTTTGAACACTCCGAAGCAGAAATTTTGGTCCATTGAGTCATTGCTATTGTAGGCGCATGGTGCGTTGATTTTCAATCCGACCCGTTTTTGAAGCGGCTGGCAAGCCTTTCTCGACCGGAGACGGGTTGCATCGGCAAGAGTCAAGGAAGGCTTTAGGCGCACGTATTCGTGCGCGTATTTTAACCTCGAAGCCAGTGTTACGACCCGAAAATGGCGACGAGATGTGCGCTTATCCAACAGTTGCATAAGGCATCGCCCGAGATTGGCGAATACCGGCCACCCGCATCGCCAGCACGACGTTCACCGCCAAGGGCGTAAAAGCGCGAATAACGAAGACATCCATATCCTGAGGAGCTGCATCGAGTTTCCGAGTTGCTCACGGGCTGAGGTACCAGACATTCCGAGTCGATGGGTATTTAAACGCTGATTGAACAACATTTGCTCAACTCGGCAGATGTCATACACGTCGAATCTGGCCAACGGACCATTCTGATATTCGCGAGGATTGACGGGGCTGCCCAATCCGGACTCGACAACGCCGCGGCTGCGCCTTTTCCGGTGAAACGCGCCCTTGCAGAGTTGTTCAGAGGTTCCTTAGTGTCAAATCCAGCGAAATCCGGTTCTGCCGAGCCTGTGGCATTCCGAAACATCTCAATAGCCTGCAGACAGGCTAAGCGGAGGCCGTCAGAACAATCGAAAAACGCCCCGGATGCTTGCAGGAAATTTCCTGCGAGGAGGGTGTTCGGCCCCCTGAGTCTTTCGCCGCTAATCAGGTGATTCATGGCTATCACCACCAGCCATCTCGTGCATCTCCTTGCGTATACGAACGAAGCGCGCGAAACGCGGCAAGCCGGTGGAGGTGTACCCATTGTAGCGATAGGTGACCCAACTGCCGACGGGCGGTGGCGATGCTCTTTCCTCGTCACTCAAGCCGCTGCCCAATCGAAAGCGTCTTCCGTCTTTGCGCTCGACCACCAGGGCGCCCACCAGGCCGGAGTATTTGCCCTTGCCTTCGGTGTAGCCGACTACCCGTGCCTCGGCATCGTCATGCAATTTGTATTTCAATAAATCCTGGCTGCGCCCCGAACGATACAGCGCATCCTGGTGATGCAGCATCAAACCTTCACCACCAGCAGCAACCAGCGCCTCCAGGCGCGCATCCAGTTCTGCCGCATCACCCACGCGGAACTGTGCGATGGGCTGCAGCCACGGAATGCGGTAATCATCAATCGCCTCCATCGCCTCGACTCGCTGGCTGAAGGTGCCGCCATGGCCGGGCAGATCGAAGATCATGAACTTCACCCGTTGCCATTCCTCATCATCCGCCCGGGTGCTACGAACGATTCCACTGACCGCATCGAACGACTCATGGGCAATCCAGAGCTCCCCGTCCATGGCCATGCCCGGCCAGCCTTCGGTGAACCATTCCGGCGATGAAATACGATGGCCGCCGCGGCTCCAGAGCGCCTCCCCGTCCCAATGTCCGCGTACGCCATCCAGTTTTTCACTGACCCAGTACTCGTGGATTTCCGTTTGCTCCGAATATATGCTCGCCAGCATCGCCCGGTAACTGGGGCCCTGGGCGGAAGCGAATGAGGATATGAACAGTAGCAGGGCAATAGAAAAAAGATAGATATGGCGCATCGTGATCTCCTTGTCGCCCGGAAGGTGCGGGCAAGATGTTCGCCGCGGCTCTACCTTCGCGGCGGCTTTGGCATGCATGGGGGCCGTGATTATGGTGGTCGCAAAAAACACGGAAGTCCGGGATCGTACGCAGTCCTCCGGGCCCACTCACCGGGTTATTTCGATAAGCTCGGTTTGGCGATGGATGTGCAATCAGCGTAGCGCGCAACTCCGAGCAAGGAAATAGGAAATCTGCCCGGATTCGGGTAGGAAATTTCCTGTTTTTCGCCTGCCTTGGCTACGCCTTCCGACTTATCCCGCGAGTGAGAACAGGGGGCACAACAAGTTGGACATGCAGAGCGCCCGGGCCGGCCCGGACCGCCATTTCACGGCCTCCGGGGTATCGGGAGCAGGTCGGATTGTCACCAACATGCGGCATGAATTGTGGTGTCAAGATGCGTCCAGTTCCATCTGACCGGTCTGCAACAGCCGCAAACCCTGCCGTTCTTTATGTTCGGATGCGCGTGACAAACGCGCTCCAGTCACCCATCGAGATCAAGGCCGATTCGATCGTCTTCGACAACCTGGTCGTCGGCCCCTGGCATCATTGATGCCCCAGAAACAGCTCGGTACCGGCAGTTCGTCGATATGGATTCAGTTCAGAATCTGTGGCTAGCTTGCGCCGCCAACCCGTGTTTGGTTCGAACGCCGGGCGCGTTGTTGAAAATCGGTCATTGCCTGGGTCGATCATGGCGCGGGCCAATCAGCGTCTATGGCTTGAACCTACCCCTGAGTCGGGCTCCGCGCCATGATCGTTAACCAAACAGTCTCATTGCATCGAACGCCACGCGGTCGCGCTGGACAAAATAGGCGGCGCGCGCCAGCTTGTGGGCCACGGCCCGGATCGCAACCATGCGGTTACGCCGCGCGGCCTTGCGGTCGAAGAATCGGCGCGCCCGATCGTTGTAGCGCACGGCAAAATGGGCCGCCTCGGAAAACGCCCAGGCCAGATACCGATTGCCGCACTTCCTGTTGCCTTCGCCCTTCTTGCGCTCATTGCTCTCGCGCAGGCTCTCGACCACCCGGCAATACGAGCTGTAGTTGCCGACCGACTTGAATCGCTCGATCTCTCCGGTTTCCAGCATGATCGTCGGGGCCAGCACATCGCCAACGCCGCTGATGGTCTTGAGCTGCTGATGGTGCGGCGTCGGCTTGATCACTTCGAGTACTTGGCCCTGAATACCGGAAATCACCGTATCCAGTGTCTCGATGACGGCCAGGTTGGCCGCGATCGCGGTGCGTACTGCAGGCCGGAAGTGTTCTTCGGCTTCCAGTATCCGGTGTACCTGTGCGGTGGCTACTCGACGGCCGAGTTCCCGGGCCAGGATGTTCTGAATCGAGGTCAGATTGCGCGCACGCTCGCGTACCAGGCCGAGTCGTTTGCGCAACAAATCGCGCGCGTCGCGGATCTGGCGTGGACAGATGTAGCCGGCAAGATGTCAAGCCGCATCAGATGGGCCAGCCAATAGGCATCGTGCCGAGCGCCGGCGTACTTCAGTCCGGAATACTGTTGAACAGCGGCGGTATTGACCAGTCGCGCCGAATAGCCGTGATCACTCAAGCCGTCGACAAGCCAGTACCAGTTGTAGGTCGACTCGACTGCAACGGCCAGCAGGTCCTCGCAAAATGGTTCAAGCGCTGAGAGCGTTGCGCCGAGATCGTTCGGCACGCGCCGCTCCAACAGTCGTTTTTCGTTGTCGTCAATGACAACGATAACCTGGTTGTTTTAATGTAAATCGATTCCGCAGTACAGTGACATTGTCAGCCTCCTCGTGCTTTCGTCAGCCTTGCCACTGTAGCGCAACCCGCTATGGTGGCAGGGAGGCTGGCGCTGGAGGAGTATCAGGTCTGGTTTAGTGGCTCAGCCGGGCGCCGCCGGCCCATCGAACCGGTCTGCCTCAATAAGAAACAGGAAACTTACGCTACTCGCTTTCGCCAGCCGTCTCGGCAAGCGCCGCGCGGTAGCGTTCGATTTCCGGGCTTTCGGCCGGTAGCTCGCGCGCCGCGCTGGCCAGTGCGGGTTCGATCACCGCCCGGGCCTCGTCGAGGCGCGATTGCGCTATCAATAATTTCCCCAGCGCAAGCCTGACGTTGGCGGCCCGAAGGCCGTCGAGCGTGCCGGCTGCCGCGTGTAGCGCCAGCGCTTCGCGTGTCAGTGCCTCGGCGTCTTCAGGCTGGCCCAGCTCGGCCATGATCCGCGCATGCGTCACCAGACCGCTGGCGGTCATCACGTTGTCGCGTCCGAGGACCTGCTGGCGAAGACCCAGGCTTTCCTCGGAATACGCGAGTGCGTCTGAGAACGCCCCGCGCTCGCGCTCGATATTGGCCAGCGCCGCCAGCGTCACGGCGAGTGAGGACAGGCTCCAGTCGCCGGCCGCGCGCTTTATCGCCAGCGCCTCCATGGACGCGTTGCGCGCTTCGTCGAGGCGCCCCTGGCGCCGCAGCGACAGCGAAAGGTTGTGCAGCGGCGCGGTCACCTGCTCGGTATCCGGCCCGCCGACCTGGCGGTGCAGTTCGATTGACCGACGCAAGGTCTGCTCGGCCTGGACATAACGGCCGAGGTCGTTCTGCAGCAAGCCGACGTTGTTGTAGGAGTCGGCGAGGTCGTGATCGACGGGCCCATTCGACTGGCGCCATTGAAGTGCGCGCACGAGCATCGGCTCGGCATCGACCAGCCGCCCGAATCGGCGATAGATGTTGCCCAGCCGGTTCAGGGAATCGGCTGTTTCGGCGCTGTCGGGTCCCGCGTGACGCTCGCGCAGCCGCAACGCTTGCGAAAGCAGTTCTATGCCCCGGTCCTGCTCGCCAAGATTGGAGAACGCCAGGCCGATGACGTGCATCAGCCGTGCGCGTGCCAGCGGATCGCTAGCCAACTGCTGCGGCAATCGTTCCGCGGCGCGTTCGAGCAGATCTCGCGCGCGCACGTCGGCCGGGTTGCTCTCGCGCGGATCGGAGACGGCGAACAGCTCGATCAGAAATTCCGATGTTTCGTTTGCCACGCGCGCCTCGATTTCGGCCGTGTCGCGCTGCGTTGCCAGTTCGCTTGCCTGCCATGCCATCACCGAGCCGAACCCAACCAGCAGAACCGAGATCAGCGCCGTGGTGGTGGCACCGAACGGGTGGCGGCGAACGAAACTGCGGAATCGATACAGCGCCGAATCCGCCCGGGCGTGGACCGGCCGGCCGTCAAGCCAGCGGCGGAGATCGTCGCCGAATTCGGCCGCCGAGGCGTAGCGTCTTTCCGGTTCCTTGTGCATGGCGCAGGCGATGATGCTGTCGAGCTCCGCCATCCCCCGTCCGCCCAGCGGCGGCGGTACCGATTCGCAGACGATGCGTTCGACCTCGGTTGCGCGAGTGGTGTTGATCTCGTAAGGACGGCGCCCCGACAGCAGTTCGTAGAGCAGCACGCCCATGGAGTAGATATCGGACGCCGGGCCCACCGGCTCGCCCCGCACCTGCTCCGGGCTGGCGTAATGCGGCGTCATCGAGGAAGCAATCGTCGGTACCTCGGCCCCCGCATCCGCGTCGCCGAGCAGCTTGGCGATACCGAAGTCCAGAAGCTTGAGCTGGCCGTGGGTGTCGATCTGGACATTGGAGGCCTTGATGTCGCGGTGTACCACCAGGTTTCGGTGCGCGAACTGCAGCGCCTCGCACAGCGACAGAAACAGCTTGACCCGGCCGCGCGCATCCAGGCCCTGGTGCTCGGCGAACCGGTCGATGGCTTCGCCCTCGACGTATTCCATCGCGACGAAAGGCGTGCCGTCGTTGTCCTCGCCGCCGTCGATCAACTGGGCGATGTTCGGGTGCCTGAGCCCGGCAAGCACGCGACGCTCGATACGCAGGCGCTGGCGTGCGAAATCGGAATCCCCGGCCGCGCCCAGCCGCTTGACCGCCACCTGCTGGTCGAAATCGTGATCGGGTCTGCGGCACAGGTAGACCACACCCATGCCGCCGGCGCCCAACTTCTGGATCACCTCGAACGGACCGATACGTTCGGGCAGACGGGCCGTCTCATCAACGGCGGCATCGATTGCGCCACGCACGGCATCGACGTCTTCGGCATCGGCGGCCAGCATCGCCGCCAGCCGTTCGCCCAGTTCGACGTCGCGCTCGGTCAGTTCCCGGACCAGCGCATCCCTTTCATCGGCGTCGCACGCCAGCGCGCGCTGAAACCAGCGCTCCAGCCGCTTGAAGTCGTCCGGCTTCAACGGACCGTCTCCAGCGCACTCGCCAGCCAGGCGCGCGCCGTGCGCAGGTCGCGCTTGACGGTGGCCGCCGAGACGTCGAGCGCGCCAGCTACTTCGTCGTCGGCCAGGCCGCCAAAATAGCTCAGCACCACGGCTTCGGCCTTGCGCGGGGCAGCCTGCTCAAGTGCCTCGATGGCCCGATCGATATCGAGCACGTCGACCACCATCGGCGATGCGCCATCGACAAAACTGCTGTTGAGTGTGATGTCGGGTAGGCCGCTGCCGCGCTTGGCGCGCTTTCTTGCCCTTGCCTGATTAACCAGCACCTGGCGCATCGCGTTTGCGGCAATGGCGTAGAAGTGTTCACGGTCTCGCGGCGCAAGCTTAAGCTCGGCCAGCTTAATGTAGGCCTCATGGACCAGCTCGGTCGGCTCGCATTGCGGCGCGGACTCTTTCGCGAGCCGGGCATGAGCCAGCCGTCGCAGATGATCGTGCACCCGGTGCCAGACCGCGTCGCGAGCCGCACCGTCGCCGACCGCGGAGCGCCGCAGAAGCTCGGTCAGGGGCGGGTCGCTGTTACCGGTCATGGATACGACGATAATGCGGGTTGATCCGATTATGCCTCAGTCGGCGCATAGAACAGTGACAATCCTTACTGCGATGACGCGATGGTCACAAACCCACAAAAGTTCCTGCGTGCCCGCCTGCTGGCGCCGGCGCTGATTTCGAATTACGGTTTTGCCCCCGCGAAAGCGGCTCAGCTTCGCGCGCCGGCCCCCCGCCGGACCGCCACGTACCGGGCCATCGTCTGCGCGGGGTCTTTGGGTGACCCCAAAGACCCCGCTACTGCTCCCGATGCCGAAATACTGAGACGGCCCTAGGGCCGCTGGGGTTTGAAATGTTGCGCTATGGCGTCTGCACTGACAGTGGTGCGAAATCCCCGGAGAGCAAGATGAGCGTAAAGCACTCTGAGCTGTATTCGTTTCTTCTGGCCGTCTTGTTGATGGGGTCACTGACCTACGCTTCGCAGGCTGCGACGCCGGGTCTGTTGTTTACCGAAGAGTCTTCCGATACCGCGTCGCCCGAGCGCGCGCGAACCCGCTCGCCCGTATCCGGCCTGTCGGATGCGGGGAATGGCGCTCGGGGGTTATCCGGGTCAATCGTCCAGTCAGGCGATCGCACAGGGATCAATCGAGCCGCGCACCAAGCCGGCGCTCAGCACGGCTGGCAGGCGAGCATGCAGCGCGAACTGGGCGAGCGTGAATACCACGCCACGCCGGCTGCTGCCAGTCGGCTGCGCGAAGCGCGGAATGCGGGGGTGATCGACAGCACTCACCTAGCGCTGCCGGAAGACGGCCCGGTGCTGCAGTCCCCCAATCGGGCACATGAACTGCGCACCTATTATCTGAACGACCGGATCGCCGTGCTCCCGCGCGTTGGTGAACAGGCCGACTGGGTACTGACCCTCAAGACCTCTGGTATCGGTCGGTCAGCCGATCCGCTCACCACTTTGCCCGCAGTCGCGCCATCCAGCGAGGGGAACCGCGTGCGCTATAGGCGTGGCACGGTCGAGGAGTGGTACGTCAATTCCGCCGTTGGGGTCGAGCAAGGTTGGACGCTGAGCGAACGACCCCTGGGCGAAGGTCCGCTGGAGATCCGGATTGCCGTTGATGGGCTGGTCGCCGATGTTGGCGACAGCGACGTTCGGTTCCGCGGCACGGGTGCCGGTGCGGCCATCGCGATTAATTACGACAAGCTTGCAGCGTTCGACGCCAGCGGCGCTGACCTGCCGGCAAGGCTCGAGGCGACGGCGGGCGGATTCCGGATCGTGGTCGACGACCGCGATGCACGCTATCCGGTCGTGATCGACCCATTGATGACCACGCCCGCCTGGCAGGCCGAAAGCGACCAGCAAGATGCCTCTTTCGGCACCTCGGTGGCTGGAGCCGGGGATGTCAACGGCGACGGTTTTTCCGACGTGATCGTCGGGGCATCCGGGTTCGACAACGGCGAGGCCGATGAAGGCGCGGCGTTCGTGTATTTCGGCTCGGCGTCGGGTCTGTCGACCACGGCGGACTGGCAGGCCGAAGGCGACCAAGTCAGTGCCAGTTTCGGTATTTCTGTGGCGGGTGCCGGGGATGTCAACGGCGACGGCTTTGCCGACGTGATTGTCGGGGCCTCCAGGTTTGACGACGGCGAGTTCAATGAAGGGGCTGCGTTCGTGTACTTCGGCTCGGCGTCGGGTCCGTCGACCGCGGCGGACTGGCAGGCCGAGAGCAACAAGGCAAGCGCCGAATTCGGCACCTCGGTGGCCGGCGCCGGAGACGTCAATGGTGACGGCTACGCTGATATGATCATTGGCGCGCGGGTTTTCGACAACGGCGAGAACGATGAAGGGGCTGCGTTCGTGTACTACGGCTCGGCGTCGGGTCCGTCGATCGCGGCGGACTGGCAGGCCGAGAGCAACAAGGCAGACACTGAATTCGGAAGCTCGGTGGCCGGCGCCGGGGATGTCAATGGCGACGGCTATGCCGATGTGATCGTCGGGGCACCCTTGTTCGACAACAATGGCGCGAGCAATAAAGGCGCGGCGTTTGTGTTTTTCGGCTCCGACTCGGGTCTGGCCGCCACAGCAGCCTGGCAAGCCGAAGGCGACGACCCCTTTGACCGTTTCGGCACCTCGGTGGCCGGCGCTGGGGATGTCAACGGCGATGGCTATGCCGACGTGATCGTCGGGGCGCGAAACTTCGACACCGACCAGAACCTTGAAGGCGCGGCGTTCGTGTATTTCGGCTCGGCGTCGGGTCTGTCGACCACGGCGGACTGGCAGGCCGAAGGCGACCAAGTCAGTGCCAGTTTCGGTATTTCTGTGGCGGGTGCCGGGGATGTCAATGGCGACGGCTTTGCCGACGTGATCGTCGGGGCAGTTTTCTTCGACAACGGCCAGGACGATGAAGGCGCGGCGTTCATGTACTTAGGCTCGGCGTCGGGCCTGGGCACTGCGCCGGCTTGGCAGGCCGAGAGCGATCAGGACGCTGCCTGGTTCGGCGCCTCGGTGGCCGGTGCAGGGGATGTCAATGGCGACGGTTTTGCCGACGTGATCGTCGGGGCAAGCTTGTTCGACAACGGCGAAGCCAATGAAGGGGCAGCGTTCGGGTACCTCGGTGCCGCGTCGGGTCTGGTGACCACGGCCGCGTGGCAGGCTGAAAGCGACCAGGATTTTGCCGGCTTCGGCGACGCTGTGGCCGCTGCCGGGGATGTCAACGGCGACGGCTTTGCCGACCTGATTGTCGGGGCTCCCCAGTTTGACAACGGCGAAACCAATGAAGGCGCCGCGTTCGTGTTCCTGGGCTCCGCGTCCGGTCTGTCGACAGCAGCGGACTGGCAGGCCGAAAGCGACCAGGAATTCGCCAATTTCGGTTCTTCGGTGGCCGGAGCCGGGGACGTCAACGGCGACGGCTATGCCGATGTGATCGTCGGCGCGCCCTTTTTCGACAACGGCGAGACCGATGAAGGGGCTGCGTTCGTGTTTTTCGGCTCCGACTCGGGTCTGGCCGCCACAGCAGCCTGGCAAGCCGAAGGCGACGACCCTTTTGACCGTTTCGGCACCTCGGTGGCCGGCGCTGGGGATGTCAACGGCGATGGCTTTGCCGACGTGATCGTTGGGGCAGACCGGTTCGACAACGGCGAGACCGATGAAGGCGCCGCGTTCTTGTATCTGGGCGCGGCGTTGGGTTTGTCGGCCACGCCCGTCTGGCAGGCCGAAAGCGACCAGGAAGATGCCGCCTTCGGCGCCTCGGTGGCCGGAGTCGGAGATGTCAACGGCGACGGCCATGCCGACGTGATCGTCGGGGCACCTAAGTTCGACAGCGGGCAGGTCAACGAAGGCGCGGCGTTCGTGTACTTCGGGTCGGCGTCGGGTCTGTCGACCACGGCGGACTGGCAGGCCGAGAGCGATCAGGCCTTTGCCCGATTTGGCAGCTCGGTGGCCGGTGCCGCGGATGTCAACGGTGACGGCTTTGCCGACGTGATCGTCGGGGCACGCTTTTTCGACAACGGCGAGACCAATGAAGGCGCCGCGTTCGTGTTTCTGGGCTCCGCGTCCGGTCTGTCGACAGCAGCGGACTGGCAGGCCGAAAGCGACCAGGAATTCGCCAATTTCGGTTCTTCGGTGGCCGGAGCCGGGGACGTCAACGGCGACGGCTATGCCGATGTGATTATCGGCGCGTTTCTTTTCGACAACGGCGAGGTCGATGAAGGCGCGGCGTTTGTGTACTTGGGCTCCGCGTCGGGTCTGGGCGCGACCGCAGACTGGCAGGCCGAAAGCGATCAGGACGATGCCTGGTTCGGCTTTTCGGTGGCCGGAGCCGGGGACGTCAACGGCGACGGCTATGCCGACGTGAGCGTCGGGTCCATTGATTTCGACAACGGCCAGACCAACGAAGGTGCGGCATTTGTGTACCTGGGCAACGAGGGGCGCAGCCGCGTTGCACTGGCTCGTCAGTTCCAGATTGACGGCACCACCCCGATTGCGCCCGGTGGCCTGGTGCCGGGCGGAGATTTCATGGTATCGATTTTCGCACCAGTGCATGTCGGTAGGACGCTGGCGGGCATTGCGGTGGAGGTCAAGCCAGCCGGCGTGCCGTTCGATGGTCAGAACCTGGTGACCGCCGTTCCTGAATTGGTCTTCCAGGACAGCACCACCGGACAGGCGCGCTACGACGCCACCATCGACCTGCAGACCGTTGGTGCGTGGCGATGGCGCGCAAGAGTCTTGAGTGATCCCACCACCACGGTCACCTCCGGTATTGGCAACTGGGGCCGCTGGCTGCAACCGGCTCGCGCGGCCGGCCAAAGCGCCGATGTTCGCTTCGTAACCTTTTTTTCGGTGGGCGGCATGGTCAGCGGCCTGGAAAGTAGTGGCCTGGTGCTGAATAACGAAGGTAGCGACTTGCCGATTGCAGGCAACGGGTCATTCATCTTCCCGGCCCAGGTCGACGGCTCGGACTACGCGGTCACCGTCTTGGACCAGCCCTCCGGTCCTAGCCAGACTTGTACTGTTGGCAATGGCACCGGCACCCTGGCCGGGGCGAACGTCACGGACGTCCAGGTGACCTGCGTGACCGACGACTTCACCGTCGGCGGCACGGTTTCAGGTCTGGCCGGCACAGGGCTCGTGCTAAGAAACAACGCCGGGGACGACCTGTCCGTCTCGGGCGACGGAGCCTTCACCTTCCCGACCGCGCTGGCCGATGGCTCAAACTATGTGGTCACCGTTGCAACTCAGCCTTCGGAGCTCAGCCAGACCTGCACCGTCACCAGCGGCACCGGCACCCTGGCCGGGGCGAACGTCACGGACGTCCAGGTGAGCTGTATGACCGACGACTTCACCGTCGGCGGCACGTCCGCACGGGGCTCGTGCTAAGAAACAACGCCGGGGACGACCTGTCCGTCTCGGGCGACGGAGCCTTCACGTTCCCGACCGGGCTGGCCGATGGCTCAAACTATGTGGTCACCGTTGCAACTCAGCCTTCGGAGCTCAGCCAGACCTGCACCGTCACCAGCGGCACCGGCACCCTGGCCGGGGCGAACGTCACGGACGTCCAGGTGACCTGCGTGACCGACGACTTCACCGTCGGCGGCACGGTTTCAGGTCTGGCCGGCACGGGGCTCGTGCTAAGAAACAACGCCGGGGACGACCTGTCCGTCTCGGGCGACGGAGCCTTCACCTTCCCGACCGCGCTGGCCGATGGCTCGACCTATGCGGTCACCGTCAGAACCCAGCCAACCGATCCGCGGCAGGTTTGCGCAGTGACGAACGCTACGGGAAAAATCTCCGGGTCGGATGTGACCGCGATTGAAGTCGACTGCGTTACCGGCTATTCCGTTGGTGGCACGGTCACTGGACTCCGAGCAACAGGGCTTGTTTTTGACCTGAACAATCGTTCCGCACTGCTGTTCGAGCAGGACTCGGACTTCGTGTTCGACCTGTCCCTGACGACCGGCCAGACCTGGAGCGTCCGCATCCTCTTCGAACCCGATGCGCATACTTGCGCGATTTCACCGGGAAGCGGACTGATCGGCAGCACAAACGTGACGGACGTCGCTGTTAGCTGCATCACCGATATCTTGTTGAGCGACAGTTTCGAGGATCTGGCAGAGGAGCCAATCAGTGTTGATTGAACCCGCGCTTGTGGAGGCGTAGCCGGCCGCGCCACGGCTTGCCGCAGCCAGTCGCCGCCCCCGGCCAGTGCAGCCTGGTTGCGCGGCGCGCGGATGTTCAATCCCGATCCCGATCCCAATTACACTCCCGTCCAATGACTTCCAAAAATCAGTCCGAGACGTCCGGCCCCGCCTTTTCGCTGCGGTTTTCCCGCAATTTCGGGCGCTGGCTGGCCGATTTGGGAGCGAGCCTGGCCTTCACGACCTACCAGGCTGGCAAGCTGTTCATGCTGGGGACCAGTGAATCGGGCGTTAGTGTGGCCGAGCGCACCTATGCCCGCTGCATGGGCCTGGCTGCGCGCGCAGACCGCCTGTACCTGGCCAGCTTGTACCAGCTCTGGCGGTTCAATAACGTGCTCGAGAACGGCGAGTCGTACGAAGGCTACGACCGGCTGTACATCCCCCACCTGGGATGGACCACCGGCGACGTCGATGCCCACGACATCGGCATCGATGGGCGCGGCTGGCCGGTGTTCGTCAACACCCTGTTCAGCTGCCTCGCGCGTCCGTCGGACAAGGCCAATTTCGACGTCGTCTGGACGCCGCCGTTCATCACGCGCCTTGCGCCGGAGGACCGCTGCCACCTCAACGGGCTGGCGATGTACGAGGGCGACCCCCGCTGGGTGACGATGATCAGCACCAGCGACGTCGCCGAGGGCTGGCGAGATCACCGGCTCGACGGCGGGCTGGTCATGGACGTTTGCAGCAACGAGGTTGTCTGCAAGGGGTTGTCCATGCCGCACTCGCCGCGCTGGTACCGGGGGCGGCTGTGGCTTCTGAACTCGGGCAGCGGTGAGTTCGGCCACGTCGACCTGCAGACGGGCGCGTTCGAACCGCTGTGTTTCGTGCCCGGCTACGCGCGCGGATTGGCGTTCCACGGCCGCTACGCGCTGGTCGGGCTGTCGAAGGCGCGCAACCAGTCGTTCAGCGGGCTGCCGCTGGACGATGCGCTGGAGAAGCGCAACGCGCAGGCCCGCTGCGGCATCGTCGTGGTCGATCTCGAGACCGGCGACCTGCTCCACCACCTGCGTATCGAGGGGGTGGTCGACGAACTGTTCGATGTCGCCGTCATCCCCGGCGCTGTCCGGCCCATGCTGCTCGGGTTCAAGACCGACGAGATCAAGCGGATGGTGCGTTTTGGCGGCGGTTAGCCGGAGCCACAAACGGGTCCAATCGGCTCGATGCACAGGTGACCAAATCCGCTCGGATCTAAAGCTTGACTCGGAATTTCTGAACCAGAGCGATTAGCCTGCAGAAAAACAGAAAGAAAATGGCCATTGCAAATACTGGTTCAATAATGGCCGGTGATCATCGACCTGGACCCGCGAAAGCGGCTGAGCGCCGCAGAAGCTCGGTCTGGGGCGGGTCGCTGTCACCCGTCAAGGGCCCGATGTTGAAGCGGGGATGATCCGATTATGCCCCAGTTCGCGCATAGATAAGTAACGATCCTTGCTGCGACGATTCGATGGTCACGGACCCCCAAAAGTTCTTGCGTGCCCGCCTGCTGGCGCCTGCGCTGATTTCGAATTACGGTCTTGCGCCCGGAAAAGCGGCCCAGCCTCGCGCGCCGGCCCTGCGCCGAACCGCCACGTACCGGGCCATCGTCTGTGCGCTCGGCCTGGGTGCCGGGGTCGCTCAGGCAAACGACCCGATCGATCTTGGTGCGCTGGGCGCCGGCGGATTCCGCATCGACGGCATCGATGCCGGTGATTATTCGGGGAGAAGCGTCTCCGGCGCCGGCGACGTCAACGGCGACGGCCTCGACGATGTGATCGTCGGGGCCCATCGCGCCGATCCCGATGGCAATTCACTTGCCGGCGAAAGCTACGTGGTGTTCGGTAAGGCCGACAGCGCCAGCATCGAGCTCGGTGACCTCGGCAGCGGCGGCTTTCGGATCGACGGCGCCGACGTTGGTGATTTGTCAGGGATAAGCGTCGCCGGCGCCGGCGACGTCAACGGCGATGACTTCGACGATGTGATCGTCGGGGCCCATCGCGCCGGTCCCGATGGCGATTCATCTGCCGGCGAAAGCTACGTGGTGTTCGGCAAGGCCGATAGCGACAGCATCGATCTCGGCGACCTCGGCAACGGCGGCTTCCGGATTGACGGCATCGACGCTAATGATTTGTCAGGGAGAAGCGTCTCCGGCGCCGGCGACGTCAACGGCGACGGCCTTGACGATGTGATCGTCGGTGTCCCTTTCGCCGATCCCGATGGTAATTCATATGCCGGCGAAAGCTACGTGGTGTTCGGCAAGGCCGATAGCGACAACATCGATCTCGGCGACCTCGGCAGCGGCGGCTTCCGCATCGACGGCATCGATGCCGATGATTACTCGGGTTTCAGCGTCTCCGGCGCCGGCGACGTCAACGGCGACGGCCTCGACGATGTGATCGTCGGTGCCATAGGAGCCGACGCCGATGGCGATACAAATGCCGGCGCAAGCTATGTGGTGTTCGGCAAGGCCGATAGCGCCCCCATCGACCTCGGCGCCCTCGGTACAGGCGGCTTCCGGATCGACGGCATCGACGCCTATGATTATTCGGGATATAGCGTCTCCGGCGCCGGCGACGTCAACGGCGACGACCTCGACGATGTGATCGTCGGTGCCCCTCTCGCCGATCCTGATGGCAATTCATCTGCCGGCGAAAGCTACGTGGTGTTCGGCAAGGCCGATAGCGCCCCCATCGATCTCGGCGCCCTCGGCAGCGGCGGATTCCGCATCAACGGCATCGACGACGTTGACCAGTCAGGGTGGAGCGTCTCCGGCGCCGGCGACGTCAACGGCGACGACCTCGACGATGTGATCGTCGGCGCCGATCGCGCTGATCCCGATGGCAATTCATCTGCCGGCGAAAGCTATGTGGTGTTCGGCAAGGCCGATAGCGCCCCCATCGATCTCGGCGCACTAGGCAGCGGCGGCTTCCGCATCGACGGCGTAGACGCCGGCGACAGAGCGGGAGTCAGCGTCTCGGGCACCGGCGACGTCAATCGCGACGGCCTCGACGATGTGATCGTCGGTGCCCATTTTGCCGATCCCGATGGCAATTCATTTGCCGGCGAGAGCTACGTGGTGTTTGGTCCGTCACCGGTCGCCGGCCCGCTTTTGTTTACCGACCGTGAGGAGTTTCTGAAGGCAACCGGTGCCAGCGTGGCCAGCGCGCCGTACAGCGCAGTCAATCAGCCCCCCGAACCGTTCCAGAGCGGACAGATCATGTTCGATGCCATTGCCCCGTCGAGCCTGAATTTCGGCAATTCTCCGGCCGATTTCCCGGACGATAACGATATCGAGCTCGCAATCAATGCCAATGAGGACCTCGACATCGCGATGGCGGAAGGTTTCACGTTTGCAATGGGCATCGATTTCGACGACGCATCCGGCGGCAGCACGCCGTCGACCTTCGACGTGACGGTCAAGGCGGGCGATACGACCATCGGCCAGTTACAGTTTCAAACCGATCAGCTTCCCGAACAGGACTACCTCGGCGTATGGGCACAGGCGCCGTTCGACCGGCTGGAGATTCGCGAGACGACGACCGCGAACGAAAACGAATACTTCGGCACGGTCTCGACCAGCCAGCAGCCCCTGCCGCCGCCGATCTTCGCCGACGGATTCGAGTCAAACGACTGAGCTCGAGGATACTGATCATGGAAAATGTTAATCGAATAGCGGGCGGTGAAATTCGACTTGCGCCCGCGAAAGCGGCCAAGCCTCGCGCGCCGGTCCGCCGCCGGACCGCCACGTACCGCGCCATCGTCTGTGCGCTCGGCCTGGGTGCCGACGTCTCCCAGGCAAACGGCCCGATCGATCTTGGTGCGCTGGGCGCCGGCGGCTTTCGCATCGACGGCATCGATGCAGATGATTTTTCGGGATTCAGCGTCTCCGGCGCCGGTGATGTCAACGGCGACGGCCTCGACGATGAGCGACCCCTAGGCCTTTGCAGTCATCGAATCCCGGGTAGGGTGCGTTGAGCGAACCGAATACGCACCGAACGGACTGACATCCCGGCGGTGAAATCGAAGCGCCGGCGCAAAGCTCGCAGTCTCTGGTCGACTTTCTGGTCGAGTTCGACGGCCAGGCCGCTGTGCGAGACCGAGGAAGATCCGAGCGGTGGATTGACCGATGTGGGCGACGCGAGTTACCTCGTTCCGACCATCCGTCTGCGCACGGATTTCCGGCAGGGACGTGCCCTGGCATTCATGGGCCGTCGTGGCCGTCACCACAGGATTTCGATCAATAGACTACGTTGCGTGCGATGGGGCTTTTCCGACGAAACCCTTTCGGCCTTTTGCGGGCTCCCGGCTTGTCTGGACTCGCCTGTTTGGAACAATCAGACCATGCTCGCGCAAGCCAAGCAGGAGCCTCCCGCAAAGGTGTCGTCGCGCCCGCGCGGGCCTGTTCAGAGGCTGCCTGGCCTGGTGACTGACGATCGACGATTGCCGCTCAGGCGACAGTAGCCTGAAAATGCCGGAAAAAGTCAAAAACCGTGAACTTTCCCGGCCCAGGCGCCCGAGCATCTACCCGGTCCGCTATTCTGCGGCACACGCGTTCGTGCTCCACGTGAACATGGTCGCCGAAGGCCGGCTGTACAAGCTGAACTTTTTTCCTGGCCACGCCAAGGCCCGGCGGGGAATTCATCTATGAGAAGAATATCGTCGACCTCTTCGGACGCGTCATCCTGTTTCGGCCGGACCGGTATCGGCACCGGGTCTTCAGAATCGAACGCGGGCACCAGAAAGAATCATGACCCGGCTGGTGTCTCCAGGAGAGAATGAACAACCAAATTCTTGCCATCGGGATGGCTGTGACGCTCACATCCTTAGTGTCAACGGACAGCCATGCCGATGGCGACTTGTATGGCAATATCACGCTAACCTCCGACTACCTCTTTCGTGGTGTCAGCCAAACGCAGGGTGAACCCGCGCTGCAAGGCGATCTTGGCTGGGCCAATGATTCCGGCTTTTATGTCGGCACATGGGCATCCAATGTCGACGGCTTTGCTGATGTCGAGTGGGATTTCTACGCGGGTTATGACATTAGCCTTGCCCATGCCACCACGCTGAATCTGACCGCCCAGTACTATACCTACCACGGTCGGGGAATTTCCGGTGCTGATTATGCCGAGGTCTACGTCGGGCTAACGCAGGAACTGGATAACATGAGCGTAGGTGCGCGGGTGGAATTCGCTCCCGAATATTTCGGCGAAGATACCCGCCAGGCCTATTTCAAGCTATTTGGCTCGATACCGCTAGCCAGGGCATGGTCGGTCGATGCCCATATCGGCAGGCTGAATTTCTCCGACAACGCGCTGGCCGGTCAACCCGATACCACCGACTGGATGCTGGGCATCAGCTACGCCCATGATCCAGTCACGGTGACCGCCGCCTTTGCTGATACCAACTGGGACGAATGCGGTTCTGATTGCAACGCGAATGCGATTTTGGCTGTAGGTCTTGATTTCTAACTGCCGCGAGTATCCGGGACGATCCGGAAACATCGGCTTTTCATCAAACTCGTGCGCATAACAACAAACCAGGAGTGCAGGATGCACAACGCGAACTCCCCCGCAGACGGCTCCAAGGCCACGCCGGAAGAGGCCCATATCAAGCCGCTGATTTTCTACGGCTCCGTGATCGGCATCGTTGTGTTCTCGCTTTGGACGATGCTTTTCACCGAAACGGCGAACCGCCTGATCAATGCCGCGCTGACCTGGATTTCTTCGGGGTTCGGCTGGTTCTACTTTCTTGCCGTGGTGATCTATCTGGTTTTCGTGATTGTAGTGGCGGTCTCCCGCTTCGGCAATATCAAGCTGGGTCCGGATCACTCGGAGCCCGAATTCAACACGATCAGCTGGGCGGCAATGCTGTTCGCCGCCGGCATCGGTATCGACCTGATATTCTATTGCATCGTAGAGCCGGTCACCCAGTTCACTCAGCCGCCGATTGGCGAGGGTGGCACCGTGGAAGCCGCCCGCCATGCGATGGAATTGACATTCCTGCACTGGGGCATTTCCGGTTGGGGCGTTTACACCCTGGTGGGCATGGCGCTTGGCTTTTTCAGCTATCGCCACGGTTTGCCGCTGACTATTCGCTCGTCTCTCTATGCCCTTTTCGGCAAGCGCATAGATGGCCCGCTGGGAGACACTGTGGATGTTGCCGCGGTACTGGGAACGGTATTCGGGGTGGCTGTCAGTCTGGGCATCGGCATCATTCAACTGAACTTCGGCCTCGCCTACATGTTCGGCGTGCCCGAGAGCATTGCCATACAGGCGGCGCTGGCAGTGCTGATCGTCGTCTTCTCGGCCATTTCCGCGGCCACAGGGGTGGAGCGCGGTATCCGCCGGCTATCCGAGTTCAATATGCTGCTGGCGGTGCTTTTGATGCTGTTCGTGCTGTTCACTGGCCAGACGCGCTTTTTGCTGGACGCCTTCGTCACGAATGTGGGCGATTATTTCCAGAATTTCATCGGCCTGTCGCTCGACACCTATGCTTTCGATCGGCCCTCCAGCTGGCTGAACGCCTGGACGCTGTTTTTCTGGGCCTGGTGGATCGCCTGGGGTCCGTTCGTCGGCATGTTTCTTGCGAGGATTTCGCGCGGACGCACTATACGTTCCTTCGTCGCCGGTACGCTGATACTTCCCTTCACTTTTATAGCGGCCTGGATGGCGATCATGGGCAACTCCGCCATCGACATGGTGATGAGCGGCGCCGCTGAGTTCGGTCAGGCGGCGGTGCAGAATCCGGGCTCCGCCATCTACAAGTTCCTCGAGGAGGCGCCCTGGACCTGGTTGACGACGATTCTGGTGACCATTCTGTCCATCGTTTTCTTCGTGACTTCCGGCGACTCGAGTGCACTGGTGTTGTCAAATCTTACCTGCCGTCTCAAGGATCCGAACCACGATGCGCCGCCGTGGATCCGCATTGTCTGGGCGGCGATCATCGGTGTCCTCACCGTTGCGCTGCTGATGGCCGGCGGCCTGGTGGCGTTGCAAGGAGCGGTGGTGATCATGGGGCTGCCCTTCGCCGCAGTGCTGATCATGGTGATGCTGAGCCTGCTGCGCGCGTTGCGCCTCGAGGGCCTCAAGAGAGACAGCATGCAGGATTCTCTTTCCGGCCACCTGTCTGCGCGCACTCTGTCGCGCGATCCCACCAGTAACTGGACTCAGCGCCTGGGCCGGGCGGTGAGCTTCCCCACGCGCGCCCAGGTAGAGCGCTTTGTCGAGCAAACGATTGGACCCGCATTCGAATCGGTGAAGGAGCAGCTCGAACAAGAGGGCTATCCGGTGAAAATCAGCGGCGGAACCGGCGACCAACTGTACCTTGCACTGGACGTGACGCTGACCGACGAAGTGGACTTCAACTACCAGGTTTGGCCGCGCAAGTGCGCCATGCCGGCGTTCACTCTGAGGACGGAGAAATCGCGTGCCCACTACTGCCGGCTCGAGCCGCGCCTGCGCGAGGGCGGCCTCACCTACGACCTGATGGGCTACACCAAGGATCAGGTGATCGGCGATGTGGTCGATCATTTCGAGGCCCACCTTCAGTATCTGCATATGCGGCGCGAGCAGCAAGCGAGAACGCCGGGTGAAGAAGGACAACCAGGAGCGGTATGACCATGCATGAGGAAAAATTCGATCAGACCTACGACTACATCGTTGTCGGTGCCGGCTCCGCCGGCGCCGTGCTGGCGAACCGGCTGACGGAGAGCGGAGAGTACAACGTACTGCTGCTGGAATTCGGTGGCCGTGACAACTCGATCTTCATCAAGATGCCCACGGCATTTTCCATTCCACTCAACATGCCCAAGTACGACTGGGAGTTTTACACCGAGCCGGAACCCGGGCTCAACGGGCGGCGCATCCATCAGGCGCGCGGCAAGGTGATCGGCGGCTCCTCATCCATCAACGGTATGGTCTATGTGCGCGGCGACGCCGGCGATTATGCCGAGTGGGAGGAAAAAGGTGCCAGGGAATGGGGCTATGCCGACGTGCTGCCCTACTTCAAGCGTGCCGAGCACTGTGTCTACGGCGGCGACGAGTATCGCGGCAGCAGTGGCCCGCTCACGATTTGCAACGGTAACAACATGAAAAATCCCCTCTACCGTGCATTCATCGAAGCCGGCCGGCAGGCGGGCTACGGCTATACCGAGGACTACAACGGCTATCGAGCCGAGGGCTTCGGGCGCATGGATATGACCGTCCGCGACGGCGTGCGTTGTTCCACCGCGCTGGCTTACCTGAAGCCGGCGAGGGCGCGCAGCAATCTCGAAATGAAGATGCATGCCCTCACCACCCGGGTGATCATGGAGGACAAAAAAGCGGTGGGCGTGGAGTACCGCCAGCGCGGCAAGACTTTCCGTGCAAAAGCCAACAAGGAGGTCATTCTTTCCGCCAGCGCCTTCAACTCTCCCAAGCTGCTGATGCTCTCCGGTATCGGTCCGGCAGAACATCTCAGGGAGCACGGCATCGAGGTGGTGCACGACCTGCCCGGGGTGGGTCAGAATCTGCAGGATCACCTGGAGTGCTGGGTACAACAGGAGTGCACGCAGAAGATCACGCTCAACGGCTGGTTGGGTCCGCTGGGGAAGGCCTGGATCGGCGCCAACTGGCTGCTGTTCAAGCGCGGGCTCGGGACTTCCAATCATTTCGAGTCCAACGGATATATCCGCAGCCGCGCCGGACTCCAGTATCCGGATATCCAGTACCATTTTCTCGCCGGCGCCATCGCCTACGACGGCTCCAGCGCGGTGAAGGGGCACGGTTTCCAGGCTCACCTGGGCGCCAGCAAGCCGCTTAGCCGCGGCTGGGTCAAGCTCAAATCCGCCGACCCGGAAGCGGCACCGGAAATGGTTTTCAATTATCTGTCCCGCGAGGAGGACAAGCAGGTCTTCCGTGCCGGTGTGCACTTCACGCGTGAGATCTTCGCCCAGCCGGCGATGGACCCCTATCGGGGACGTGAGATAGAGCCGGGCCCGGACGTGCAGAGTGACGACGAGATCGACAACTGGCTGGCGGAATCCTGCGAGACCGCATACCACCCCTGCGGCACCTGCCGCATGGGCACCGACGAGATGGCGGTGGTGGATCCCGAGTGCCGGGTGCACGGTATCCAGAATCTACGCGTGATCGATTCCTCCATCATGCCTGCACTTGCCAGCGGCAATTTGAATGGACCCACCATCATGATCGGCGAAAAGGGTGCAGACCATGTGCTGGGCAAGGGCATGCTGGCGCCTTCCGCCGCACCCGTCGGCGTGGCGAAGGACTGGGAAGATTCGCAGCGGGAGGAAGAACCGGAAAGGCGGCTGGAGTGAGGGTCTCCGAACGTCCTCCGGTTCCGGGCGGGCTGTGAATAAAGTGACCCGCACGCGCTGAGCCATCAAGCTTTCACCACTGGCTGCTTTGGGCTTCAGTAGGGTGCGTCCACATCCCCCTGGGCCACATAGACGGTCTTCAGGCGCGTGTAGTGTTCGAAGGCGCGGCGGCTGTTTTCCTTGCCGATGCCGGAATGCTTGAAGCCGCCGAAGGGCATCTCGACCGGTGTGATGTTGTAGTGGTTGATCCACACGATTCCCGCATCCAGCTGTTCGGCTACCCGGTGGGCGCGCTGGAGATCGCAGGTGAAGATGCCCCCGGCGAGACCGAATTCGGTGTCGTTGGCTCTCGCCAGCACCTCGGATTCGTCGCGGAAGCTGAGCAGTGACAGCACCGGGCCGAAAATTTCTTCGCGCACGATGGTCATGTCGTCACGCAGCTGGTCGAATACCGTAGGCTCGACGAAATTACCCCGCTCGAAGCCCGGCACTTCGGCGCGCTTGCCGCCGGTCAGCACCCGACCGCCTTCCTGTTTTCCCTTTTCCAGATAGTCGAGCACCGTCTGCATATGCTCGGCGCTCACCAGGGGGCCCATATCCGTCTCCGGATCCAGCGGATTGCCCAGCTTGAGCTTCTCGACCCTCGCCAGCAGCTTTTCCACGAAACGATCCTTGATGGACTCCTGCAAAAAGACCCGCGTGCTGTTGGTACAGATCTGCCCTTGGGTATAGAAATTTCCGAGAAGCGCCGCGCTCACGGCGTTGTCCAGATCGGCGTCGTCGAATACGATAAGCGGCGATTTTCCGCCCAGCTCCAGGGTCACGGATTTCAGGGAATCGGCGGCGGCGCGCATCACCGCCTTGCCGGTACTCACCGCGCCGGTGAGTGAAACCTTGGCGATGCGAGGGTGGCCGGTGAGCGCCTGGCCGGTTTCGACAAAACCCGGCACCACGTTGAACACGCCGTCCGGCAGGCCGGCGTCCTTGAACAGCTCCGCCAGCCGCAGCGCCGTCAGCGGCGTCAACTCCGAGGGTTTGAAAATCATCGCGTTGCCCGCTGCCAGTGCCGGGGCCGACTTCCAGGCGGCGATCTGCAGCGGATAGTTCCAGGCGCCGATACCGGCGCAGATTCCGACGGGTTCCGGCCGCGTGTAGAAGAAGCCCCCGGACACCGACTGGTACTCCCCCTGCAAAGAGGCAGCCTGGCCGCCGAAAAACTCCAGGCAATCCGCCGCGGAGCCCACGTCCGCCTCGGGGGTTTCGGCGATTGGCTTGCCGCCATCCATCGATTCCAGCCTGGCAACCTCGTCGCAGTGCTTGCGCAGCAACCGGGCGGTGCGGCTCAGTACGCGGCCGCGATCGGCGCCGCTCATGGCCGACCACTCCGCCTGGCCGGTTTCCGCGGCCGCCACCGCCTTGTCGACATCCGCAGCAGAAGCGCTGGCTAATCGACAGATTACCTCGCCGGTGGCGGGGTTGACGGTATTGAAAAAGGCCTCCGCTTCGGAGGCTGCATATTGGCCACCGATCCACAGGAGATGGTCATTCAGTTCGGACATATCGCACTCCCACATCGCCGCCGGCATTCGGCGGAATCCGTAATAGAAAGTCTGCGCCTTCTCGGCTAATGATCGACGAGGCCGGCCTTTCGCGCAGCCGCTTCGGCGGCCGAAGACGGTCGATTGCCGGAAGCGCAGCTTGCGGCGCAAGTGCGAAGGGATTAGCGCAGTGTTTTCATCGATAGTATCAGGATCGAAACTGCTCGTTCAAGCGACGACACAGTCGCTGCAAGTGCCTTCATGACCCCATGCCTTCAGGCTTTACCGAACGGATCCGCCACCCAGAGCCACGCGCCGACAACGGCCAGCAGGAGCGCCACCCACCCATCGACATCGCCGAAGACGGCCAGGCCGGTTGGAAATGTGATCAGAACAAGACCGATTCCGGCAGAGCGATTGTAGAGTCTCGATTTCGCGGCCCGAAGCAGCAAAAGTAGTGCAATGCTTGCGGCGGCGGCAGTCAGCAGGATCACCGATTCGGTTTGCATGTAAGGCTCCTGAAACGTTTCGGGATAAGATGTTACGGGTGCTAGTCCAGCATTGCGTGTGCCGGAAGTCAGGGCATGAGAAGCAGGATGATCATTCTCGCTCGCTCCCGGCGATATCCTTAGCCGCGGAAAAAAGGGGGGCATGGAAAAAAGGGTCACCCCATTAGCCCATCTCCATCTCTCGTGCCGGCGATGACTGCGTCGGGCAATTGAAAAATTCGCGACCGCTTGCGGGATTGGTCTCCGACCATTGGTATTTCCGGGATTCAGTGACTCCGGTCGAATTGCGATCTCGCGGGTCCAAGACGGATAGCACAAAGTTCTGCGACGACCTATTCGCGGCCTTCGGCTCGCTCACTTGGCATCTGTTCCGCCCGGAGATCTGGGTCGTAGTGCCGACCGGCGCTCGGTCGCAAGACGCGGCAGGCACCGGGCCTGACGATCCCTCGCGACGGAAGGGCGTCGGATGAGGCAGGGTTAGAGTGCGGTGAACCCTGCCACCGCGGGGGTTTGGCAGCATTTTTTTCGAAACCGATGCAAACCGGCTCGACGCCCAGTAGACAGTATTGGCCAAGGTGGGTATGGTTCGGGACGGACGTTTCAAAGCTTCCGACATTGGAAATCCGGAGAGCGAGCGGTGAATCAGCCTGCACAAGAGTCCTTCAAGGCGAAGCTCAAGTTCCTGGCCGATCTTTCGGCAACACCGGTCTATCTTCCTTCGAAGGGTGGCGGCGACCGGACCGAGCACCTGGGCAACTATCGTGACCATGAGGTCGATCTTCATGATGCCCGGGCGCAATTGCCGGCGACCGACCTCGACCGCGAAGGCTTCATGCTGCTGGCCCACGAGAGCGCTGTGACCAATTTCCATGACGATGCGACGCTGCACGCGACCTACCACCCTGAATTGATCGACCTGCTGAAGCGCGTTACCGGCGCGCATCGCGTCGAGGTCTTCGACGACACGCGGCGGAGCTCTTCTGTCACGAACCAGCGCGCACACGGCGCTCGCGATCCCGCAAACGTCGTTCACAACGATTACACGCACGACTCAGGGCGGCGACGGTTCGCGGACTTTTTCAGCGATGCGCCGGAGGAACTGCAGCGGCTGAAGTCGCGGCGCTTCGCGATCCTCAATGTCTGGCGCCCCATCGGCGAGCCGGTCGTTGATCACCCGCTCGTGCTGTGCGATGCGCGCACCGTTCGCGAGGGCGATCTTGTGCCGATGGAACGGCGCGGAGCGGATCGGACCGGTGAACTTCAGGTTGCGCTACACGAGCCGGAACAACGCTGGTACTACTACCCGCGCATGCACCGAGACGAAGTGCTGCTGTTCAAGACCTACGATTCAGCCCTGGATGGCCGCGCGCGTTTCACCCCGCATTCGTCCTGCAAGGATCCGCGCGCGCCAGGCGATGCGCCGCCGCGCGAAAGCCTGGAGACGCGTTGCCTGGTGTTCTTTTAGGGAACCGCGAATAATTCGGAGCAGAAACCGGCACCGCTGGCCGTCAGGAGATGGTGTGTTTATACTTTGCGCAGCCGTCGCCATTCCGGGCCGCCATTCGCAGTGCCCCGGCGCAATTCCCCTAACAGGATTCTCAAAATGAATAGATGGACAACATCCATACTGCTGGCATTGATCAGCCCTATCGCCATGGCTCAGAGCGATGCGGAGCAGCAGCTTAAACAGGACGTGATTGAATCGGTCGATGCACAGGCCGATGCGCTGACCGATCTGAGCGACCGCATCTGGAGTTTTGCCGAAATCGCCTTCCGGGAGTCCGAGTCGGCGGAGGCGCTGATCGAACACGCGACCGCGCACGGCTTTTCCATCACGCGCGACGTCGGCGAAATCCCGACGGCGTTCGTCGCCGAGTACGGCAGCGGCAAGCCGGTCGTCGGCATCATGGGCGAGTTCGATGCGCTTCCCGGCCTGTCGCAGGCTGCGGTCCCCGAACGATCGCCGATCGAGACGGGCGCGCCCGGACACGGCTGCGGCCACAACATCTTCGGGTCGGCGTCTCTCGGCGCGGCAATCGCCGTCAAGCAGCTGATCGAGGCCGGCGACATCGAGGGCACGATCCGTTTCTACGGCACGCCGGCCGAGGAAAAGTTCTTCGGCAAGCTCTGGATGATCCGGGCCGGCGCGTTCGACGGCGTCGACGTCATGATGGACTGGCACCCCAGCGATGAAATCGAAGCGTCGGTGCAGAGCTCGCAGGCGCTGGTAGATTTTCTCGTCGAATTCGACGGCCAGGCCGCACACGCGGCCGCCGATCCGTGGAACGGACGCTCGGCCGGCGACGCGCTGGAGCTTTACGCACACGGCATCAATGCCTATCGCGAGCATGTCAAACCGACGGTACGCATCCACTACCACATCATGGATGCCGGCAAGGTCGTCAATGTGGTGCCCGATTACGCCAAGATCTGGGTGCGTGTGCGTGATCGCAGCCGGGAGGGCATGGCGCCTGTGTACGAGCGTGTACAGGCGATGGCCGAAGGCGCGGCCATCATGGCAGACGTCGACCACAAGGTGACGCTGATTTCCGGCGTGCACGAAGTACTGCCCAACAGAACGGGCGGTGCGGCGCTGCAGGCCAACCTCGAAGCGCTGGGCGGCATCGACTACACCCAGGCCGAGCAGCAGTTCGCGATGGACATCCAGACCGCCGCCGGCAAGGAGCCGGTGGGCATGGATGCCGAGGTCAGGCCGCTGCGCGAGACCGAGGAAAACCCGAGCGGTGGATCGACCGATGTGGGCGACGTGAGCTACCTCGTTCCGACCATCCGTCTGCGCGCGCCGATTGCCGGCAAGGATGTACCCTGGCATTCGTGGGCCGTTGTTGCCTCGGGTGGGATGTCGATCGGACACAAGGGCCTCGTTTACGCCTCCAAGGCGCTGGCCATGACCATGGTCGATCTCTACGAAGATCCGGCACTCGTCGCGGCCATCAGGGACGAATTCGACGAGCGCAAGGGTGACTACGTCTACGAAGGCATCGTTCCGCCGGGGCCGCCACCGCTGGATTTCGAGCAATAGGCTGCGTTGCGCGCGATGCGACTGCTTTTTACTGCCGGTCGTGTGGCCGAAATTCGGGGACAGCGTTCAGGAGCCGACAAAATCGAGATGCCAGGAAAAGTCAAGAACCGGGTTCTCTTCCAGTCCAGACGCTTGAGCATCTACCTGGTCCGCTATCGCGCGGGCCACGCCATCGTGCCCCACGTGGACATGGTTTCCGAGGGGCGGCTGTACAAGCTGAACTTCGTGCTGGTCAAGCCTGCCGAGGGCGGTGAATTCAGCTGTGAAAAGAATATCCTCAACCTGTTCGGACGTATCATCCTGTTCCGACCCGACCTGCATCGGCACAGTGTTTCCAGGATCGAGCGCGGGTGTCGGTGGCTGCTGAGTTTTGCCCTGACTCGGACCTGACATTGCGCAGGAAATGCTCGGCGCGGCGGCGCACCCGGTCGACCTGGGCCTGCAGCTTCTGCCACTCGTGAAGCCGGCCGCCGATCTTGCGCATGGGCCGTTCCAGCACCAGTTCGGCCAGCTCCTCAAGGACTGCAAGGTGGGTGTCCGCTCGCTCACTACCAATCCTGCCAGGTGATACGCTAGCGAAAGGATGGATTCCAACGGCGGTGACGATGACAACAATGAATTTATCCAGTGTCGGCCCGATGAACCGGCGGTCTGCAGCGCTGACAAGCGTGTCCGCGCTGTGCATCGTGGCCCTGGCGATGACCCTCGCGTGCGGAAGCGCGGTCGCAGACTCCGAGCAGTCCGATTCAGGACTGTCGAATTCCGACGTCGAACGCCTGCTCCAGGAAGTCCAGCGCATGCGTGAGCGGCTGGACGAGATGGAGGCACTGCGGGAACGGGTGCACGCATTGGAACAGGAACTGGAGGAGGCGCGGCTCGCCGCCCAATATGCCCGGGCGGAAGCAGCACCGGAGAAACGGGATGCCGCAGCATCGGTGGACGCGGCCGATGACCAGGCCGCAGCGACGAGCGCCGACGACGAGGCGGACGGCGTTGCGTTCACGGGCGCAGTGCGCTTTACTGGATTCTGGAGCGATTTCAACGACGCCGTCAAAGATACCCGCGGCGAAAGCGGGCTCGATTTGTTCCGGGTCGGCGCGGAGGGCTCCATCGACAACGTGGAGGTCTCCGCGGAATATCGCTTCTATCCGTTCATGGATGTCATTCACCACGGCTGGATCGGCTACGAATTCGAAAACGAAGACCGAGTGCAGACAGGTATCACGCGCGTGCCGTTCGGTCTGCTGCCGTATGCCTCACACAATTTCTGGTTCGGTGTGCCGTATTACCTCGGGTTCTCCGACGATTACGACCTGGGCGTCAAGTACATGCGCCAGGACGGACCCCTGGACTTGCAGTTCGCCTTCTTCAAGAACTCCGAGCTCGCCAGCGCGACGGACCTCGGCCGCTATTCGTTCGATGTCGTCTCGGCCGGGGAATCGCGCAACGAGGAAACCAACCAGTTCAACCTGCGCGCGGCGCACACGTTCGGCATGGGTACCGGATGCAGCCACGAAGTCGGCGTCTCCGGGCAGTGGGGCGAAATCTACAACTTCGATACCCGGCGCCGCGGCGATCACTGGGCGGCGGCCGGGCATCTCGATACGCGCTGCGGTCGTTGGAACCTGCAGCTCGAAGCCACGCGATATGAATACAATACCGAACAACCGGCCGCCGTCGGCAATGACTCGGTGCGTCTGGGCGGCTTCGAGACGTCGTACGATATCGCCGCCGAAGGCACGTTCGGCGTCGCCAACATTGCCTACAACGTGCCGGTCGACTGGCCGGCCATCGACCAGCTCATCTGCTACAACGACTACAGCGTGCTGTTCAAGGACCAAAGCGAAAGCCGCAAATCGCAGCTGAACACGACGGGTTGCCTGGTGGGCAAGGGGCCGATATTCCTGTACCTGGATCTGATCCAGGCGAACAACATGGTGTTCTTCGGCAACGGTTCTCTCGCCGGTGAGGGCGAAAGCGGCTGGCAGACCCGTTTCAACGTCAATATCGGTTATTACTGGTAAGGAGCGCGATGATGGACAGCGAACGTACGCGCAGGATTCGCCGCATGGCCGTCGTGCCGCTTTGCTTCGTCGGTCTGGCGATGCTGGCGCAGGCCGCAGCCGAACAGCTTACGGTCGTCTCGTGGGGTGGCGTTTACACGCGAAGCCAGATTCTGGGCTTCGTGCGCGATTTCGAGCAATCCTCCGGCATCGACGTCGAGATGATCGATTATACCGGCGGCATCGAGGAAATCCGCTCCCAGGTGCGCGCCTACAACATCAAGTGGAACGTCGTCGACCTCGAGCTCTTCGATGCGATGCGCGCCTGCGACGAGGGTCTGCTGGTCGAGATCGATCCCGCCAGCCTGCCGCCCGCGCCGGACGGCACTGCCGCGACCGAGGATTTTGTCGATGGTGCGCTGACGCGCTGCGCTGTGGGCAACGTTGCCTTTGCGACCGTCATCGCATACGATCGCGACCGGCTCGAGCGCGGTCCCGAGACGATCGAGGATTTCTTCGATCTCCGAGGCTTTCCGGGGAAACGCGGCCTCCGGCGCACCCCCATGACCAACCTGGAGTGGGCGCTGATATCCGACGGCGTCGAATCAGCGCGGGTCTACGATGTACTCGATACCGAGGAAGGCGTGGATCGCGCGTTCGCCGTTCTGGATCGCATCAAGCCGCAGATCGAGTGGTGGGAACTGGGCGAGGAAGCCGTCCGGCTGCTGGAGACCGATTCGGTGGCGATGACCAGCGCATACAACGGCCGAATCCACAGCGCGGCTCAGCGCGGCGAGCCGTTCGAGATTCTGTGGGACCACAATGTGCGCTTCTGGGATGTCTGGGGGATCCCGAAGCACACGGAGAATCTCGATGCCGCGCTTGCGTTCGTGCGCTTCGCGACGTCCACGCGTAGCCTGGCCAACCAGTCGGAGCATATCGCCTACGGGCCGTTGCGCAAGTCATCGCTGCGTCTGCTCGATTCCGAAACCCGCGAAAATTTGCCGACCGCGGACAAGAACGCGGCATCCGGCTTCGCCACGAATGCCCAGTGGTGGGGCGAACATCTTCCGGAACTCCAGATACGTTTTGATCGCTGGCTGGAGCGCTCGGTCAATGTGCCGAAGGACTTGCCCGGGCGCTGATCCGGTCAATCCGGATACCAGGATCCCGGCGACTCGTCCGGATCGAGAGGCGCCCCGGCTCGAGAGGCGCCCCGGCTCGAGCTGCCGGCTCCGGCAAGTCACGCGTCGAGACGCCAGCCCGATCATTTCTCTTCGCTCTGCTCGACAATGAGCCGGTGCGCGGTCAGTCGAAGCGCATTCACGCGGATGAAGCCGCGGGCATCCTGCTGATCGTAGCCACCGGCGATGTCCATGGAGCTCAAGTCCTGGTCGTAGAGCGAGCTGGGGCTCGAGCGGCCCTCCACGATCACGTTGCCCTTGAACAGGCTCAGTCGGATATTGCCGTCGATGAGCTCCGATGATTTCCGGAAAGCCGCTTCGATGAAATCCATCTCGGGCGAGAACCAGAAGCCGTTGTAGATGATCTCGGCAAAGCGTGGCGCGAGCATGTCGCGCAGGCGGCGCACCTCGCGATCCATCGCGATGCCCTCCAGTTCCCGGAGCGCGGCGTGGAGGATGGTGCCGCCCGGCGTCTCGTAGACGCCGCGCGACTTGATCCCGACGAAGCGGTTTTCGACAATGTCGATCCGCCCGACGCCGTGGCGACCGCCCAGTTCGTTGAGATAGCCGAGCAGCCTGACCGGATCCGTGACCTGCGTGCCGTCGCCGAGATGTTCGACCTCGACGGGCACCGCATCCTTGAAACGGACGACGAGCCGTTCGGCGGTGTCGGGCGTGTTCTCCAGCGCGCGCGTCAGCTTGAACATGTCGTCCGGCGGCGCTGCATCGGGGTCTTCGAGCAGCCCGGCCTCGTAGGATCGATGCATGAGATTCTCGTCGCTGGACCAGGGCTTTTCGGCCGTGGCCTCGACCGGGATGTCGTGCTCGTCTGCGAAGGCGAGCAGGTCCCGCCTGCCCTGGAAGCGTGCGAGGAAGTCCGGATTCTTCCACGGCGCGATGATTTCCAGGTCCGGCGCCAGCGCGGCGAAGGCCAGCTCGAAGCGCACCTGGTCGTTGCCCTTGCCCGTGGCGCCGTGGGCGAGCGCCGTGGCGCCGACCTTGCGCGCGACCTCCACCTGCCGCTTGGCGATGACCGGCCGCGCCAGCGCCGTGCCGAGCAGGTAGCGATTTTCGTAGACCGCCTTCCCGGCGATCGCGGGCCAGATGAAATCCGTGACGAACTCTTGCTGCAGGTCCTCGACGAAGACCTCGCTGGCCCCGGTCTTGCGGGCCCGGCGCTCGATGTCGTCGAAGTCCTCCAGCTGCCCGACGTTCGCGACAAACGCGACGACTTCGAAGCCTTCCTGAATGAGCGTCTTGAGGATGCAGGCGGTATCCAGACCACCGCTGTAGGCGAGGACGACTTTCTTCTTGGTCATGATGTTCCGCTCGTTCGGGTCCATTGGGGCGCACCGGCAGGATAAAGCAGGCGCGCCGACAAAAAAGCGCTGCCGTGGCCCGCTTCGGAAAAGCGTCGGCTCCATGCTTCGGCACGGCTATCCGGTCCTGCTGCTTTCGCTTTGATTGTCAGTACGTTACCCTAGGAAAGATGATCCATGAACCGTATCAGTCGACGACTGAAACCCCGAAAATCCCGCCGCTTGATTCCGCATGCGTGGACGTCATCGAAAAAGCCGGTGGAAAACTCGTCCCGCTCGACCCGATCGGTGCCGAAGTGTACGGCATCGATTTGTCGTCCGGGCGTCCGCCGCCGCCAGAGGTCGTCGCGGCGCTGGAAGACGAAATGGCCCGGCGAGGATTTCTCGTCTTCAAGAGCGCCAGGCAGGTCTCGCCCGACGACTTTCTGCGCGCCAGCGCCTGGTGGGGCGGGAAGGAGCTGCACAGCACGCACGGTGTCCACCCGGCGACGCCCGGCGGCAACAAGCATATCTTCCGCCTGTCGAACGATCGCCGTCACGGAATTCCGGGCGTGGGCCCGCAGTGGCACAACGACGGCAGTTTCAACACGGATACCTTTTCACACGCGGGATACCACATCGTCCGGCCGCCCGAAAAAGGCGGCGGCACGTATTTCGCCCACCAGGGCGCCGCCCACGACGCACTCCCGGTGGCGCGGCAGGAATTCTGGGGTCGCCTTTCTTCGGTGAACTCCGCTTCGGGCGTCGTCCACCCGGCCGTGCACGAGCATCCGCGCTCGGGGCGCAAGAGCATCTGGCTGCATCTAGGCATGACGGGGGCCGTGATCGAAAAGCGGCCGAACGGCGAGGGCTTCCGGCTGTTGAACGCCGAAGAGTTGAAGCGTCTGTGCCATGAATACAACGATGTTCTCGATGCAGGCCTGGAGAACGGATACGCCATCGCCTACGAGTACCGGGCGCACGACTGCATCTTCATCGACAACCTGGCCGTGGCGCATCGCGCTGCTCCCGAGGCGCATCTGCCGCCCGAGCAGCAGGGCTTGCGGATCATGCATCGCAGTACCGTTCGCGGGGTCGAGGAGTTCAGGCCGCTGTATGGATTGCCGCTGCAGCTCGATATCCGTGGGCCCAGCCCGTTCGGAGCGGGCGTCTGGCAGGCCGGTGGAATCGGCTTCCGGTGGGACGACGGCATTCCCATGCAGAATTGATTCGGCTTGCTCGGGAAAGACCCACCGGCCATCGGCCAATGGGGCGCCTGCGTCTCGGGCGCTGAAAGTCGTATCGGCGCGAAGGAGGCCGGAACGTTAGCGCGCAACGACGTATCCTTCCGGGCCCCCGGTCCATCGATGCCCGACAGATTCGAGCCGCGCGATCAGCGTCTCGTCGTGCCGCGGCATTTCCACTTGCAGGTGCTCGCGGAATGCGCGTGCGGCCGGGGTGACGATGCGACCCGGCTTCTGTAGCAGGTGCCAGCAAACCGGGGCCGGGAAGTGCGGCACGTCGAGCAGCACGAGCTCGCCGGCGTCGAGTTCGAGCTGAACGGCATGCAGTGAAATCACCGCCAGGCCGTACCCGCCGCGCACGGCCTGCTTGATCGCTTCGTTGCTGCCCAGTTCCAGTTCGGGATTCAGCTCGGCGCCGAACCGCTGCAGCCATTCCGCCGTCCACAGGCGCGTGCCCGAACCCTGTTCGCGAACCACGAATCCGGTGTTGGTCACCAGGTCGAATTCAAGCCGCGGCGAGCGCGTCCAGGGATGGTCCGGGGCGGCGATCATCACCAGCGGGTTGATGCCGATCCGTTCGCGTTCGAGTTCACCGCGTGCAGGCGGGCGGGTCATCAGGTACCAGTCGTCCAGCCCCTGGTCGAGCCGCTCGATCAGCGCCGCGCGCGGCATGATGCGCAGCGTGGCCTCGATGCCGGGGTGCCGGCGGCGAAAGCTTCCGAGAACCTGCGGCATGAAGTATTCGGCGGTCGAGACCGCGGCAATGCGCAGCCGCCCGCGCTCGACGCCCTGCCGTGCGGCGAGCTGCTGCTCCAGCCGCTGCAGCGGTTCGCGCACCGCCAGCGCGGCTTCGAGCATGTCGCGCCCGGCTTCGGTCAGGCGCAACTTGCGTCCGACGATCTCGTAGAGCGGCATGCCGGCGGCTTCGCTCAACTGTTTGAGCTGGATCGAAAGGGTCGGCGCGGTCAGGTGAAGCTGTTCGGCGGCGCGCGCAATCGAACCCGCTTCTGCCACGGCGCGGAAGATACGGAGCTGGTGCAGGGTCAGGCGCATGCACAGATAATAGATAAAAATCTATCTATACATCAATTAAATTTAACTTTTATCTATTTGCAGGCCGGCCTAGACTGCGCCCAATTCACCCCGGGAATCGCCATGTCAGCCGTCGTCAGTCCTGTTTCCGAATCCGAAGGGATTCAAGCACGCCAGCAATCGGTCACCGTCGCCCTGGCCGAAGGCGACGGGATCGGTCCGGAGATCACCGCCGCGACCTGCCGCATTCTCGAAGCCGCCGGCGCGCCGGTGCGCTTTGAAACGATTGCCGTCGGCGAAGCCTGTTACCGCCAGGGCGTGACCTCCGGCATTCCCGGCGAGGCCTGGGACGCGATACGCCGCCACCGGGTGCTGCTCAAGGGACCGATCACGACCCCGCAGGGCAGCGGCTACAAGAGCCTCAACGTCACGCTGCGCAAGGCGCTGGGCTTGTTCGCCAACGTGCGGCCGTGCCGGTCGCTGCACCCGGTCGTAGCGTCGCGCCATCCGGACATGGACGTCCTGATCGTGCGCGAGAACGAGGAAGACACCTACGCCGGCATAGAGCACCGGCAAACCGCCGAGGTGACGCAGTGCCTGAAGCTGATTTCGCGGCCGGGCAGCGAGCGAATCATCCGCTACGCGTTCGAGCTGGCGCGCTTGCAGGGCCGGAAAAAAGTCACTTGCATGACCAAGGACAACATCATGAAGGTCACCGATGGCCTGTTTCATCGCGTTTTCAACGAGATCGCGGCGGCCTATCCGGATATCGAAGCGCAGCATCTGATCATCGATATCGGTACCGCGCTGATGGCCGACCGTCCCGAAGAATTCGACGTCGTCGTGACGCCCAATCTCGTCGGCGACATCCTTTCCGATGTCGCCGCGCAGATTACCGGCTCGGTGGGACTGGGCGGGTCGGCCAACATCGGCGAGGGCTGCGCCATGTTCGAGGCGGTGCACGGTTCGGCGCCGGACATTGCCGGTGCCGACGTGGCCAACCCCTCCGGCCTGCTGCTGGCGGCGTGCGACATGCTGCGCTACGTCGGCCAGGCAGAAACCGCGCAGCGGGTGGAGAATGCCTGGCGGGTAACGCTCGAACAGGGCGCGCACACCGCCGATATCCACCGCCCCGGCCACAGCCGGGAAAAGCTTGGAACGCGCGCGTTTGCCCGGCGCGTGTGCCAAAACCTCGGGCACCGACCGGAAACGCTGGAAGCCTCCGGCGCCGTCGCCCTGCCGCGCGCCGAAGCGTCCTGGCGGCCGATCCGGAACAAGCCCGAAAAGCGACTGGTCGGGGTGGACGTGTTCGTCGATTTCGACGAGGCCGGACGCGCGCCGGCGGCCCTGGGTGAGCGGTTGCGGGCGCTGGCCTGCGACGATACCCTCGATTTGCGCCTGATCACCAATCGCGGCGTCAAGGTATGGCCCGACGGCTTGCCCGAGACCTGCTGTACCGACCACTGGCGGTGCCGCTTCCGGGCGCCCGAAGGTGGTTTCATCGCGCACGCCGCGGTCGTCGCGCTGCTCGGTCGTCTCGAGCGTGCCGGCATCGACTTCATCAAGACCGAGCATCTCTATACCTTCGACGGTGAACCGGGCTTCGCGCTGGCGCAGGGCGAGTGATCGGTAATCGCATCGGCTCGTCGCGGGCCTGGGGCGGGCATTGGCGGGATCTCGGGATTACCGGTGGCTGTCAGTCCGCCGCGACGCTACGCTTTGCGTCGGCGCGTTCCCGAAGCTGGTGGGCGATCAACGCGCGCCACAGATTCATGCGTCGCCGGGTCCGCTTGCCATCGCCCAGGCGAATGATGTTGCGGTAGAAAAACGACATCGCGGCGAAACCGTTCGCCGCCTTGACCAGGTCGTTCGACGAATGCGGTCCCAGCCAGCCGGGGCCGAGTCTGAAATGCCGTTCCGGGGCCGGCAACTCGTCGAGTTCGCCTGAAAGGAGTTTGCCTGCGGCCCTCGGGTCGAGGCACAGCGGACGGCCGATGCCGATCACCGCCACACCGTCGTCTACGGCGGCTTCCATTGCGCTTCGCGTGCGAAAGCCGCCGGTCACCATCAGCGGTGTTCGCGCGGATTTGATGACCTCTTCGGCGTAGCCCATGAAGTAGGCCTCGCGCGCCCGCGTCGATTCGCGTACCTTTTTTTCGAACACCGGCTCGAGACCGTCGAAGCCGAGCATGCGCGGTTGTTCGTAGTTGCCGCCGGAGATCTCGAGCAGGTCGATGCCCTCGGCTTCGAGCATCCCGACCACGCGCAGGCAGTCGTCGAACGAGAACCCGCCCTTCTGGAAATCCGACGAGTTGAGCTTGACCGTCAGCGCCTTGCCCGGGCCGATGGCTTCGCGCACCGCGCGCACGATCTCGATCAGCAGCCTGGCGCGGTTTTCAAGACTGCCGCCCCACCGATCGGCGCGCTTGTTGGCCAGCGGATTCAGAAATTCCGAAACCAGGTAGCCGTGCGCCGCGTGCACCTGGATGCCGTCGAATCCACAGTTGCACAGCTCCCCGGCGCTGATCGAGAACCGTCGGACGACGTCCAGAATTTCGTTTTCGTCGAGCGCGCGCGGCTTGCCGAACAGCCCGCCCGGCATCTTCATCGCCACCGCCGACGGCCCGACCGGTTCTGCGGCAACGGCCTTGGGCGACTGCCGGCCGGCGTGCGAGATCTGGGCGATCCCGAGCGCGCCGCCGGACTTCGAGGCCGCCGCGAAACGGCGCAGACCCTCGCGCGCCTGCTCGTCCTGCGTCCCATCGACCACCACGTTCGCCGGGCGTTCCCTGAAGCGCGCATCGACCATGATGTTGCCGGTGAGCATCAGCCCGACGCCGCCTTCGGTCCAGGTCCGGTAGGCGCGCTCGATGTGCTCGCCGGCAACCCCGCCGGGCTCGGCCAGCCCCTCGGTCATTGCGGCCTTGGCGATCCGGTTCGGGAGTTCGAGGCCGCAGGGCAGGATGAATGGGGTTTTCAGGGACATGCGGTGTACCTTGTCTTTGGTTTGCTGGTTTGTCGGTTTGCTCGCCTGGTGCAGCCGCGTTCATCGAAACTATGGCATGTTGGGGGAATGTTGCAAATCAATAGCGTATCGAAGTGCCAGTGAACCGGGAAACCGTATCGACCAGGCGCATCATGCGCGTGTTGATCGCCGTTGGCGCCATCAACCTGGTCCTGATCCTGCCGTTGTGGTGGCGCGACGGTGCCTCGGGCAGCGCCTGGCTGATTCCGGAGCTCGGCCTGGTGCCGCTGCTGACGCTGTGGCCCGCCGCCCGTCGGTCCCGCTGGCTGCCGTGGGCGCTCGCGGCATTGTTGACGTTCGCCTTTGCGGCACTGCTGGGCGATGCGCTGGTGCGGGCCGTGTACAGTCGACCTCTCAACGTTCTTCTGGATCCCTGGCTGCTGCGCGCCGGATTCCACCTGCTGGACGGCAGCCTGGGGACAACGGCCGCGGTCCTGGCCGCGGTCCTGGCGGCGCTCGGCGTAGTGGCTACGGCGATGGTGATGCGGGCGTTGATCCGGCGCACGCTTGTCCCTGTGCCGAAGCGGCTTCATCCGCCGATCGCAGCAGTCCCGCTCCTCGTCGTGGCGGGTGTCTGGCTTGCGCCCGCCGACGGCATTGTCCGGCCGGCGCTTCTCGATCTGGTCCAGACTCAGTCGGAACAGGTACGCGCAACGGTGGCCGAGCGCGAAGCGCTGCTGGCGCGGGCCAGGTCGCAACGCATGGAGGCGCAATCGATACCGGCGCTGGCCGGGCGCGACGTGGTCGTGGTATTCGTCGAATCCTACGGCGTCAGCGCGCTGGATCAGCCGCGCTATGCCGAAACCCTGGGTCCGTTGCTGGAAAGCGCCGAAGCGCGCCTGGCCGAGTCGGGTCTCGGCGCTGTTTCCATGCGCATGGAATCGCCGATTCGCGGCGGCCAGTCGTGGCTGTCGCACGCCTCCGTGCTCAGCGGCCAGCCGATCGACAACGATTACTGGTACTCGCTGCTGCTCGATTCGGGTCAGGGATTCCTCACCGACGATTTCCGGCTGACCGGCCACACGCCGCTGGTCGTGGCGCCAGCCATCGTGCGCCCCTGGCCCGAGGCGCGCTCACTGGGGTTCGAGAAGATCTACCCGGCCGCTGCGCTTGAATACGGGGGGCCGAAATCCGGCTGGGTGGGAATTCCGGACCAGTACACGCTGCACCGCTACAGTCGCCACCTGCGGCGCGAGCACACCGGCCCGATATTCAGCCTGCTGTTGCTCATCAGCAGCCACGCGCCGTGGTCGCCCGGCCCGCCGCTGGTCGACGACTGGAATCGGCTGGACCGGGAAAATCCCTGGCCGGCCTGGCAGGTTCCGGAAAAGGACTCGCTGGCGTACTGGCGCGATACCGACCGATTAAGAGCCCGGTATCCCGACTCGCTGGCCTACAGCCTGGAGGCGGTGTTTTCGTGGGCCGCGCGCGACTTGCCCGAAGACGCGCTGCTGATCGTGCTCGGCGATCACCAGGCCGCGCCGCTGATCACCGGCCACGGCGCCGGCTCCGACGTGCCGGTGCACATGATCAGTGCGGATGAATCGCTGCTCACCCGCCTGGCGAATTCAGATTCGGGCGGCGCGGCGATGAGCGGCGGGCTCGCGCTGCCGCCGGTCTCGTCATACACGCCCGGGCTGGAAACGCTGCGCTTCGCTCTGCGAGGGCTGCAACTGGATCAACAGGCAACCGGCCGCTCCCTTTCCGCTGCGCTAAGATGAAGCCTTCGACGCTTTGACCCGTGTGCTGAGGCAAGACCGATGAAAATTACCGTACTGGGCGCTGGCGCCGGGGGCACGGCAGTGGCCTTCGATTGCGCGAATCACGGGCACGAGGTTCGCCTGTTCGATTTTTCGCGCTTCTCCGACAACATCGCCGCGATTGCGGCGCGAGGCGAGATCGTCGCGCAGGGCGATATCGCGGGGGCGGCGGACATTGCGTACGCAGGCCACGACATCGACCTTGCGCTCGAAGGCGCCGAATTGATCTACGTGGTCGGGCCCGCCTACAGTACGGAACCGTTCGGCGAGGCCGTGGCAGGCAAACTGCGCGCGGGCCAGACGGTCATCGTTACCCCGAGCTCCTGCGGCGGCGCGTTGGCGTTCAAGAAAGCGGCCGGACTTGCGCTGGACGACGACGCGATTCGTGTCGCCGAAACATCGACGCTGCACTACGCGGTGCGCTTGATTGCGCCGGCGAAGATCCGCGTGTTCCTGAAGCTCAGGGCCGGCAACCTTCTGGCGGCGCTGCCGAATACGCATACCCGGGCGGTCCGGGAGCTGGTATCGGACGTGTATCCGGGCATGGAGGCGGCCGGGAGCGTCTTGCAGACCAGCCTTCAGAACGCAAATCCAATCATCCATCCGGCAGTCACGCTCGCCAACGCCGCGCGTATCGAGATGACCGGCGGCGACTTCCTCTTCTACGAGGAAGGCGTGAGCGACTCGGTCGGGCGTCTGATCGAGGCGCTGGACAACGAGCGCATCGCGATCGGCGAAAGACTGGGTCTTGCTGTACTGCCCGATCCGGTAATGGGTATGCGGCAGGGCTATATGCTCGAGAACAACTACGGCGCCGCCTATCGCGAAGCGCCCGGTTTCAAGGGCATCGGCGCACAGCCTCAGCTGGATCACCGTTATCTCAACGAGGACGTCGGCTTCGGTCTGGTGTTCATGTCGGCGCTGGCCGAGCAACTGGGCGTCGAAGTCCCGGCAATCGAGGCCGTGATCGCTTTTGCATCGGTCGTCATGGCCCGGGACTACAAGGCCGAGGCACTCCGAACGCCGGCCGCGCTGGGCATCGCGAATCGATCGGCCGAAGAACTGGCTGACTTGTAAAGCAAACGCGCCGAACCGTGCGCAGATCGGATTGGTCAGGAGCAATTTCGATGACGCAGATTCACAATCCACCGAGTCTTTCCCCGATCCGGCAGACACTCGGGCTTCTCGCCTGGCTGGCGCTGAGTTTCCTTATTGCCTTTGTCGGGGCCGTCGCCTCGATCAACGCGCCGACGTTCTATGGCCAGCTCGTCCAGCCGGACTGGGCGCCGCCAGCCCGGCTGTTCGGCCCGGTCTGGACCACGCTTTTCATCATGATGGGCTTCGCCGCGTGGCTGGTCTGGCGTCGCGGCGGCTTCGGCGCGCAGCGCGGGCCCTTGCTGCTTTTCCTGGCACAGCTGGCCTTCAACGGCCTGTGGAGCTGGCTGTTCTTCGCCTGGGCGCTTGGAGGATGGGCCCTGGTCGACATCGCGATCCTCTGGCTGCTGATCGCCGCCACCATTGCGGCCTTCTGGCGTACCAGCCCACTCGCCGGATTGCTGCTGGTCCCCTATATCGCGTGGGTCAGCTTCGCCGGCGTGCTCAACTACACCCTCTGGCAACTCAACCCGCAGATCCTGGGCGGATGAGGCGCCGGCCGGGATTACCTATCCAGGCTGATCGACGATCGCATCGGCAAGAAAACCAGCCGCCGATCCTCTTGATGCTTCGCTGTTGGCAATTGCTCGCCTCGGTTGCCCGGGGGCAGGAAACCCGACGGGATGCGGCACCCGCTCGATCAGGGATCAAAGTATGACGATGCCCAGCAGCGCCAGGCCGGAAAGAACCAGCGCATAAGCCAGCAGCGCCAAAAGCCCGTCGTTGGCGATCAGCGAGAGTCCGAATGCCGCCAGGGCCACGCCGCCCAGCGAACTGGTGAAAGGCACGATTTCCAGCGGCGGGAGAATCAATGCGATCATGACGCATGCCCCGGCGGCGGAGCGGGCGCCGCCCTGGTAGGTGAGCATCCTGAGCCGGGGGCGCAACGGCTTGTCCATCAACCGGGCCGGCCGATGCAATACTCTCAACGCCTGTTTCAATCGAAACGAAGATATCGACCGGTTCAGAAGCCATTCGGGCAGCCAGAAATAGTCGCGCTGCAGCAGCAGTTGAATGGCCACCAGCAGCACGAATGCGGCGATTACCGTGGGCAGACCGGGAATGCCGCTGAGCGGGGAGGCCAGAATCAGCCCCGCGGCCAGCACCAGCGGGCCGAACGAACGCGGTCCCACCGCGTTCATGATCGAGCGGACGCTGACGTGCGTTCGATGATGAGCCGCGTGGTCGATTCGCCCGAGCATCTCCGCTAGATTGATCGGCTCTCCGGTCACTTGCTGCATTTGCCGGGATGCGGCGCTATTCATCCCGCTTCCGCTTCCACTCGTCGTTGTCGTCCTTGGCATACTTTTCCTTGACCGCATTCCAGGCGACGCGATGCGCCGTTTTCTCGCGGCTGGAGCTCCCGCGACGGTCCTTGGAAGAGTCGTACTGGTCAAAGGCCGAATTGAAGGCCTCGCGGTAGATGGTCTGGGCTCGTCGCGGGAGATTTTCCCTGACCTGGTCGGGCAGATCCTCATTCTTCTCGTATGGCATGGTGGCCGTATCCTCTTGTCTTTGGGTCCGTCTTGAGCATGGGCCGAGCATAGCCTTCAGCAAGCCACACCATAACGTACGGCCATCTCCGTCAATCGTCCGTTGCCGGCGGATTCGGGTTGTCCGATTCGCTGCACACGAAAAAGGGTTGAACGTCCTGCCGGCCCAAACGACCGGAAAGCCGATACTGTTGCAATTCCGGAATCAGGACGCGTATCCTCCCTGCAGGCTTCCGCGCCCGAAAGCCATCTCGTTCTCCAACAGTCGAATGACAAGCGGTGTACGATTCAGAGCCGTCCCCCAGATAGTGTGATGCGCGTGTACAGGCAGTGCCTGGTATTGCCAACCATCTTGCCGACGGTATTCAGCGAGTGCCTGGAGATCGCGCCACCTTTCTCCCTGCGGCACTGTGTGCGGAAGCGGCAAAAACATGACACTCATGCTGCATGCAGATGTTCCCGCCCCAGACGGCGCCGGCGGGTCTGTCAAGGCCGCTCTTTCAGCAATGCAACCGCCCTCTGATGAGCACTTTTTCTGCTTTTGACGTTGGGACGCTCCTGTTTACCGTGGCGATCACGGCTCTCGTAGCCACCGGGCTGTTGTTGATGTCTGCCCTCCGGCATCGCCGCGAGGTGAAGGGGCTCCCCTACTGGACGGCCAGCGGCGTGCTCTTGTCGATTGCCGGGCCTCTCTTCATGTTGCAGCATGAGGGATTGACGTTCTTCTCGGTCTTTCTGCCCAACACCTTCAGCCTGATCGGCCTTTTTCTCATAGGCGCAGGCTTGAGTCTCCTTCATCGCCGCTCTTTGGGATGGGCCGACTGGGGGACGATTGCCACGATCGTCGCGGTATCCGGCGTATTTCTGTTTTTTGTCGCGACCGGCTGGCCCGGCATCGAAGGACGCATCACGGCGTCGGCACTAGGCGTCACCGTGACAACGGGCTACATAATGTGGAGCCTCCCGCGTGCGTTTGCAGGAACGCTCGTGGGAGGAAGCATCGCCGGCGCGGCTGCGGTCCTGATCGTGAGCAGCATGATGCAGGTCGTAAACGTGCTTTTCATCTCGGATACGGATGCGACAGGCCTCGTGCAACTCGATTCCGTGCATGTGCTCTTCGTCCTGACGCAGATGGCGGCCACCATCACCTTGCTGTTCGCACTCGTCCTGGTCGTTCCGCATCAGTTGGCAAGGCAAAAGGAAGCCCTGACCGAGCGCATCAAGAAAGCGAGCGAGGCAAAGTCCCGCTTTCTCACTGGTGTAGCCCATGACCTCAGAAGCCCTCTGACCTTGATCTCTGCCTTCGGTGAAACCCTTTCTGAACGTTTGAGAGGAGAGGAGCAGAAGTTTGTCCATGACATCTGCCTGGCCGCAGAAGAGCTTGCCGGTATGACTGAGTCGCTCACAGAACTCGCGCGGCTGGAAGAAGGCGCGATCCAGCTGGAGCGGCATCCGACCCCTGTCCGAGCGCTGATCCGCGACGTCGCCGACGCGGAACGCTTCGCAGCCGAGAAGGCGGGCATCGATCTTCGGAATGACGTGCCCGGTCCATCGGCTGACGCCGGCTCGGCCGGTGCCCCGGCTTTGACGGCCATGACGAACGCACAGTCGCTGCGTCGCATAGTAAGAAACCTTGTCAAAAACGCGCTCTCGTATTGCAAGCAGGGAGACTCCGTCACGCTGGGGGCTTGCGCTTCACAGGTTCCCGCAGCCATGCGCGCAAACGGCTCCGGCGCCGATCGAACCGAGCGCCGGAAACGAAGTCCCGGCATGAAGGATGGTCAAGATGCAGAAGCGGACTCGGCGAAGGCAAGATCCATAGTGATTACCATTTCCGATACCGGCCCGGGCATCGAACCGGAGTTCATGGATAATCTTTTCGAACCGTTTGCCCGCAACTCGCCGGAAACGGAGGGAACCGGGCTCGGCCTCGCAATCACGAAAGAGCTTGTCGAGGCGCTGAGTGGAACGATCAGTGTCCAAAGCGAACAGGGAAAAGGGACGCGATTCGAAATCCGGTTACCGGTTGCCGATCAAGCGTAATCCGGTTGCCAGTGACTTGGGCAGTCGTGGCCAGGCGGCAATATCGCTGCCGAGCGCGCGTTCTTCCAGAGCGTGCTCGACCATCCGATCGCCGGCTCGCCGATCTGCGGTTCCTCTACGGTGTTCTCGATGACCCTTTGCCGCGAGTGCCCGAAGGCACGAAGGCAGCGCCACTTCGAACTGGTGAACTGATTTGACGAGGCGATGATGGCGGGCCATGGGAACCGGGAAGATTGGCAATGACGGCTGGATCACGATCCCGCCGCGAACTGCAGCAAGCCGAACCGACGGCTTCATTACCGGCTCTTGCCGAATCCGACGCAGACGCCATTCTTCGGCTGCGCCGCCGGGGGCGGACGCCGGGATCAGTCGTTTCTCTTGCGTGAACCGCGGTTCGGGCGGCATTGGGCCGCAGCGCCTTTTCCTTGGTTGAACATCCCGCGCGACCTCGGGATTCCGGGCCGATGGAACCATGCGACCGTGTTCGCTTCAATCGAAGATTTTCGACCGAATGCTTTTTCCCGCCATCGCACCGAATTCTGCGTAGCTTCGTTCCGACGGGTGAAATCCGTCACCGCTGAAGCTGCCCGGCAGCGCCTCGAAGTCCAGCGGGACATGGCTCGCTTGCGGATAGTGTTCCAGAAGCCTGCGCAGCTCCTGGTCGAACTGGCGCGCGCGCAGACCGAACACGGCGCGCAGCGGCTGCGGCAGGGCCGGAAAATGTTGCATCGGAGGGAGACCGCTGAAGCTGATGACCGCTTCGGGCCAGCGCACGGATAACGCGTCCAGCAAAGCCTCCGCGTCGTTGCGCCAACGCTCGAGTCCATGCAGCGAGATCACGTCGTTGACGCCGGTCGAAACGAGGATTGCGTCGAAGGAATCGTCTTCGACCTGCGGCAGGAGGCGCTGTTCGATCTGTCGACTGGTCGCGCCGATCCTGCCGCATGCGGTCCACGCCACCCGCGCCCTCGCTGCCTGCGCCAGGTACTCGGCGGTCTGGCCGACCAGGGCGTGCCGAAGCGCGCGCGCGCCGACCCCGGCGATGATCGAATCGCCGATGGCGAGCAGGCGAATCGTTGTGCCGGCCTGGCCGACTTCGCCGGTTGACTGCCCAGCGGCGGGCCGAAAGCGCAGGGCCGTCTTCCGCACCCGCAAAGCCTGCGGTATCAGCGGTGCGAACAGGCTCCAGAACAGCAGGTCACGTCCAGGCAAGGTATGTATCAACACGCCTGCCAGCAAGCACATGGCTTGCTGGCTTGAATACGCGTGGGTGGGCGGAAGTGACTGATGTCTGCCTGAATTGCATGGTCTTCATGCACGTCGAATCACGGTCGTTACGCACTACGGA
>JAGXKW010000128.1 GCA_018334995.1 Wenzhouxiangellaceae bacterium
CAGCGTGCGCGCTCGCGGTCGGGGCGTGCGAGTCGATACCACTTCGCTGGCGGTCTTCCGCCAGCTTCCGCGCTCTTATCGCGGCCTGAATAACCTGCGGCGACTCGCCGATGGTCTTGCGCTCAGCGACCAGGCGATGACCGTCTCGTCGCGCGGGGTGCCCATCATCGATATCGATCCGGCCCGACGCCGACGCTGGCTCGGCTGGCTGTTGCGCGTGCCCGGTTTCAGGCTTTATTTCTTCAACTGGCTGCGCCATCGCCGCTAAGCCCGGCCGTGCCAGGACCTTTTGCGCGGACAATACCGACAAGCGCACGGAGATTGCGATGAATCGATCATCGCCGTATCAATCGAGAAAACGATCGACGCCTTCTTCAATGTCATTGGCCGCATGAAGACCGAGGTCTTCTACAGCGACTTCGAAGACAACGACGCCGCCGCTTCGCCAGCCAGTCCGCGGGCGCGTGAACCCCTTGTCCGACGACCTGTTCGAGCCTGAACTCGGCGCGGTTTTCGACCGCCGTTTCCTGTTCGTCACCGGCAAAGGCGGTGTCGGCAAGAGCCTGATCAGCGCAGCGCTGGCCGCTCGGGCTGCCGATCGAGGCGAGCGCACGCTGTGGGTGGAAATGTCGGAATCCCCCCGGGGCGGGCATTTCTTCCCCGGCTTCAAGCCGCGCTATCAGCTGGCGCCTGTACGCGGCTCGCTCTGGGGCATGAATCTGCGCGTGCAGCCGGCCATCGAGGAATACCTGGCCGTTGCGTTCAAGATTCCGTTTGTAACCCGCCTGATCGCACGGAATACCCTGTTCCAGGTACTGACCGGTGCGCTGCCGGGACTGGATTCGCTGATCCCGCTCGGCAAGATCTGGTACGAACTCGGTCGCCGGCGCGGCGGCAAACCCTACTGGGACCGGATCGTGCTGGACGCCCCGTCGACCGGGCACGCGCTGGCCATGCTGCGCTTCCCGCAAGCGGCACAGGACATCGTCAAAAGCGGCAACGTGGCCGATCGCGCCCGCGAGATCGAAACAATTCTCGGCGACCGATCCGGGACCGGGCTGGTCGCCGTCACGACGCTGGACGAGCTGCCCGTAGACGAGACATGCGAACTTCTGGAGCGCGTACACGATGAAACGCCCTATCGCTTCGAAGCAATCGTATGCAACGAGGTTCTGCCCGATATCGGCCAGGCGGAGAAACCACGCTACCACGAATGGCTGGCCGGCAATCCCGACGACGCGCTGGACGATTCACTCGAAGGCGCCGGCGACAAAGCCCGAAGTCATCTGGCCTGGCTGGAACGGCGGCGTTGCAGTCAGCAGGCGCGTCTTCGCCGTCTTTCGGCGACCGAGGTCCCGATGTTCGATGCACCCTGGATTCCGGCCGCCGACGAAGCCGAACTGCTTGGCGCCATGATCGATGTATTGAAGGACCAGCGATGATCGAGACCAGCATCGACCGGCATCGCATTCTGATTGTGGGCGGCAGCGGCGGGGTTGGCAAAACCAGCGTCAGCGCGGCCCTGGGCCTTGCCGCGGCGCGGGAAGGGCACCGTACGCTGGTGCTGACGATCGACCCGGCCAGAAGGCTGGCCGCCGCACTGGGACTCGAGGGGATCGGTCCGGAAGCAGAGGATGTCACGCCGCGGCTGAAAGCAGGCGGCATTCCCGTGAGCGGGGAACTGCATGCCATGATGCTCGATGTGCGAAACACGCTGGATCGAGCAGTAGAGCGACACGCTCCGAACGCGCAACGCAAAGATCAGATCCTGAACAACCGGCTCTACCAGAACATCGCCGGTCGTCTGTCGGGCAGCCAGGAATACGCCGCCATGCAACAGCTACAGGAGATCGCAAGTCTGGCGGAGTTCGACCGGATCATCCTCGACACCCCGCCGACCACGCAGGCAATGGACTTTCTCACTGCGCCGGAGCGACTGCAGGCCTTCTTCGATTCCAACCTCATCCGCATCTTCATGAACTTCAGCGGTCGCGCCGGCCGGGGCTTCTTTCGCGTCACCGATGTCCTGTTTCGCACGCTGGAGCGATTGACCGGTGCCCAGGTGATCCGCGAAATCACGGAGTTCTTCGAGGTGGCCGAGTCGATTCTCGAGCCCTTCAGCGCTCAGGCGGCGCGGGCGCGCAGACTCCTGCGCGAGCAACAGACGGCTTTCGTGATCGTCACCGGCGCCAACCCCCACCAGCTCGAAGAAGCATCGGAATTCGCCGGCGCCCTGGACGCCATGGGCATCGGCGTGAGCAACGTTGTGGTCAACCGCTGGCTGCCGGCGCTTGAGGAGACGGCACCCGAACTCCCCGACTCCATTGAGAACAGCGAGCTGGCCGAACGCGTTCGCTACTGGCATGCCGCACTGGAACGCCTGGCCCACCGCCAGACCGAAGCGATCAAGGCATTGGAGGCGCAGGACGGCGCCGGTGTGGTACGAGTGCCGGAAATGCCTGCTGCCGTCGATTCGCTCAGCGGCCTGGGCGAATTGAGTGACCGGCTGCGCACGACGACAAGTCCTTCATCGACCGAAGCGCGTTGAGGCTGCAGAAGTTTTCGGCACCGTTCAACGGCAAGCCGTATTGTCCGTCGGTCTAATGCTGTTTCTGCGCTCCCGCCGGTCGCTAATGCACGACCTGGTCTTTTTCTGCGTGACCCCTTTTCTGCGCGGAGCTGCGGGCCCCACCATTTGCCGGCCGACGATTTCGGCGTTCATCGACGACAGGTTTCCGTAGAATGGTCGTATGAGCTCCGATGCCCCCTCCTTCGACGCAAGTCTCGCCGGCTTCGAATTCCCTGACGGCGCCGGCCGCATCGCGGTCGTGCTGGGCGCCAGCGGTTACATG
>JAGXKW010000129.1 GCA_018334995.1 Wenzhouxiangellaceae bacterium
GGGTCGGGGTCGGCTTTTCTTCGGCGAATTTGATGGAACTCAAGATGTGAGTGTTTTCGAATATCTAGAGTGCGCATTCGAGATAAATAAATCATCCTGGAGTTTCGCCATGAAGATGTTTCGCCGCCTGATCGCCGCGACCGTCCTGATCGCCCTTGCCATGCCTGCCGGCGCGCTGGAGGTCACCGGCGGATTCACCGGCTGGTGGCAACAGCCCGAACAGCAGAACCACGGCGTGATCATCACGATCTCGCGGCTGCCGGGCGGCGAGAAGACCGGGGTGGTCTACTGGGCCCATTACGACGACGGGGCGCCTTCGTGGGTGATTGCCCAGGGCGAGATCGATGGCGACACGATCGACGCCGATGTCTTCCGTTTCGACGGCATTTCGTTCATGCAGCCGCAGACTCCGGACGCCGATTTCGGCGAGCGGATCGGGACGCTGCAGATCGAGTTCGCCGATTGCACCCGCGGCCGGGTGAGGTTCGACACCGTCGACCTGGGCGCCGGTGAGTTCGGGATCAGCCGCCTGGACAATCCGCCCGGTCGAAACTGCACCGGCGGGCTGGCCGACGATCGCCGTCCCAACCGCGCGGGCGAGCGGATCGAAGCGGCGCTGGCCGGTGACGGCACGGGCCGTGCCGAGCTGGATCTTCGCCCGGGTCGTGCGCGCTTCGAGGTCAGGGTGCGCGGCGTGCCGGTCGGCGACGGCTACGAGCTCGACGTCGGCGGCGAAACCCGCGGCGAATTCGAAGTGTTCGAGACCGCCGCCGGCGGCACGCGCGGCCGGATCGGGTTCCGCTCGCCGCGGACCGGCCCGACCGAACTGCTGGATTTCGACCCGCGCGGCGAACTGATCGAGGTGGTTGCCGACGGCGTGGTCGTGTCTTCGGCGATGCTGCCGGACCAGGGCACCCTGGCGGGCGGGAATTCCGCGCCGTTCGAGCACGAGTTCGAGGGCCAGGGCGGGCGCGAGATCGAGTTCGAGCTCGCCAATCTCGGCCTCTGGCCCGGCGCGGTCGCCACCGCCGAGCTGGCGATGGGCAGCGGCCGAATGGAATTCGAGATCGAACTGATCGGCGCACCGGCCGGGTCTTATCCGGTGTCGGTCGCCGGCGTCCGGCGCGGCGTCATCGAGGTCGCCGAGGATGGCGAATCGAGCACTCGGGGTGTGCTGGAATTCGGCTATCCCGAGGACGACGGCCAGCGGCCGTTCGATTTCGATCCCGCCGGCGCGCTGGTCGAGATCTTCTCCGGCGACACGGTCGCGTTCGACGGGACGTTCCCGGACTTCCGCGGCGACGGCTGCGACGGTGACGACCACGGCCCGGGCGGCGGCGACGGTCCGGGCGATGGGCCGGGCCACGGCGGCATGCACCACGGCTGCGGCGATATCGACGAAGTCGGCGTCGTGTTCGACAACGTCGGCGGCGCGGCCTACGCCGGCGCCGGTGCTTCGGCCGAGTACGAAGTCCACGCCAACCGCAGCCGGTTCGAGGTCGAAGTCGAATCGATGCCGGGCGGCAGCTATCCGCTCGTCGTGGACGGGGTGCAGCGCGGGGTCATCGACGTGTTCGAAGACGGCGACGGCGAAATCGAGTTCGGCGACCCGCCGCACTTCGACGAGAACACGCTGGATTTCGATCCGCGCGGCGCGACCGTCGAAATCGTCGACGGCGAAGGCCCGGTGTTCACCGCGGACTTTCCGCAGTAGTTCAGGACTGCCCGGGCCGGCCTTGGCCGGTGCCGGGCTTTACGAACTGCTGGCGCGGAATTGCTCTGGGGCCGTCCCGGGCCGCCGGGTCAGGTCTTGTTTCTTGCATAGCGGGAGGCTCGCCGGTTCCACCATCGAAACTGCTTGAGGCCACCGGCCACACGAGAAGTTACGCCGTTGCCCCCTTCCTCGGCTGCACGTCTCTTGCGAGTTCGGCGGCTTCGTCGCTGGCCTCGAACTCCTCCAGGTCGTATTGAACCTGAAGGTTCATCCAGAACTGCGGTGCCGTACTGAAATAGCACGCCAGCCGTGCGGCGGTATCGGGTGCTGCGACCAGCGCCTGCTGCTCGTCTTGGGATGCATCGAACCAGCCCACGACGTGTCGGCGCGGGACCAGGAGCGGGTGGCCGGGCTGACCGGGTAGCGGTCCAACAGGCCGACGATAAGTTCGGAGTCGTGGAATACGAGTTCGGGGTCGGGGGTGCAGAAGGGGCAGCCGGATTTCATGGAGAAATCTTATCAGTCAGGGGCGGGGTTTCGAGATCCCGGATATCGCTGCCGCGATTCCGGGATAACGGGGAGGTAGCTGCGGCCGTGATGACGGAGGTGGTGTGGCGCCGATCCACGGCGAATCGGCCCAGGATGGGCCTCCCACCATAAGGCGGGTTTCGAGGTTTCGGGTTTCCGGGTTCGGGTTTCCGGAAAGGCAAAGTCTCTGGAGCTCGGATCAGGTTCGGGTTGACGAAGGTGGGAGATGCTGCATTACTGGATCGAGTTCGGCACCTAAATAAGGTCCTGAAATTCTCTTAAACGGTCTGCACTGGCCGGTAGCCCCTGGGCGGCCAGCGTGTCCAGGAGTTCCTCGGCTGTGCAGGGTGGGTTTTTCAGAGACTGGCGTTGCGCCCTGGCTGCGTGGATCACGGCAGCTTCGCGCAGGTCCATCTGGCAGTCTATGAATCGATCCGGGTGAATGGCCTCGATTCCGAATTCATCCAGGCGCTGTTGGGGGAAGTCGCGCAGATTGAAGGTGACGATCATCTGCGCGTGGGCGACGATGGCTGCGGCCACAACGTGCCGGTCGTCGGGGTCGGGCAGTTCCAGCGACGGGATCAAGCGCTCGTGACCGGTCACGAGGCAG
>JAGXKW010000017.1 GCA_018334995.1 Wenzhouxiangellaceae bacterium
TCGACGACTGTCATCGTGGTACGTCACGCTGAAAAAGTCGATGATTCGCGCGACCCTGCGCTGAGCGAAGCAGGCCTTGAAAGGGCGCAGGCCCTGGCCGCCGCGCTCGAGCACGCCGGGGTGGATGCGGCCTATGCCAGCCAGTACCGGCGTACCCGCCTGACCGCTGCACCGACCGCAGAATCCGCCGGCCTGGCCGTGCAGATCGAACCGATCGAGGGCGACATTCCCGCCTGGGCGCAGGACTTTGCCGCAGCGCTTGCGCAACACCATGCGGGTGAAACCGTGCTGGTCGCCGGCCACAGCAACACTGTGCCGCCGCTGGTCGCTGCGCTGTGCGGTTGCGAAGTCGATCCGCTGGCCGAAGACGATTACGACCGCCTGTTCGTCATCCAGCGTGTCGGCGAGGTAAACCCGGCGCTGATCACGGCCCGCTACGGCGCCGAATAGTCTTCAGTTTCCTGTCGTGGGCTCGAATGCCCCCAGGCGCCCGCTTGTCGGGGCCCGGTGGCAACATACGCTGCCCGAGTCGTCGAAGCGCACGCTGCAATTCGACACCAGCAGCTCACGCAGCCTTGCGCGCGCCCGCAGCAGGCGGGACTTGGTCGCCGCAAGACTCAGACCGGTTTCGGCGGCGAAATCAGCCTGGCGCATGCCCTCGAGGTCGCACCGTCGGATGACCTCCCGGTCGTTTTCGGACAACCTCGACAGGTTGCGCCCGAGGCACTCCTGGAGTTTCTCGACCGGCTCGCTTTCAAGCTGCGGCGCGCGCATCCGGTCATGAAGTTGCGAGGTTGGCCGCACAAGCCGTTCGCGGTCGATCGCGGCATTGCGCGCGACCCGGAACAGCCAGGCCCGCGGGTTTTCCAACTTGCAGAAACCCTGCCCTTCGCGCATGGCCCGGATGAAAACATCGTGCAGCATGTCATCGGCGGCGGCGCGGTCGCCCAGGCGTCGCACCAGAAAGCCGCGCAATTCGCGCTGATGCGTATGCCATGCACGGAGCACGCAATCGAATGCCGGCGCATCCTGCCCGTCCGGAACCGCATCTGCATCTTTGCTCGGTTTTTTCTGCATCCTTTCGCCGTCTCGTTCGTCATCCCGGGTAAATGGAACACGCGGAAACGCATTTCAATGCTCGAAATATTCACGCTCTTCGCGGACTGGCTGACCCATGCGGTACTGGGTCTGGATCCGTCCAGTCGACTCGGCCAGGCCGTCCATTTCTTCGTCGAGGATACCAGCAAGATCCTGGTGCTTTTGATGGTGATGATCTACGTGATCGGCCTGGCGCGAGCGTCCCTGGATCTCGAGCGGGTGCGCGCTTTCCTGCAGCGCAAGCATCGCTTCGCCGGCTACCTGTTCGGTTCCGGCTTCGGCGCGATCACGCCGTTCTGCTCGTGCTCGAGCATTCCTCTTTTTCTCGGGTTCACCAGCGCCGGCATTCCGATCGGCGTGACCATGGCCTTCCTGCTGACCTCGCCGGTGATCAACGAGGTTGCCGTGGTGCTGCTGTGGAGCCTGCTGGGCTGGAAGTTCACGCTGGCCTACATCGTCGTCGGCATGTGCGTAGGCATTCTCGGCGGGCTGTTGCTGGACCGGCTGCGCGCAGAGCGTTGGCTGCAGGATTTCGCCGCCAGGGCCTATCGCCAGGCCGGGGACCACTCCGATGCCGCACCTCAGGCGCAGCCGGCGCCCGGCACGATGACCTTCGCGGAACGCCACGAGTTCGCGAAGAACGAAACGCTGGAGATCGCGGGCCGGATCTGGAAATGGGTACTGATCGGAATCGGCATCGGCGCCGCACTGCACGGATTCGTGCCCGAAGGCTGGTTCGAACGCCAGTTCGGCACCGGGCAGTGGTGGAGCGTGCCGGCCGCGGTGCTGGCCGGTCTGCCGCTGTACTCGAACGCGACCGGCGTGATCCCGGTGCTCGAAAGCCTGCTCGGCAAGGGCTTGCCGCTGGGCACCACGCTGGCATTCTGCATGAGCGTGGTGGCGGCCAGCATCCCCGAATTCCTGCTGCTCAAGCAGGTCATGCTATGGCGCCTGCTGGCGCTGCTGTTCGCCATCCTGCTGGCCAGCTTTATCCTGGTCGGCTGGATATTCAACGCCATTGCCCCTTGGCTGGACATTGTTTGAAGGAGACTGTGAAATGAAGATCGAAGTGCTTGGATCCGGCTGCCGCAAGTGCACCAAGACCGCCGAACAGATCAACACCGCCGGCGCCGAACTCGGCGCCGATTTCAGCGTCGAGAAGGTCACCGACCCGAAGGCGATGATGCAATACCAGGTCATGCGCACGCCGGCCGTGGTCATCGACGGCAAGCTGGTGCACTCGGGGTCGATCCCGGATCACGACACCATCCGAAACTGGTTCGAATGAGCCGCTGAAGGCCTGCCCCGGCATCCGGCCATGCAGCGCGATCCCGGTCGCCCGGGGCATAACTCAACTGGAGACACCATGACTGCCGTGCCCTATCCCAAAAAGCGCCTGTCTTTCCTCGACCGCTTCCTGACGCTGTGGATCTTCGCCGCGATGGCGCTGGGCGTCGTGCTGGGCACGATCTTTCCCGCGTTTCCAGACCTGCTGGATTCGATGTCGGTCGGCACCACCAACGTGCCGATCGCGATCGGGCTGATCCTGATGATGTACCCGCCGTTGGCACGCGTGCGCTACGAGGAGCTGCCGCTGGTGTTCAAGGACATCCGGGTCCTGAGCCTGTCGCTGGTGCAGAACTGGCTGATCGGGCCGCTGCTGATGTTCGGGCTGGCGGTGATCTTCCTGCGCGATTATCCGGAATACATGACCGGGCTGATCCTGATCGGCCTGGCGCGCTGCATCGCCATGGTGCTGGTGTGGAACCAGCTGGCCGGCGGCAGCAACCAGTACGTGGCCGCGCTGGTGGCGTTCAACTCGATCTTCCAGATCCTGTTCTTCAGCGTCTACGCCTGGTTCTTCCTGACCATCCTGCCGCCGCTGTTCGGGCTCGAAGGCAGCGTCATCGACGTCGGCTTCACGACCATCGCCGAGGCGGTGCTGATCTATCTGGGCATTCCGTTCGCCGCCGGTTTCCTGACCCGCTACTTCCTGCGCAGGAAACGGGGCGACGAGTGGTACGAGAAACAGTTCCTGCCGAAGATTTCGCCGATCACGCTGTTCGCGCTGCTGTTCACCATCGCCGCGATGTTTTCGCTCAAGGGCGCGGCCGTGCTCGAACTGCCGCTGGACGCGATCCGCATCGCGATTCCACTGGCGCTTTACTTCCTGATCATGTTCATCATCAGCTTCTGGATGGGTCGGGTGATCAAGGCCGACTATCCGCGCACCACTGCAATTGCCTTTACCGCAGCCAGCAACAACTTCGAGCTGGCCATTGCGGTCGCCATCGCCGCGTTCGGGCTGGCCTCGCCGGTCGCCTTCGCTACGGTCATTGGCCCGCTGGTCGAGGTGCCGGTGCTGATCTCGCTGGTCACGGTTTCGTTGTGGCTGAAGCGCCGCTGGTTTGCCGACCGGCCAGCAGAGCCTCTCACATGACCCGGTTGTACAGCAATGCCCGGCCGGGTCAGTGCAGGCTGCGGCGATAGCGCCCGTCGATGAAGGTATCGAAGAACTGTCCCAGCGCCGGGTGCTGGATCTGCTGGCCCGAGGGCTCGTCCTCGAGATGCTGCTCGGCGACGTAGGTCATGTGTTCGCCCTCGTGCACCAGCACGTGGTACCAGGGGCGATCCCTGGGCGGCCGGCTGGTGGCGACCTGCTCGTACCATTCCTCGCTGCCGGAAAATTCAGGGTCGACGTCGACAATGACCCCGCGATAGTCGTATTTCCTGTGGTGGATGACCTGTCCGGGGCTGAATTTCGGCTGGCTCATGACAGTACCTCCATGCGACTTGAACGCCATTGTGGGCCAGACGAAGTGAATGTGTCACGACGACGCGATCCAGCGCGCGCTGTCCGCCGTCCCGTCCAGTTCCGGCGGTGTCAGTATCGAAGCACCGAATGCACCGCGTGGGGTACTTTTTCGGCGCCGGCCAGGAACTCCAGCTCGATCAGGACGGCCGCGCCGATGACCTCGGCACCGGCCTCGGCGAACAGTTCGCAGGTCGCGCCCATCGTGCCGCCGGTGGCCAGCACGTCGTCGATGACCAGTACACGCTGGCCTTCGCGCACCGCGTCGGCGTGCATCTCGACGGCATCGGTGCCGTATTCCAGCGCGTATTCGCGGCGAATCGTCGCGCGCGGCAGCTTGCCGGGCTTGCGCACCGGAATGAAGCCGGCGCCCAGCGCGCGCGCCACGCCGACGCCGAACAGGAAGCCGCGCGATTCGATGCCGGCGACCCGATCGACATGCTTCCCCGCGAAAGGCTCGTACAACCGGTCCACCGCCCAGGCCATGCCCTCGGGGCTGGCCAGCAAAGGGGTAATATCCTTGAACACGATGCCTGGCTCGGGCCAGTCGGGAACTTCGCGGATCAGGTGCCGGAAATCGGTCATGGTGGCTGCGCAAACTGGGGCGGAGCCTGGATGATACGCGATCGGTCTTTCCGCATTGCGCGGCGTTGCCGGCGTCGCAAGGCGCCGGCCGGCAACGCCCCCTGCTAATATTCGCCGCATGAGCCTGTCTCTTCCACCCATCGACGCCACGTCTCGGCAACAAGGGCAGTGAGCGCTCCGAGCCATCCGGCGCTGCGCGATTTTCTGCTCGACGGCACCGCGCCGCTGGTGATCAAGATCGGCTCGTCGCTGATGATCGGGGAAGACGGCGCACCCCGCCGCCAGTGGATGTCGGACCTGGCACGCCAGCTTGCGGGCCGCCCGGGGCCGATCCTGGCCGTTTCCTCCGGCGCCATCGCACTGGGTCGATCGGCGCTGGGCATCGCCGACCGACCTGCCAGTCTTGCCGAAGCGCAGGCGGCCGCCGCGGTGGGCCAGATCCGGCTGGCCGGGATCTGGTCGGAAGCCTGGGCCGACTGCGGACGCACCGCCGCCCAGGTCCTGCTCTCGCTGGACGACCTGGAAAACAGGGGCCGCTACCTGAATGCGCGCAACACCATCGAGACGCTGCTGGCCCGCGGCGTGGTGCCCATCATCAACGAAAACGACACGGTCGCGACCGGCGAAATCCGCTTCGGCGACAACGACCGGCTGGGCGCGCGCGTGGCGCTGCTCGCGGGTGCCGACCTGCTGCTTTTGCTCAGCGACGTCGACGGCCTGTTCGACGCCGACCCGCGCAAAGTGCCCGATGCGAAGCTGATCCCGGAGGTGCCGGTCATCGACGCCGGCGTCGAAGCGCGGGCCGGCGCCGCCGAGGCCACCGGTTTCGGCACCGGCGGCATGGTCAGCAAGCTGGCCGCCGCGCGTATCGCCACTTCCGGCGGTTGCCCGGTGCTGCTGGCCGACGGCAGCGGCGACGCCGAGCCGATCGCCCGGTTCTGCGAAACCGGGACCGGCACTTGCTTCCATGCTGCCGAAAAGCCGCTGGTGCGACGCAAGCAGTGGCTGCGTTCGCTGCAGCATTCGGCCGGGACGCTGCACCTGGACGCCGGCGCGGTCGCGGCACTTGACCGCGGCGCAAGCCTGCTGGCCAGCGGCATCCGGCGCGTCGACGGCGATTTCCGGCGCGGCGACCTGGTCGAATTGCGCGGCTCCCGGGGGACTGTCGGCCAGGGCCTGTGCGGCTACGATGCGGTGGACGCCGCGCGCATCATCGGCCGGCACAGTTCGGAATTCGAAGCCCTTCTCGGATACGCCGGTCGCGGGCCGGTGGTGCACCGCGACGACCTGATATTGTTCGAATGTTGAAAAGACAATTTCCGGTGTCCGAATGATATCGAGCTGACGGGAGCACGCATGGCCATGACTGACACGATGCCGGAGGCGGCGATTGCCGAATTGGGTCAGCGCGCGCAGCGCGCGGCGGCCGGTCTTGCGCAATGCGCCGCGGCCGAAAAGAACCGGGCGCTGATCGAGGCCGCCGCGAAGATCCGGTCCGGGGCCGCTGTCATCCTGGAAGCCAATGCCGCAGACCTGGAGCGGGCTCGGGCAGGCGGGGTCGGCGGCGCGATGCTCGACCGGCTGGTGCTCGACGATGCGCGCCTGGAAGCCGTCGCCGGCGGGCTGGAACAGGTCGCCGCTTTGGCCGACCCGGTCGGGCGCGAACTGGCGCGCTGGGCCCGGCCGAACGGGCTGGATATTGCCCGGGTCGCGGTGCCCGTCGGCGTGATCGGCGTGATCTACGAATCGCGCCCGAACGTGACCGCCGATGCAGCCGCACTGTGCCTGAAGGCCGGTAACGCAGTGATCCTGCGCGGCGGCAGCGAGGCGGTCGAAAGCAACCGCGCCATTCATGCAGCGATCGTGTCCGGGCTGGAATCGGCCGGCGTTGACCCGGATGCCGTGCAGATGGTGCCGGACCAGGACCGCGCGCTGGTCGGCGCGCTGCTGGGTGCGCACGAATGGGTCGACGTGATCGTGCCCCGGGGTGGAAGATCACTTGTCGAACGGGTGCAGCGTGATGCGCGCGTGCCGGTTTTCGCGCATCTGGACGGCAATAACCACCTCTACTGGCATCCCTCGGCCGAACCATGGATGGCCACCGAGGTGATCGTCAACGCCAAGATGCGCCGGCCCGGGATCTGCGGCGCGCTGGAGACGCTGCTGATCGATCGCGATTGCATCGACCGGCTGCCCGGGCTGGTCGACGCGCTGGACGGGCTGGGCTGCGAAGTTCGCGGCGATGCAAGCGCCCGGGCGATCGACGACCGAATCCGGAAGGCGACCGAAGCCGACTGGGCCACCGAGTACCTGGACGCGATCCTGGCGGTGCGCTGCGTCGAGTCGCCGGACGCGGCCATGGACCACATCGCGCGCCATGGTTCGGGGCACACCGACGGCATCCTGGCCGCGGATCCGGGCGTGATCGAATCGTTTCTGAATCGCGTCGACAGCGCCATCGTCGTGCAAAACGCGTCGACCCAGTTCGCCGACGGCGGCGAATTCGGCTTCGGCGCCGAGATCGGTATCGCGACCGGACGCCTGCACGCCCGCGGCCCGGTGGGGCTGGAACAGCTGACCACCTTCAAGTACCTGGTGCGGGGCACGGGGCAGACGCGCGGCGACTGATTGTCACCGAACTATCCGCATGGCCCACTAGTCGATGCGCCTGACCTTCAGGCTCTTCGAAACGCCGTCGATGTGCATGTAGAAAGAACTGAACAACCCTTTTTCGATGGTCACCCGCGGGTTGGCGGCCTTGTGATACAGGTTGGTCGAATTGGTGATCTCCCAGACCTGGCCGTTCTCCAGTTCGACGCGCTGACCCTTGTTCCAGAAATCGAACTGGCCAACCGCGGTGCTCGACATTTCATCCCCGCCGAGCTCGAGCATCTTCTTTTCCATGCCAAAGCGATCTTCCGCCGTTCCGCGCTCGGGTTCGGCGCTTCTGTCGTTTTCCCGGCGCCGGTCGGCGACTTCGCGACGCCCCTGTTCCAGTTCCCGTCGCAGTTGTTCGGCTTCGCGCCGCGCCTGTGCAGCTTCGCGACGCGCCTGCTCGGCTTCGCGACGCGCCTGCTCGGCTTCCCCTTGCGCCCGTTCGGTATCGGTTGCCGCGGGCCGGACATCGGCGCTCGAAGGCGTATCCGACGCGCTTGCGTCACCCTCCTCGGCGCCGCCATAGAAGCGGTCGAAGCATTCAAGACGTTCCTGGTCGCTCTCGATCTCGGCGCACTCGGCGACCGACTGCTGGGCATGCACCTGCAAAGACGCCATCGAAAATGCTGCGAAGGCCGCAAGAAACCCGGGGAACCTGATGAATGAGGCGCCAGAAATTCGCATGATTGTGTTCCGCAAAGTGTTCGTTCAGGTAGCGCGATCATAGCAGGGCCGGCCCCGGCTTACCGTCCGCGTTGAATTGCCGGCAAGCTTGCTGCATGATGGCCAGCCAGGCGCCTCAGCCCATACCTCAAACAGGAAAACGTCCAGAATGCTCCAGGCCAATTTCAGAACATTCGCCACAGTTGCAGCGCTCGCCGCGCTGATCCTGTCCGCCGCAAGAACAGGCGCCGAGGAGGGCTACTCCGAGTGGCCCGGGGTGGCCGAACTGCACCAGGCCATGCGCGCCGGCGAACTCAGCGCGGCGGTGCTCGTCGAGCGCCAGATCGCGCGCATCGAATTGCTCAACCCCGAACTCAACGCCGTGATTGCGCTGGACCCGACCGCACGCGCCCAGGCGCGCGCACTCGACGCCCGGCTGGCCGACGGCGAATGGACCGGGCCGCTGCACGGCATTCCGGTACTGCTCAAGGACAACATCGAAACCCGCGACCAGCCCACCACGGCCGGTTCACTGGCGCTTGCCGAAAATGCCACTGGCCGCGACGCACCCCTGGTGGCACGCCTGCGCGAGGCCGGTGCGGTCATTCTCGGCAAGGCCAACCTGAGCGAGTGGGCCAATTTCCGCTCCGAGAGATCCTCCAGCGGCTGGAGCGCGGTGGGTGGCCAGACCCGCAACCCGTACGACCCGTCGCGCAGTCCGTGTGGCTCCAGCTCCGGCTCGGGCGCGGCGGCGGCCGCCGGCATGACGGTGCTGGCCATCGGCACCGAAACCAACGGCTCGGTCGTCTGCCCGGCCTCGGCCAATGGTGTGGTCGGCATCAAGCCAAGCGTGGGACTGGTCAGCCGCACGCACATCGTGCCCATCTCGCACAGCCAGGACACCGCCGGCCCGATGGCGCGCAGCGTGCACGATGCCGTGGTCCTGCTCGCGGCCATGGCCGGCGCCGACGAGGCCGATCCGGCCACCGCCGAACGGCCCGAATGGGCCCTCGACCACCTGCCCGCGCACCTCGGCGCGGAAGGTCTGGAAGGCAAGCGCGTCGGCGTGCTGCGTTCCTCGGCCGGCTTCCACAGCGATGTCGACGAACTGCTCGAAGCCGCGATCGATTCGATGCGCGCAGGCGGCGCCGAAATCGTCGACGACGTGGAATGGGAAACGCCGGACGGGTTCTACGGCCAGGCCTACGAGGTGCTGCTCTACGAGTTCAAGCACGACCTCAACGCGTATCTGGCCGGCCTGCCCGACCCGGAGCTGTCGGGGATGGCGCTGACCGACCTGATCGAGTTCAACCGCAACCAAGCCGAGGCCGAAATGCCCTGGTTCGACCAGGAAATCTTCGAGCAGGCGCAGGCCAAGGGACCGCTCAGTGACGAGGCATACAAGGAGGCGCTGGCGGAAGCGCAGAAGGCGACCCGCGAAGACGGCATCGACAAGCTGCTGGCCGAACACGACCTGGACGCGCTGATCGCGCCGACCGGCTCGGCCGCCTGGACCATCGACCTGATCAACGGCGACCATTTCATCGGCGGCAGCTCGTCGCTTGCCGCGGTTTCGGGTTACCCCAACATCACGCTGCCGATGGGCCAGATCCACGGCATGCCGGTTGGTCTTTCGATCTTCGGCGCGCGCTTCAGCGAGCCGGTGCTGATCGAAATCGCCAGCGGATTCGAGCATGCCGCGGGCGGATTCTCCCCGCCGGAGCTGCAATTCCCGTAGGTCCGGGGCTACGTCCCCCGGCGCCGCAGTAAAACGCAGCCACAATGATGCCGAACATTGCCTGATGGTTAAACCGTAACCGCTGATGCGTTATCGTGATGCATCTGTGGGCCGAAGATCTGCGGTTCCATGATTTTCCCGTTTTTTTACAGACCTTCTTTTCATGGATTTTGAAACACGCGGAGGATAGACATGACTTTTCGACTTGAGCCAGTTCGCGCGCTTGGTGGCAAATTGCTCGCATTCGCGGCACTTGCCTGCTGGTTGACCGCGGCGGTCGCACAGGATGACGGCCAGAACAATGGCGAGGACAATGGCATGAGCGCCGAGACCTTCGCCGGCCTCGAACTGCGTACCGTCGGCCCGGCGTTCATGTCCGGCCGCATCGCCGATATCGCGCTGCATCCCGACAATCCCAATGTCTGGTACGTCGCGGTCGGTTCGGGCGGGGTCTGGAAGACGACCAATTCCGGCACGACCTGGACGTCCATCTTCGACGGCCAGGATTCGTATTCCATCGGCGCGATCACGCTGGATCCGTCCAACGCCAGCACCATCTGGGTGGGCAGCGGCGAAAACGTCGGCGGCCGCCACGTCGGCTATGGCGACGGGGTCTACGTCAGCCACGACGATGGTGAAACCTGGGAAAACGTCGGTCTGACCGAATCCGAGCACATCAGCAGGATCGTCGTTCACCCGGAAGACCCGGATACCGTCTGGGTCGCCGCGCAGGGGCCGTTGTGGAATTCGGGCGGCCAGCGGGGGCTGTACAAGACCACCGACGGCGGCGAGAACTGGACCCGCACGCTGGTCGGTGACGAAGGCGACGATATCTGGACCGGCGTGACCGACCTGGTCATCGACCCGCGCGACCCCGACGTGCTGTACGCGGCCACCTGGCAGCGCCATCGCACCGTGGCCACTTACGTCGGCGGCGGACCGAACAGCGGCATCCACCGCTCCAACGACGGCGGCGAGACCTGGACCGAGCTGACCAACGGCCTGCCCAGTGCAGACGAGAACAGCAACCTGGGCAAGATCGGCCTGGCCATATCGCCGCAGCGGCCCGACGTGCTGTACGCAGCGATCGAGACCGACCGGCGCGAGGGCGGCGTATGGCGTTCCGACAACCGCGGCGCGTCGTGGAACAAAATGTCCGACAAGATCGCCGGTGGCACCGGCCCGCATTACTACCAGGAAATCTACGCCAGCCCGCACGAGTTCGACCGCATCTACTTCATGGACGTCCGCTCGGCCTATTCCGACGACGGCGGAGAAACCTGGACTTCGATCGCCAGCGAGAGCAAGCACGTCGACAACCACGCGCTGGCGTTTCGCGCCGATGATCCGAACTACCTGCTGATCGGCACCGACGGCGGCCTGTACGAGACCTTCGACCACGCCGACACCTGGCGCTACATCGACAACCTGCCGGTGACCCAGTTCTACAAGGTCGCGGTCGACGACGACGCGCCGTTCTACAACATCTATGGCGGCACCCAGGACAACAACACCCAGGGCGGGCCGTCGCGCACCGACAACCTGTCGGGCATCCGCAATTCAGACTGGTTCGTGGTGCTGTTCGGCGACGGCCACCAGCCGGCCACCGAACCCGGCAATCCCGACATCGTCTACGCCCACTGGCAGCAGGGCAACCTGGTCCGCGCCGACCGCACCACCGGCGAGATCGTCTACATCCAGCCCCAGGTCGAACCCGGCCAGGCGCCCAACCGATTCAACTGGGATGCGCCCATCCTGGTCAGCCCGCACGACCCGACGCGCATCTACCACGCCTCGCAGCGGGTCTGGCGCTCGGACAACCGCGGCGACAGCTGGACCATGATCTCCGACGACCTGACCCGCGACCAGGAGCGCATCGAGCTCGACGTGATGGGCCGGCAGTGGAGCTGGGACGCGCCCTGGGACACCTACGCCATGTCGAACTACAACACCATCACGTCGCTGGCCGAATCGCCGATCGAAGAAGGGCTGCTGTACGCCGGCACCGACGACGGTCTGATCCAGGTCTCCGATCCCGGCGACGAGAATGGCGGAGAAAGCTGGCGCGAGATCGAGGTCGGCGAGCTGCCCGGCGTCCCGGACACCGCATTCGTCAACGACATCAAGGCCGACCTGTTCGACGCCGACACGGTTTACGTGGCGCTGGACAACCACAAGTACGGCGACTTCAAGCCCTACTTGCTCAAGAGCACCGACCGCGGGCGTTCATGGACCTCGATCGCCGGCGACCTGCCCGAACGCCACCTGGTCTGGCGCATGGTGCAGGACCACGTCGACCCGGACCTGATGTTCGCCGGCACCGAGTTCGGCATGTACTTCACGCTCGACGGTGGCGAGAAATGGGTCGAGTTGACCGGCAATGCGCCGACCATTTCCTACCGCGACCTGGCGATACAGCGGCGCGAGGACGACCTGGTCGGGGCCACCTTTGGCCGCGGCTTCTGGATTCTCGACGACTACGGCGTGTTGCGCGACGTCGATGCCGAAACGCTCGCGCGCGAAGCCGCGCTGTTCGAGCCGCGCGACGCGTGGTGGTACATCGAGCGCGGGGTGATCGGCGGCAACGAAAAGGGCTCGCAGGGCGACAGCTTGTATACCGCACCCAATCCGCCGTTCGGCGCCGTGTTCACCTATCACCTGGCCGACACCTACAAGACCGACGAGCAAATGCGCCGGGAAGAAGAAAAGGAACTGATCGAGGCGCGCGACGACGTGCCGTTTCCCGGCTGGGAGCAGGTCGAGGCCGAGCGCCGTCAGCCCGACCCGAAGATCCTGCTGACCGTGCGCGATCCCGACGGCAATGTCATGCGCCGGTTGGAGGGCCCGGTGACCGAGGGCTTTCACCGCGTGAACTGGGACCTGCGCATGCCGGCGCCCAACGCCATCGGCGACAGCGGCGGCTGGGGCGAGCCGACCGGCTTCATGGTGGCGCCGGGCACCTACACGGTCGAACTGGCCAAGCGCATCGACGGCGTGGTCACGACGCTGACCGAGCCGCAATCGTTTGACGTGGTTCGGATGCGCGAAGGCGCGTTGGAGGGCGCCGAGCCGGCCGAAACGGTGGCGTTCTGGAAGCGCCTGTCCGACATGCAGCGCAAGGTCTCGGCCGCCAACCAGCTCATCGGCGATGCCCGGGACAAGCTCGACGCGCTGGCCACGGCGCTGGAGCGCAGCACGGCGCCGGCCGGCGAACTCGACGCCGAAATCCATGCCATCGAACAGCGCCTGTATGCAATCGAGGAACAGCTTCAGGGCAAACAGTCGCTGAGCGAGCTCAACGAGCCGCAAGGGCCGACCATCGGCGACCGGATGTTCGTCGCGATGATCGGCACGGGTCGGTCCACTTACGGTCCTACCCCCACGCACGAGCGCAGCCTGGAAATCGCCGAGGAACAGTTCAGCGAGGTTCGAGCCGAACTCAATGGGCTGGTCCAGCGGCGCATCCCGGCACTGGAAGAGGCGCTGCTCGAAGCCGGCGCGCCGTGGACGCCGGGCGCCCCGGTACCATCCGCTACACGGTAAGCGGGCGCACGGCGCGAGCCTGGTCGTTGCCCGGCGTCGAATTCGGCGCCGGGCGGACCGCCCGGCGTAAGGACCGGGCCGGGGGCAGCCCCCCGAATACGCGCAACGGTCGCGTCGATCGCCGGCTTTGGCGGTATGCTTGCCGCCATGTCAATCGCTTGAAATCCTACTGCATGGCCCATCGGCAAGACTCCGGCCCCGCTTATCGTCTCAGCGTCGCCACTACAGCGAATGCGACGCCGATGCTGGACATCGGGCTGGATGGACGCCCGTCCCGGGCCGGACCCGGGCTCGAGTTTCTCGGCGGAGATTACGACCACGAGGCCTGGTCGGCGCCGGACAACCAGATGCGCGCGATCGTACTGTCCGAACCGGACGCGCCCGACGCAGACGCGGCCGCGCCTGCAGAGGCACTCTACCGGCGGCTGATCCATACGCTGGGCGAATCGCGTTTCGGCTATCCGTTGCGGCTCTGGAATTACTTCCCGGCCATCAACGCCGGCGACGGCGACCGAGAGCGCTACCGCCGGTTCTGCATCGGCCGCGGCAAGGCGCTGGAGGCCGCCGGCCTGAGCGATGCACAGATGTGCGCGGCGACCGCCATCGGCGGTCGGCAACAGGCGATGCAGCTGGTCGCCCTGGCCGGCGTGGCGCCCGGCATCTCGATCGAAAACCCGCGCCAGGTCAGCGCCTGGAATTACCCGCGCAGCTACGGGCCCCGGCAACCCGCGTTCGCCCGCGCGACCGGCATCGAACTGGAAAACGACAGCGCAGGGCTGCTGATCTCGGGTACCGCCAGCGTCATCGGCCACACCACGGCCCATCCCGGCGACGCGCTCGCGCAGACCGACGAGGCCGCAAGCAATCTCGACGCGCTGCTGGCCAACGCCGCCGGGGTCATGAAGCGTCCCGGCCTGGCTGCATTCGGAGAACACAGCCTGGCGCGGGTCTACGTTCGCCACTCCGGGGACTGGCCCGCGATCGAGAAGCGGCTGCGCCGGCGCTGGCCGTCGCTGCGCTTGTGCGCGCTGCGCGGCGACATCTGCCGCAGCGACCTGCTGGTCGAAATCGAGGCATGGCACACGGGCTGATCCCGGCGTCGGACAGCAGCGAACGCGCAGCATGATCGTCGCGACCGCGGCCCGATCGCCGGAACCGCTCCGAGCGGCATCGCATCGTGCTCGCGTTCGCAAGCCGGACCGACGAGAGCGACCCGGGCGGTCTGGAAACCCGTACTGCGGCTCGCTCCGGCCTGTCACACGATTGTTATCGGCCTGAAATGCGAATGTCTTCGATTTCAGCTACAGTAGCTGTAATGGATGTACATCCAACGTCATCGATCATCCGGGGCCTGGCGCGTATTCAGCGCTTCGAGCATGACTTGTGCGTGACGCTGAACCGGAGTTCCCGGAGTCGCCTGGTCGCCCGGTTCTTCGCCACGGTCAGCCGGCTCGGCGATGGCGTGGTCTGGTACAGCCTGATGGCCCTGATGGCCCTTACGCAGGATGATTACGGGCTCCGCGCCTGTGCCGCGATGGCGGTAGCGGGCCTGGCCGGGGTGACCATCTACAAGCTCCTCAAGAGCAGCCTGGTGCGCGAGCGCCCCTTCATCGGCCATCCCGGCATCGAGGTCGGCTGCCAGCCACTGGACCGCTACAGCTTTCCTTCCGGGCACACGCTGCATGCGGTCATGTTCACGATCATCGCAATCGCATGGTTCCCGGTACTGGCCGCCGCGCTGGTCCCGCTCGCGGTGCTGATCGCGGCGTCGCGCGTCATCCTGGGCCTGCACTATCCCACCGACGTCATCGTCGGGGCGCTGATCGGCTGGAGCCTCGCCGAAATCGCGCTGCTGGCGCTGCCGCCGGGTTAGCCCCTCTGCTGCGACGTCACCAGAGCCTGCAGCCGCGACATATTGCAACGACGGGGTCTCGAATCAGCCCTCGTCGTTGGCTTCGATCCAGGCCTCCATCCGCGCTTCCAGGGTGTCCAGCGGCATCGCGCCGTCGATCAGGATGTGGTCGTGGAACGCGCGCAGATCGAAATCGTCGCCCAACCGCACCTCGGCGCGTCCGCGCAGGTCGCGAATCAGCATTTCGCCGGTCTTGTAGGCCAGGGCCTGGCCCGGCCAGGCAATGTAGCGCGCCACTTCGGTGCGTACGTTGTGTTCGGCCAACGCGGAATTTTCCAGGAAGCAGGCCTCGGCCTGCTCGCGGCTCCAGCCGAAATAATGGATCCCGGTATCCACCACCAGCCGGCAGGCGCGCCACATCTCGTAGCTCAGGCGCCCGAAGTGCTCGTACGGCGTGGTGTAGATGCCCATCTCGATGCCCAGGTGCTCGGTGTACAGCGCCCAACCCTCGCCAAACGCGGTGATGTAGGTCTGACGCCGGAAGTCCGGGACATCCTCGATCTCGCGCGCCAGCGACCCCTGGTGATGGTGGCCGGGCACGGCCTCGTGCAGCGTCAGCGCCGGCAACGTATACAGCGGCCGCTGGTCCAGCGCGTAAGTGTTGACCATGTAGCCGCCGGCCACGCCGTTTTCCAGGTCGCCGGGCCAGTAGCGGCCGGTGGTATAGGTCGGCGCCATGTGATCGGGTACCGGACGTACGCCGTACGACAGGCGCGGCAGCTTGCCGAAAAAGCGCGGCATCTGGTCATCGGCGCGCTTTGCAATATACGAAGCATGCATCAGGAGTTCGCGCGGCGTGTCGGCGTAGAAGCGATCGTCGTTGCGCAGGAAGTGAAGGAACTCGTCGAAGTCGCCGCCGAATTCGGCCTCGGCCATCACCGTTTCCATCTCGGCACGGATCCGCTCGACTTCGGCGAGGCCGCGCTCGTGCACTTCCTCCGGCGTGGTATCCAGCGTGGTGTGGTGGCGGACCAGCGCACGGTAATAGTCGCGCCCGTCGGGCACTTTTGAAATGCCGATGGACTCGCGCGGTTCGGCCAGGTATTCGCTTCGGAAGAATTCCAGCAGCGCGCGATACGCCGGACGCACCCGGTTCTCGACGATGCGCGACGCGCGCTCGCGCAGCGCCTCGCCGTGCGCGGCCTCCAGCGCCGCCGGGAGACCGTCGAACGGCTCCAGCAATGGACTTCCGGTGGCCGGCGTTTCGACGATCGACTCGATCTGCCCAATCACTGCATCGACGACATAAGCCGGCTGTACGAATCCGTCCTCGACGCCGCGCGCCATCCAGTGGCGATGCTGGGCCAGGAAGCCAGGCAGGGCCTCGAGACGCGACAGCCAGGCACGCGCCTGCCCGATGTTGCGCGGACGGGTCGAGCTGGCCACGCTCAGCGGCATGCTGAAAAAGCCCGAATCGTTGACGAACGGCATGCGTTCCGGATCGAAGCGTGCCAGCGCCACATTGGAGCGCAGCACGTACTCGAGCACGGCCTGGGTGGTCGGGTTGACACCGGCCAGCGCATCGGCGTCGATCGCATCCAGTCTTTCGAGAAAGTTGCGTTCGGCCGCGCGGCGCGACTTGACCGCCGCCGGTGTCGCGTCGGGCCAGCGCGCTGCGGCCTCGAGGTCGCCCTGCCGGCCGGCGCGAATCGGATCGTTCGCCGTTCGCCAGGCTTCGAAATCGGCGACCAGCGCGTCGAAGCGCTGGTCGACGCCCTGCTCTTCCGCGGCATGCCCCGGCAACGCCAGCGCGAGACAGACTGCAAGCAGAATGGTGATGATCGGCTTCACTGTTCTTCCTCCTCGAAGACAAAACCGGAACGCGCCGCCAGCTCGTCGGGCGTGAGCACCTGCTGGTAGCGGCGGTCGTCGATGATCCAGGTCGGGTAACCGGACACGTCGGCGGCCACGCATTCGAAGGCCATGCCCCCGGCGCGTCCGTTGGGCGTGCATTCTACGTACGGCAGCCGGTCTGCGGAGCGGCCGAACATGCGGCTCTGCTCCTGGCAGCTCGGACACCAGAACGCGCCGTAATAACGCGCGCCGGATTCGTCGAGGTGCGTTGCCAGAGCCCTCAGCCGCGGGTCCTCCGGCGGCTGCAGCAAACCGTTCTGCCAGGCAAACAGCGCGCCGACGACAACGAGCGTGCCCAGCGTCAGGTTGCGATTGAAGATCATCCACGGCATGCCCGGCGCGCTTTCCGGGCGACGCAGCATGACGGTCGCGAACAGCGCGATCATGGTGACCTGCGAGGCCATGCACCACACGCACCAGGCATCCAGCACGACCAGGCCGGTGATCGTCAGGTAAAGGCTGATGCCCAACCCCAGGGTACTCAGCCAGGCCAGCCGCTGCCAGCGCTTCAGGCGCGGCGGCAGCGTGACGGCCGACCACAGGATGATCACGTACAGCCCGAAACCCCACAGCGAGACCGGCAGGCCGAGCAGCGTCGAGTAGCTGCTGCTCTGCACGATGTCGCAGCCGGAATCGGGACCGCAGAACAGCGGGGCGTCCGAGCCCAGCGAGGAAAACGAAAGATAGCCGGTAATCAACATGCCGAGCGCGGCCAGCGCGGCCACCGGCCGATCCGGGTGCAGCTTGTGGCCGCCCGCTGCCGGCTTTGCGGCCTTCGGCGGTGCGGTCTTGTTCTTGCGCTTCCTGCTCATCGCAAAAGCCTGTCTGGCAAAAGAAGCAAAGAGTACATGGGATCGGAGGTGGGCGGCAAGCGGGGTGCGGACCTGCGGATCCGGTTTCCGGAAATTCAAAACCACTTTGGATCGACTCGCGGTTACCGCCCTGACCTTTACGAAACGCCAAAGCGACCAAACGACAAATCACCCTCGCCCCTGGTCTTTCCGGAAACCGGAAACCGTGTCCACATTAATTGACCGGCCGGCCAGTTAAGAGTAAGCTCGCGCCATGAACACACCGCAGACACGCGATGCCGAACTGACCCGCGGGCGAATCCTCGAAGCGGCGCTGGACCTGTTCGTGGCCAAGGGCTTTGCCGATGTGGCGATGCGTGAGATTGCCGGGCGCTCGAACGTGACCAGGAGCCTCATCCATCATCATTTCGGCAACAAGGAAGCGCTGTGGGAAGCGGTCAAGGAACAGGCTTTTTCGCGCTACATCGAGCAACAGAAACCCGAACTGGAACATGCTTCGATGGCCGACGAATCGCTGCTGCGAAGCGCCGTGACGCGCTATTTCCGGTTCCTGGGCGAGAATCCGCAGGTAGTTCGCCTGCTGGGCTGGATCCATATGGAAGGCGACGCCAGCTGCGGTGAGCGCGAGGGCGAAATCATCGCGCTCGGCGCCGAGCGCATTCGCCAGGCCCAGCGCGCCGGGGTATTCCGGGCCGACATCAACCCGGTGCATGCGGTCACCATGTTCGTTGTGACCTGCGCGCAGTGGTTCCATGGCCGTGCCCACCATTCACAGTGGCCCGGCATCGGCAGCGACGACGAATTCCTCGACGATTTCCTGAAAATCTTCGTCGATGGCCTGCGGATCGCCGCCGTGGACGGCAACCGGCCATGAAACCTCCCGCCGCCACTCGAGCCGACCCCCGAAGCCTGCGACCCCGGCAAAGCCGCGTCCGGCTCTGGCTGCCGGCGATCCTGTTGCTGGCGGCCGCTTGCGAAGACCCCCCGGACATGTCCGACGACACGCAGCGGCTCGATCAACCGGCCCCCAGACCGGTGCGGGTAATCGAAGCACGCCTGTTCGAGACACCCGAGCGTCTTCGCCTTCCCGGCGCGCTGCGGGCGCGCGAGCGCGCCGAGCTGGCCTTCCTGCATCCCGGCTACCTGGCCGAGCGCCACGTCCAGCTGGGCCAGGCGGTATCGGCCGGCGAACTGCTGGCCACGCTGCACAACCCGACCCTGCAACCCGGCGTCGCTTCGGCCCAGGCGCGCGTCAACGAGGCCCGCACCCGGTTCGAACAGCTCGAAATCGATAGCCGGCGCGAAGCCTCGCTGGTCGAACGACAACTGATCTCCGACGACCAGCTCGAGCAGACCAGGACCCGCCGCGATGCCGCGCGGGCGGCGCTGGAGCAGGCCGAGGCCGCATTGAGCGAAGCGCGCGGCCAGCTCGCCGAAGCCAGCCTGCGCGCGCCGTTCGACGGCCGCATCGCACGCTTCATCATCGAGCCGGGCGACTTCGCCGCCGCCGGGCGCCCGGTCATGGCCATCAGCGCCGGCGGGTCGCTGGAGGCCGAAATCGTGCTGCCGGCCGAGATCGATCCGAACCGGATTTCCGCGCTGCGGCTGATCCGGCTGGAAGACGGCCGGACGTCCGCGGCCGAAATCACCGGCCGTGGCGAGGCCGCGCCGGCGCAGCCGCGCCCGGTCATCGTCGCGCCGGCCTCGGCGCCGGACGAATCCTGGCAGCCGGGCGATGCGGTACACGTCGAGCTCGAAGTCGAAGCGCGCGCACGGGTGGCCGTACCGCTGGCCGCGCTGATCGACCCCGGCACCGGCATCACCCGGCTGTTCCGGGTGCGCGACGGCGAGGCCCAGCGCGTCGCCGTGGAGACCGGCCGCCTCGGCGGCGGCTGGGTCGCGGTATACGGCGACATCGCGGCCGGCGATCGCATCGTCACCGCCGGCCAGGCGCTGCTGCTCGACGGCGAGGCGGTGCGGGTGATCGAATGAGCGCGGTTTTCTTCGCGCTGGAACGGCGCCGGCTGATCCTCGCCGCGGTCATCGTGCTGTCGCTGACCGGCGCGGCGGCCTGGTACGGCATGGACCGCCAGGAAGATCCGTTCTTTCCATATCGATTCGCCCAGGTCAACGTCGAGTGGCCGGGCGCCGATGCGGCCGAAGTCGAGCGCCTGGTGCTCAACCCGGTCGAGGAAGAGCTGGCCCAGGTCGAGGAAGTCGACGAGATCATCGGCGTGGCGCGGCTGGGCCTGGCCAACGTGCGCGTGCGGCTGCGCTCGAATATCTACGACACCGACGCGGCGTGGGAGCGGGTCCGGGTCGCGCTGGACGTGGCTGAACGCAAATTCCCGCCCGGCGTGTCGGGGCCCGAGCTCAGGGACCGCTCCATGGACACCCATTCGGTGGTCCTGACGCTGACCGGCGACGACGACCTGCTGGTATTGCTGGACGCGGCGCGCGCGCTCCGGCGCGACCTGTTCCGAATGCGCGAACTGGCGCGCGTGGAAATCCTGGGCGACCCCGGCGAGCAACTGCTGGTCAAGTTCGACCCGGCGCGCGCCCAGGCACTGGGCGTGACGCCGGAGTCGCTGGCCCAGCAGCTCGACGCCGCCAACCGGACCCTGGCCGGCGGCACGCTGGATCGCGAAGGGCGCAGCCTGGTACTCGATCCGGTCACCGAGTTCTCCGACCTCGACGAGTTGCGCGCAACGACAATCCATACCGCCACCGGCGTCCTGTTGCCGCTGGACCGGATCGCCGAGGTCGAACTGGTGCCGGCCGAACCGGCTACCGAACGAATGTGGCACGACGGCCGACCGGCGGTCGGGCTGGGGCTGGTCATCCCCGACAACGAGCTCAATACGGTCGATTTCGGTCGCAAGCTGCGTTCCCTGGTCGACGAACTGCGGCTCGACTACGCGCCGCTGGAGATCGAGGAAATGTTCTTCCAGCCGCAGTGGGTGGACAAGCGGCTGGCCGAGCTGGGCGGCTCGCTGCTGACCGGCGTGGTGATCGTCGCGCTGGTGCTGCTGCTGTTCATGGGCGCACGCCTGGGACTGCTGGTCGCCAGCCTGCTGCCGCTGGTGATCTTCAGCGCCCTCGCGATCTTCGCCATCGGCGGCGGCGTGCTGCACCAGATCGCGATCGCCGGCATGGTGGTGGCGCTGGGCATGCTGGTCGACAACGCCATCGTCATGGTCGAAAACCTGCAGTGGCACCTGGACCGCGGCGCCGGCAAGGCCGAAGCCTGCGGCAAGGCGGTGCGCGAACTGGCCGGCCCGCTGGCCGCCGCCACCGGCACCACGCTGGCCGCGTTCACGCCCCTGCTGCTGGCCCAGGGCGACACCGCCGACTTCACCCGCGCGATTCCGGTCATGGTGATGCTGATCCTGACGGTCAGCTATTTCTATGCAGTGCTGGTCACGCCGCTGCTGGGCGCAGTGGTGCTGCGGCCCGAAACCGACCGTCGATCGCGCGGTGTGAAGGCACGCATCGAAGGACTGGGACGCTGGCTGTCGCAGCTTGGAGCGCAGCGCGCAGGCGTCATCCTGGCGACGGCGGCGGTCATGATCGTCGCCTCGCTGGCGCTGACCCGCTGGCTGCCGCAGGACTTCTTCCCCTCCACCGACCGCAACCAGCTGCTGGTCGACCTGAGCTTCCCCGAAGGCACTCGTACCCGGCATACGGCGCTGATGGCCAACAGCCTGGCGGCAAGCCTGCGCGAGCGTCCCGAAGTGCGCGCGGTGCATGTCTATGCCGGTTTCAGCGGGCCACGCTTTTTCTACAACCTGGCCGAAACCACCGGATCGCCGCATTTGGCACGCCTGGTGGTGATCACCGACAGCGACCGCGAACTCGCGCCGCTGATCCCCATCACCCGCAGCCGGGCCCGGCTTCAATTTCCCCAGGCGCAGGTGGTCGTCCACCGGCTCGGCCAGGGCCCGGCGGTCGACGCGCCGGTGGAACTGCGCCTGTTCGCCCGCAAGACCGGCGAGCTGCAGCGCGCCGCGGAGCAGATCACCGGCGCCCTGCGTGCCCTCCCGAATGCCGAGGACGTTCGGCACACCCTGGGCACCGGCATCCCGACGCTGGAGTTCACCGTCGACGACGGCATCGCTGCGCGCTTCGGCGTGACGCGCGAGCAGGTCGGCCAGCTGCTGGCCGATGCCACGCTGGGGCGCGACTTCTCGACCTGGCGCCGGGGTCGCGAACCGGTGCCAATGCGCATCCGCTCGCCGGAGGGCGAACGCTTTCCGGCCCATGGGCTGGAAGGACTGACGCTGCAGACGCCGGCCGGCAACGTGCCGCTGGCCCAGTTCGTGAAAACGCGCGTGGCGTTTCAGCCGGCGGTCATCGAGCACCGCGACCTGCAGCGCCTGACCCGGGTACTGGCCGAAACCTCCGAGGGCGCGACCTACAACCAGGTGCTCGACCAGCTCCGGCCGCGCCTGGCCGAACTCGAGTTGCCGTCCGGCGTGCGCATCGAGGTCGGCGGCGCCGCGGCCGAAGCCGGTGACGCCAACACCGCGGTGTTCACCGCGCTGCCGATCGGTATCCTGCTGCTGCTGGTATTCCTGCTGTGGCAGTTCAATTCGTTCCGGCTGGTCGCGATCGTGCTGGTCACGGTGCCGCTGGCCGCGATCGGCGTGGTCCCGGGCCTGATCCTGGCCGGCCAGGCATTCTCGTTCACCGCGCTGCTGGGCGTGGTCGCGCTGGTCGGCATCGTGGTCAACAACGCCATCGTGCTGATCGACGTGGCCGAACAGAACCGCCGCGGCGGCGAGGACGTCGACCGTGCCATCGCCGACGCCGTGGTCCGCCGCACGCGGCCGATCCTGATGACCACTGCCACCACCATCGTCGGCCTGGCGCCGCTGACGCTGACCCAGTCGACCCTGTGGCCACCCATGGCCTGGGCCATCATTTCCGGCCTGATCACCTCGACCGCGCTGACGCTGCTGGTGATTCCGGTGCTGTACCGATTGACGATGCGTTTGCGGGTCTTGCCGGGCGGATGAGCGCTTTCCGGCTCGCTGAAAGTTGCAGAATGAGTGGCGGGGTACACTAGAGTGCTTTCACGATCCGGCCCCCGTCGAAGATTGGGCCCGATTTCCACGACAATGCGATATTCCGCCATGCAAGGATCCAGAACCACAGCGATCGCTGTACATCGACGCCGGCCGAACCGGCTGGCAGCGATGCTGATCGCCGTGACGGCTCTCGCCACGGCACCGGCTGCGGTCGCCAAGACAATCGCCGGCATCGAAATTCCCGAAACGCTGCGCGCCGGCGAGCACGAGCTGCTCCTCAACGGCGCCGGGATGCGCGAGAAAATGTTCGTCGACGCCTATGTCGCATGCCTTTACGTGCCGAAACCCGAAAGCGAGCCGGAGCGCATCCTTGCCGCCGATGAGCCGCAAGCGGTGATCATGCACATCACCTCCAGGCTGGTCACGCGCGAACGCCTGACCGCCTCTCTCCCGAAGGACCTGCGAAGATCGACCGACGATGATCTCGACTCGATCCGGCCACAGGTCGATCTGCTGCTGGCCATGATCGACGACGAGGTCAGCCGGGGCGACACGTTCAGACTGCTCTACCTGCCGGCACAAGGCACCCAGGTATGGCACAACGATCGCCTGAAAGGCACCATCGAGGGCCTGGATTTCAAGCGCGCCCTGTTCGGCATCTGGCTGTCGGAAAGGCCAACCCAGAAAAGTCTCAAGCGTCAACTGCTGCGCGGCACCCGCGACGCTTGATCAGATCACCGCATTCGCCAGTGCGGGTTCCGAGCCGGCCGGCGGCGCGCGGTCGAGCAGGAATTCCGCGTATTCTTCCAGCAGCTCGGGCTTTTCGAAATGCAGAAAGTGCCCGACATCGTCGATCAGCCGCAGCTGGCAATCGGGAATCAGCGTGGCGGCCAGGCGCATGTCTTCCAGATCGATGATCGGGTCGTCCGCCCCGTTGATTATGAGCGTGCGCGCCTTGATCCGCGTCAGGTCCACCGCCTCGTCGAGACCCCCCAGCGTGAGAATGTTGGCGCAATGCCGGTAGAAGATCTCGGCGCTGTCGGCCGTCAGATTGCGGAACTGGGCAACGATCTGCTGCTTGTAGACCGGACCCAGATTGCGGCCGAACACCTCGAAAATCAGTTCCGCGCCGCCGGCATAGTCGCGGGCGTGATAAAGCTCGGTGGCGCGCTTGACGACGTATTCCATCCCGGCATTCGGACGCATGCCGAAACTGCTCAACAGCAGGAATTGCACTGCGTCGGGTTTGAGCGCTGCGTAGCTGGCGGCGATCGCGGTGCCCCAGGAGCTGCCGGCGAGTACCAGGTCGCCGTCGCTGCGGGTGTGCGCGACCAGGCCGTCGAGCACCTCGATCTGCTCATCGACCGTGACGTGGGCGCCGCCGGACAGGATGCGCGACCGGCCCACGCCCGGCATGTCGAACAGTACGACACTGTAGTCGCCGGTGAATCGTTTGACCACCGAGCGCCAGATCGACATGGTCTGCATGGCGCCACTGACGCAAACGAGCAGCTTGTCGCTGTTGCCGTAGATCCGGTACGGGACCTCGAAGCGCCCGATGCGCGCAATTCCTTTTGAAGTTTTCACGTTGTCCTCTTCGATTGAAGTTGCCGTGCCCGCCGCACCGCCTGGCGCCCCTTCCAGGCAAACCAGCGCCTGCCCAGCATGCGATTGGCCAGACGGTCGGCCGGCGAGACTGCCAGCAGGTTGACCGCACCGCGCAGTCGCGAGCCGAGCCGGCGGTCCGGAGATCGGAACGATACCCCGATGCCGGGCTCGAGATAGTGAAACTCGTGCCACCAGCCCGGCGGCATGAACAGCGTCTGGCCCGGTTCCAGCACCACCTCGTAGCCGCGGGCGTTCGCCAGCGCCGGCCAGGTCGCGAAGTCGGGGGCATCCAGGTCGACGTAGCTCCTGACCGTGAACGGATGCCGGTACAGCGCCCGGGACTGGTCCGGAGCGAACAGCCGGACCCGGCGCCGGCCGCGGATCACGGTATGAAACACCTGCCCCATGTCGATATCGTAATGCAGCGGCGTGGTCGAACCCCGGCAGCCGAAGAATGTAAACACGAAGCGGCGCGAGAAATTCAACCCGATATCGGGGAATTCGATGTCATCGAGCAGTTCGGGCACCTGGCGGGAGATGTTGTACAGAAACATCCGCAGATCCCGCCCCTGGTCCAGCACCTGGTCGAGAAACCGCGAAAACGGCATGACATCGACGCTGCGCATGTAATTTCGGCCCGGCTCGCCGAAAGACGCATCGAAGACCCGCACTACGCGGTCACCGACGCGCAGGCTCAGGCGTTCAGGGGACCAGCGTCGCAGCGCCGGCCAGGACGCCGCAAAATCGTCGATCACGGCCGGCTGGCGCCGGTCGATGCAAGCCTGCAACCCGGCACCCCCGTCGGCTGCAAGCTGCAGCCTTGAAAGATCCGAGCCAAACATTTCGGGCCGGTCGGTCGGTACCGAAGCACCGAGCGGCGCCGCGCTGGTCATCGAATTCAACGAGGGATCCGGAGATAAGAACGGGCAGAAAATACACAATCCAGGCCAAACAAGCAAGCCGGCGGTCCGAATTGCCGGTATCATTGTTCACTCGAAAAGGGCGATTAGCTCAGCGGGAGAGCACTGCCTTCACACGGCAGGGGTCGCTGGTTCGAACCCAGCATCGCCCACCAAAATTACTTTCGAGGCGTGCTCGGGCACGGATCTGGCGGCGCCGTGCGGTGCTCGAAAACCTCATGTACCGATTTGTACACTCGGGTTTCTGCGCGCCGCGCGACACCGCCAGCTACGCACCCGAACAACCCTCAATCGGAATTTACAGTGGCCGTGCCTCATTGGCAGACTCGTTCGCTGCTCGGAATCGTGATGTACCCGCGGGAGCCGCCGGGCGGGCCGCCGCGCATCTGGCATGGCTTTCCCCGCGGCGCTTTTGACATCGGAGCAAGGTCGTCATGAAAACCTCGATCTGCGTTGCATTTGCAATGGCGCTGGCCGTCGGAGATGCCGCGGGCCAGGCGTCCGAAGAACTCGACCCGCAGGAAGCGCTGGACGCCTGTCGGGTGCTGGAAGACCACCTGAAGCGGCTGGAATGCTACGACTCGATTCCGGGCGCAAGCGTGACCGGCGCCGACGACGGGGGTTCGAACGCAGGACGGGATGAAGCCGCGCTGGCCGGCGCGCCTGAATCCGATCCGCCGACGCGCCGCTCGCGCATGATGCGTCAGTGGGAGCTCGATGACGCCACCCACGGCGGCCGGCTGCGCGTGCGCAATTACCGGCCGGTCTACGCACTGCCGGCGCGCTACACGACGCGCCGGAACAACTTCCCCTCGTCTCCGGCCCCGGGGCGGACGGTCACCGAATCGGACAATCTCGATCCCATCGAGGCCAAGTTCCAGATCAGCTTCAAGACCAAACTGCTCAACGATCCCATCTGGAACAACGGCGACGTGTGGTTCGCATATACGCAGCAATCAAGCTGGCAGGCTTACAACGGCGTGGAGTCATCGCCGTTTCGCGAGAACAATTTCGAGCCCGAGATTTTCTCCACGTGGCGTACCGGCGTCGATCTGCCGGGCATGCGCTGGCAGTTCGTCGGACTGGGTTTCGTGCACCAGTCCAACGGCCGCAACCTGCCGCGATCGCGCAGCTGGAACCGGATCTATGCCGACTTCGGTTTCGAGCGCGGCGACTGGCAGTTGTTCATCCGTCCCTGGCTGCGCGTGGCGGCCTCCAGCGACGACGACAATCCCGACATCGAGGATTTCCTGGGCCATGGCGACGTCCGCCTGAAATGGAGCCGGAACAAGCACGACCTCGCCCTGCTGGCGCGCTGGGCGCCGGGCGAGAACCGCGGCGCGCTGCAGTTCGACTGGCATTACCCGCTGGTCGGCGACCTCAAGGCCTACCTGCAGGTCTTCACCGGCTACGGCGAGACCCTGATCGACTACAACCACCGCCAGACCACCATCGGGCTGGGCGTTTCGCTGGTCCAGTAACCGCGGTCCCGGGGATCGGAACGGACGCACCACGATGCCGCATGCCAAGCCCGTAGCGAAAGTCACCTGCCGCGACGGCCATCGCTTCGAGCTCATCGACGTTGCGCCCGGACGGGCACGCGCAGCCGTGCTGCTGTTGCCCGGCATGGGCATCAGTGCCCGGCACTACATCGGTTTCGCCGAACGTCTGGCGCGCGCGGGGACGCGGGTTTTCATCCATGAATGGCGGGGCAACGGCTCGTCCAGCCTGCGTGCCGGGCAGGGACGCGACTGGAGTTACCGGGAACTGATCAACGAAGACCTGGAAGCCGCGCTGCGCGCCACCGGCGAGCTCGAACGGGCACCGCTATGGCTGGCCGGCCACAGTCTGGGTTCGCAGCTGGCCTGCCTGATCGCGGCCCGCGAACCCGAGCGCACTGCCGGCCTCGTGCTGATCGCCGGCGGCGCACCTTACGCGCGGGTGTTTCCGTGGCCGATGCGCCTTACGCTTGCCGTGGTGCTGCGGGCATTTCCGTTCCTGTCGGGCATGGTCGGCCACTTCCCGGGCAGGCAACTGGGCTTTGCAGGCACCGAAGCCCATGGTGTGATGGAAGACTGGGCCCGGACCGGCAGGCGCGGCCGTTATGACCTCGAAACGCTGGACTTCGACGCCGAGGCGGCCCTTGCACGGCTGGAGATTCCGGTGCTGGGGGTCCGCATGCGGGACGACTGGTTCGTCCCGCGCGCCTCGCTGGACTGGCTGCTGGCAAAAATGCCGCGCTGCAGCGTCGAACACGCGACGATCACCGGCGCGGCGCAGGGCACGCGCGCCGATCATTTCAACTGGCTCGAGGCGCCTGCCGCAACCGCCGACACGGTCGCCGACTGGCTTGCCGGCTGCATGGAGCACCGGAATCACGCCGCCGGCCGGCCACGCGGATAGCCGGGTGGGAATCGTCTGTGGCCGCCTGGCCCTGACGGACGGCCCTTGCCGAATCGCCTACAGGCCCGCGACGTCCTTGCCCTGGATCAGCCGTATGTCGACCGGAATGCCGGCTTCTCCGGCGCGCGCCAGGTCCTCGGCGAGAAAGTCGGGCATTTCGCCGTACTCCTCCAGGAATGCGCCGGTGGCTTCATAGTCGCCGTCGCCCTGAAGCGTCAGAATGCGCGTGGAAAGGCCGTTCACGGCCTCGCCGAAGGCTTCGAAATCGATCAGGTAGCGCCCGGTCTGCTCATTACGCTCGAACGCGCCCTGCTCGAGGAAATAATTGAACGCGACCATATTGGCCCGCCCGTGCGCCGACGAGGCGCCGAAGCGCACCGAACGGAAGATGCCGGCAAGGAACGTTGCCTGGTGATCGCGCCGCGCACCGTCCCATTCGTCCATGTCGATGAGCTGGCCGATCATGTGCAGCCCGAGCACGTCGGCCTTGCCTTCCTCGATCGCCGACTGGTGCTCGGCCAGCGCTTCGCGCACGGACTGCTCGCCGTCGACGGTGAACTTGATGCCGAGCCCGTGCGCGACCTCGTGAAACATCACGTTGGCGAAAAACGCGTCGAAAGTGATGTGCTCGAGCTGGGATTCGTCGATCAGCAGATCGGCGATCGGCACCAGGATGTGGTCGAACTTGGCGCGCATGGTGTTCTTGAGCTGCAGCCGGCGCGTGCCCTTCTCGAGCTGTACCTGCTCGTCGTTGGGCAGGTTGATGGCGATGGTCTTGGCCCCGGCGTTGGCGTCGCCCGCGTAGTAGATGGCGTCGTAGGCATTCAGATCGGCGTCGGTGCCGGGCTCTTCGGCCTTGTAGGCGTCGGGCACGGGCAGGCCGCGCTGCAGCGCCGGCAGCAATCCGGCAAATCGCGCCAGGCGCTGTGACCAGGCCTGGTCCTTGCGCAGGACGAACGCTTCGAACGCGGTGCGAATGCCGAACAACCGGTCCTCGTAACTCTCGATCGGGCCGATGACCAACTCGATGTCGTTGTCGCGCACGTCCATCCAGGCCATGTCGCTGGGCCGATAATCACCGGTCATCAACGCTTCGGCGCGCAGCCGCAGATACTTGGCGAAGGCTCTGCTCTCGGCCAGGTCGGCGGCCTCGCGCAGCAGTTTCGCCGCCTGCGTCAACGGCTCGCGATACGCGGCGCTGTAGGGCACCAGCAGCAATCCGCCCGATTCCAGCCGGCGTACCTCGCTGTACGGGTTGCGCTTGTCGGGATTGTTCCAGGCCTCGAACTCCGCACGCGTCATGTCTTCGGGATAGAACTGCGCCCCCGGCGGCTTTTCCGCGTACCCGGCCAGAAAGGGCCGGTTGCCGTCCAGACGGTCCCAGGGCCCGTAGTTGAGCTCCACGAAGGCGCGCACCTCGGGATCCTGAATCGAATCCAGAAGCGGTTCCGGATCACCGTAGGACTGACGCCAGAACAGGTCGTCCATGATTCGACCCGCGTCGATGAGCAACCCCAGCATCTCGCGCTGGTCCTGCGAAAGGCCGGACAGATCGGGCTCGAGCTCGACCGGATGATAGATCGACAGCCGCTCGCGATCGATCAACAGGTCCGGCGCCGGTGCGTCGGTGCGTTCGGGCGCCTCGAGACGCGGTTCGGATTCGGCGTTGTCCGGGTCGCCACCGCAGGCGGCCAGCAGCACGAACGACAATACGGATAGTAATCTGGTCATGGGTATGCACTTTCAATCGTTAACTGTATGATTCTAAGCGATCGCGGCCCGGCTGCAACAACCGCGTCGAACACGGCGCTGCAATTGAACCGCCGGGAAAGCGGCCCGTTGAGGTGACGCAATGCCGCTGTTTTTTCAGGAGCGCTGATCGATGCACGCTGCAACCGTAGTCATGACGATACTGGCCGCCGGACTTGCGAGCCAGTGGCTGGCCTGGCTGCTGCGCCTGCCCGGCATCGTGATTCTGATCGCGGCCGGGCTGATCCTGGGCCCCATCACCGGCTGGCTGAGCCTGGACACGCCTTCGGAACAGCTCACCGAACTGATCGGGCTGGGCGTGGCCATCATCCTGTTCGAAGGCGGCATGGACCTGAAACTCGGCGAGTTGAAGAAGGCCGGCCGCGGCGTGGGACGGCTGGTCTTGCTTGGCGTGCCGATCACCTGGGTGCTGACGGCATTCGCCGCGCACTGGATCGTCGGGCTGAGCTGGCCGGTGGCGCTTGTGCTCGGAGCGATCCTGGTGGTGACCGGACCGACGGTCATCCAGCCCCTCTTGCGCTATGCGCTGCTCAATGACCGGTCGGCCTCGCTGCTGAAATGGGAAGGCATCACCAACGATCCCATCGGCGTGCTGCTTGCAGTACTGACCTTCCAGTACTTCACGATAGAAGGCGACGGCTTTGCGGAAACCATGCTCGCGCTGGGCAGCGCGATCGTCATCGCGCTGCTGCTCGGCGGGCTGGGCGGCTGGCTGCTGGGCAAACTGTACCAGCGCGGCGGCGTGCCCGAACATCTCAAGCCGCCGGTGCTGATGGTGCTGGTGCTGGCCGTGTTCATGCTCAGCAACCAGGTGCAGCACGAAGCCGGCCTGCTGAGCGTGACCCTGATGGGCATGGTGCTGGGCAACATGCGCCTTTCGGGCCGCGAGGATCTGCAGCGGTTCAAGGAAAATCTCACCATCGTGCTGGTCTCGGTGTTGTTCATCGTGATCACCGCGCGGCTGGAATTCGACCAGCTGCTGCTGCTCGACTGGCGCGCGGCCGCGCTGGTCGCCGTCGTACTGCTGTTGATCCGACCGCTTTCGGTCGCGCTGGCCACGCTTCGCGCCGGCATGCGGCAGTCGGACCGGCTGTTGCTGGGCTGGATCGCACCGCGCGGCATCGTCGCGGCGGCCACGGCGGGCCTGTTCGGCCCGGCCATGGTTTCCGCCGGCTACGCCGACGCGCGCATCCTGCTGCCGCTGGTATTCGCAGTGATCATTGCCACGGTAGTGCTGCACGGACTGACGCTGGGCCCGCTGGCCAGGAGGCTCGACCTGGCCGCCGAAGACGACAACGGCGTGCTGATCGTCGGCGCCTCGCCCTGGTCGCTGGCGCTGGCCAAAGTCCTCAAGAGCCTGGACGTCGAAGTACTGATGGTCGACGGCGTCTATGCGCGCCTGAAGAACGCCCGGATGGAAGGCATCGACGTCTATTACGGCGAAATCCTGTCCGAGCACGCCGAGCACGCGCTGGAAACCCACCACCTGGGCCATTTGCTGTGCGCCACGCCTAACGATTTCTACAACGCGCTGGTGTGCAATGCGCTGGGGCCCGAATTCGGCCGCCACCGCGCATTCCAGCTGCCCACCGCCGAGGAAGCCAGCAAGGAATCGCGCCGGCTGACCGCCGACCAGCGCGGCCATCTGGCCTTCGGTGAGGGTTGCGACCATGCCTGGCTGCAGCAGCGGCTCGACGAAGGCTGGATCATCCAGCGCACGCGGATTTCCGAAGCCTTCTCGATGGATGATGCGACCGGCAAGCTCGGCACGCCCGGCGAGGACTGGCTGCTGCTGGGCGCAGTGTCGCCCGAGGGCCGCCCGCGCCTGTATTCGGGGGAGTTGCCGTTCGAACCGGAACCAAACTGGCAGGTGTTGTACTTCGCACCGGAATCCGAAAGCGCGACTTCTCAATCGGCCGAGCAGGAGGCCAGTGCGCGGAACGACACGGAGCAGTCCGGCGAAACCAGTGCGACGTGATTGCGTTCGAGGGGTTTCCAGCGCGGGCCTGCGTTGAGCGGCTCGGAGCTGATCAGGACCGCGCGGTCTGAATCCGCCGATTCGGCCATGCAGCAGACACCGTCCAGGCACCGATAGCGCGAGCCCTGGTTGACGTAAAGGCTGTCGATGTAGTTTTCATCGGTACTGAACCGACAGGCCGCCGCGCTGCGCCCGTCGGTGAGCACCAGGTTGAGATAGGCGTGGGTGCCCGGCGCGTATCGTTCGAGCAACTCGACGATGCCGGTCACGGTGGCGTGCAGGGCTTCGGCCAGCAGTTCACAGCTGCTGTCTCCCTCGTGACCGTAGAGATGCTCCATGGCCAGCGCAAACATGTGTTCGCTGTCGGTGTTGCCGCGAATGCTGGCGAAACCCCGGTCGGAAAGGCTTTCCATCAGCGGCCTGCGGATCTTCTGAAACGCCGGGATGTCGCCGTTGTGCATGAACGCGAACGGCCCGCAGCGAAACGGATGGCAGTTGTCTTCGGCCACGTCGAACTTGCCGCTGGTCGCGGCGCGCACGTGGGCCATGATCGTCCGGCTGAACGTCACCCGGGCCAGTTCGGCCAGGTTGGCGTTGTTCCAGGCCGGCGTGAGTGAACGAAAGCGGGCCGGCGCCGGATCGTCGGGCACGTACCAGACCAGGCCGAACCCGTCACCATTGAGTGGTTCCGGGCGCTCTTTGGCATGCGTACTCTGGTGAATCAGCGAATTTTCCGGCCGGGTCACCAGGTCGGCGACCGGGATCTCCTCGCCCTGGTAGAACGTGAATCGGCACATGGATCATTTCCTGGTGGTGCTTGTCGTGTCGGCACTTGCGCAGACGACCGGTTGTCGGGGCGCATGATTGCGTTGCCCCGCCTGTCACCGTCCGAGGACGGCGGCGACCAGCCTTGCGTATAGCTTTTCGGTGAAGCTTTCCGGTGAATCGAGACCCAGCCGGCCCATTTCTTCGGGAAAGTGGCCGGGCCGGCCGGCGAGGGCCGCTTTCGCCAGCGACCACTTGCTTTCGCTCAAGGATTTGAGCGCCTGCAGCGCCGGAATCAGACGACGCTCGATCTCGGTAAAGTCGCTGCCGAAAGGATAGTCCGGAAACACGTCGCGCTCGACCAGCGGCGCCAGCTCACGCTCCAGCGCCTCGGGCGTGTTGGACCGCGCACGTTCGGGGATCTCCCAGCCCGGATCCAGCTTGCCGGCCTGCCTGGCCTGGTCGGCCAGTTCATCCTGGAACCGGGCATCGGCAATCGAGATCATGGCCTGGATGCATTCCTCGTCGGTCCGGCCACGCAGGTCGGCGACCCCGTACTCGGTGACGACCAGGTCGCGCAGGTGGCGCGGGATGGTGGTGTGGGGGTATTGCCAGACGATGTTCGAGGAAGTCTTGCCGCCGGACTCGCGCGTGGCGCGCAGCATCAGGATCGAGCGGCCGTCGTCCATCGCGTGCGCCATGGCCACGAAGTTGTACTGCCCGCCCACCCCGGAGACGACCTGGTAGTCCGCCAGCCCGTCGGAGACGGCCGCACCGGTCAGGGTCATCATCATGCATGTGTTGACGAACCGGGCGTGCCTGCGCTGCTCGATTTCCAGCGCCTCGCGGCCGCCGTAGAGCTGGTTGATACGGCCCACGCCGTGCATCCGGAAGCGCGGCCGCTCTTGCTCGTCCAGCGCATTCAGGAAATCGTAGAACGCGCGGGTGCCGAGAAAGAAACCGCCGTCCATCACCGCACCCGTGCCGGCTTGCTCGACTTCCACCCCGGCGTTGGCCCGGCGCATCACGTCGATGTCGTCGAAGGCTTCGCGCTTGAGAATACCGGCGCGATACAGGTGCATGAAACCGTCCATGAACATTTCGCTGGCGCCGTACAGGCCTTCGTCGAACGGGTCGTCGTCGCCGATGCCCGGCGGCACGCGGCGATCCAGCGCCGCGAGCGCCTCGCGGTAGGCATCGTTGTCGCGGTGGCGCAAAATCAAACTGTTGACCAGCGCGTCGCTGAGCGAACCGATGCCGATCTGCAGCGTGCCGCCATCGGCCATCAGCCGGCCGGCGTGAAAACCCACGGCATGGTCCTGGACCGAGATCGGCTGGCGCGGCAGTGCGAACAGCGGCTGGGCGGGCTCGCAGTCGATGATCTCGTCGAAATAGTCGGCATCCACCACGGCATCGCCGTGCATGAACGGCAGGTCCGGATGCACGTGGGCGACGCTGTAGAGTGGATGACCGGCGCACCGGCGCACCCGCTCGACCAGGTCGAGGGTCACGTCGGGATTGCTCGACAGGCTCAGCCGCCCCTGCCCGTCGCGCGCGACCAGCTGCAGCATCAGGTTGACGCCGCGGTCGACCAGGTCGCGCGCAACGTGGGTGTAATTCGACGACACGTAATGCCGCTGCATGGCCGGCTTGCCCAGCGCGGCGCCGGACTGGAAATAGAACTCGGTCACGCGTACGTTTTCCGGCAGCGTGTTGCCTTTGAGGTCCGCCATGTAGGCGAGCCTCGGATAATCATCGCCGAACAGGCGCTCGACGATGGGGCCCATCAGCCGCTGCTCCAGCCAGTGGCCGGGCTGGGGTACGTCCAGCGACAGCGCGGTGACGATCTCCAGCTCGATGTCCGGGTCGTCCAGCGCGCGCTGGTAGAGTGCATTGATCAACCGGTTGGGTTTGCCCAGCCCGAGCGGCAGACCGACCACGATGCGCGAACCGACCCGCGCAAGGACGCGGTCGATGGCCGAATCGATCCGGGAATCGATTTCAGGATCGGTTTGAGCTTGCTTCGACACGCAGTTTTCTCCAGTCTATGCGTATACGCTGATTTGTACCGTTCAAGAATCAATCGTTCCGGGACGTTTTCGTTCCAATGACTGCTGGCAGTAGATTCGAATGACAAGACCGAATACCGATTCCGGGCCCGACATTGGCGCCGATGATAAACCAGTTACCCCCAGCCTCCTGCTGGACGTCGACCGAATGACCCGCAACATCCAGTCGATGGAGGCGCAAATGTCTGGCCTGGGGGTCTCGATTCGACCGCACGTCAAGACCTGCAAAAGCATCGAGATCGCCCGCCGGATGATGGCCGACGAGTCGCCGGGCATTACCGTTTCGACTCTGGCCGAGGCGGAGTATTTCTTCAACCACGGCATCTGCGATCAACTCTACGCCGTCGGCATTGCGCCGGGCAAGCTGGCGCGCGTTGCCGAACTCTATCAGCGCGGTCTGGAGCTGAAGCTGGTACTGGACGACCTCGATGCCGCGTATCGGGTCGTAGAGGCCGCCGGGCGGCTGGAATGCCGCTTCCGGCTGCTGCTGGAAATCGACGCCGACGGGCAGCGCGGCGGTTTCGCGCCCGACGCGCATGCGCTGATCGAGTCGGCCGACCTGTTGGCGCAGGGCGGCTGCCGGGTGATGGGCGTGATGACGCACATGGGCGCTTCCTACGACTGTCGCGATACGGCATGTCTGCGGCGCGCGGCCGAACGCGAACGCCTGGCCGTGGTCAGCGCGGCACGCCATCTGGTGCGCGCCGGGCACGATTGTCCCATCGTCAGCGTCGGCTCCACGCCGACGGCCAGGTTTGCACGCCGGATGGACGGGGTCACCGAGGTACGCACCGGCACGCACGTGTTCATGGACCTGGTCATGGCCGGGCTCGGTGTCTGCCGCATCAGCGATATCGCGCTTTCGGTACTCACCGAAGTCATCGGCTATCGCGCCGGCGCCGGCGAGTGGATCGTCGATGCCGGCTGGATGGCGCTTTCGCGCGATCGCGGTACGGCCGCCCAGGCAGTCGACCAGGGCTACGGGCTGGTTTGCGACCAAGACGGAAAGGTCATCGACGACATCATCGTGCGCGCGACCAGCCAGGAACACGGCATCCTCGCCTTGCGCTCCGGCAAGCCGATTGACGCCGATCGCTTCGACGTCGGCGAGCGCCTGCGAATCCTGCCCAACCACGCCTGCGCCACTGCCGGCAAGCACGACGGCTACTGGCTGATCGGCGACGGCCAGCAGCCACGGCGCTACTGGCCGCGCATCCATGGCTGGTAGAACGCGCGGCCGGGGCGGTTCTGGTTCCATTAGAATCGAGCTGCCCACATCCGGGCGGCCCTGGTCGAACGCCAAATGAGCACCTACGAACTTCTCAAGATGCTGCACATCGCGCTGGCCCTGATCAGCGGGCTGGGCTTTGCGCTGCGCGGCTTCATTCGGCTGGTCCTGCAGCGAACGCTGGCTCACCCGCTGGTGCGCTTCGGCCCGCATCTCATCGACACCCTGCTGCTCGCCTCCGGGATCGGCCTGTGGCTGATCCTGGGCCTTTCTCCGTTCGCGGCCGGCTGGTTCGGAGTCAAGCTGTTTCTGGTCGTAGTCTATGTCCTGGTCGGAATCACTGCATTCCGCCTGCATCACCAGGGCGCGGCGGTACTGGTGTACCTGGCCGCGCTGGGTATTTTCCTGTCGGTCGCGTGGCTGGCGCTGTTCAAGCCGATATGACGAGGTTGCAACCGTGAACACACACCGCATGCCGATGCTTTTGCTGGCGCTGGTGCTTGCCGCCTGCAGCGGCGGGGCGCCGGAAGAAACAGGTGCTTCTTCGCCTCCGGCGGAAAGCACACCGCAACAACCGAAAGAGGCCGGAGCCATGAAGGAAATCGACCCCCGGCTGGAGTCTTTCGTTGCCGAGGCTGCAAGCGACCTTGCGCGCCGCCTGAAAATCGACGAGGACGAAATCGAGCTCGCCGAGGCGCGCTTCGTGACCTGGCCGAACAGCGCGCTGGGCTGCCCGGAACCGGACATTATGTATACCCAGGCGCTGGTGCCCGGGTACCGAATCCGGTTGATCGTAAACGGCCGCTCGCATCACTTCCACGGCGCACGCGACAGGCCGCCGTTTCATTGTCCGGCCGAACGCGTCAGCGCGCCGGCCGCCCGCAGCGGGGAATCGAAAGACCTTCGATGACCGCGGCGCGAGCCGCCTGGACGATAAGGTGGTTCAGTTCGGCGCGCGCCAGTTCAGCAGAGTTTCGATGGCGTGGCGCACGTAGTCTTCGAACTCTTCGCTGCCGCGTTCGGGCGCCATGCCCCGAATCTGCAGCTGGATATAGCCGACATAGCTGGTATAGGTCAGCCGCGCACGGTGACGGGCGGCGACTTCGTGCATGCCCAGTTCGCAGAAGGCTTTGGAAAGGTAATCGATCCGGCGCTGCGTGATCCGCTCGACCACCGGCTTGACGCGCGGGTGATCGCTGGCCGCGCACAAGGCGGCATGGATCTGGTGACTGCGGTTCTGGCGGCTGGTGCGCAGGATGAATTCTGCGAGGCGCTCGGCGGCCGGCTGGTCGGCGTCGAGTGAGCGGGCCAGGTGTTCCAGGTCGCGGCGCTCCCAGCGCTTCAGCGCTTGTTCCAGCAACTCGTCGCGGCTGGCGAAATGCCAGTAGAAACTACCCTTGGTAATGCCCAGCCGGCGCGCCAGCGGTTCCACCGCGAGCGACGAGACGCCCTTTTCGGCAATCAGTTCGAGCGCCGCCTGCTCCCAGTCGGAAGCCGAGAGCGTGGCTTTTTCAGGAGCAGTCGTACTTGTGGCAATTGGGGGAACGGCGCTCATCTGCTGAATTGTAACAGTCGCCGACGCACTCGAGGAAAGATGGCCGGACGTCATTCATGGTCGGAATCGCGCACCCGCGGCGTGATCTGGATGATGGTGTGACGAACCTCCTTGTCCAGCACCAGCTTGGCGTCGCGCGCGAATACCTCCAGGCGGCGGTCGAAGGTCAGGTTGCCTTCCTCGTTGCGATCCAGCACCTCGATCTCCTGCAGCGACTCGATGAATTGCTTGAACAGGGTTCGATCGGAAAATTCCGGCGCATCGAACTCGTGCAGCATGGAAATGCGCTGCGCACTCTGGATGCACAGCTTCTCCAGTCGCTGGCGGCTGAGCTTGCCCGATCCGTTCTTGGCCAGTACCGCGATGGTGATGTAGTAGCGCTCGAATGTCTGCAGCATGGCGTTGCCCAGCAGCCTGAGGTAATAAGTCTGATCGGAACCGCCGGGCGTGCGCTGCAGATACTCGTTGGTCATCCCCAGCAGCCCGAGCCGAACCAGCGCGTCGGTGCAGCGCTGGATGACCACCGGCACTTCCTCGGGCGCCCAGGGCAGGAACAACTCCTTTTTCAGGAACGGATAGATGGTTTCGGTCAGGCGCCGCACCCGTGTCTTGCGCACGCGCTGGTTGTTGAGAAAACAGCAGGCGATCCAGGCCGGCATCGCCAGCAGGTGCGAAATGTTGTTGCGGAAGTAAGTCAGCAGCACCGCATTCTTCTGGTCGACGTGGATGATGTCGCCCAGCGAATGCTGCTGGCGCTGGATGATGCCCAGTTCCAGGCCGTACTCGATGACCTGGCCGGGCGTGAGATCGGTGATCGTGATGCGTTCCGAATAGGCGGTCATCCGGATCAGGCGCTGATACAGGCCGATCATCGCTTCGAGATCTTCCTCGTCCAGCGCCTGCTTGCGCGTGGCCAGCAGCGCCGCGGCCAGCAGGTTGACCGGATTGCAGTGCGTGGCGCCGTTGATGTTGACGATGATGCGCTGGGCCAGGTCGTTGACCAGCGGCACCAGCCACTCGGGCTTGGACTGCGGCTCCGGCGGCTGTTCGGCCCAGTCCGGCGCGTATTCCTCCAGCAGCGGATTGAGCCGGACGGGCTCGCCGAAACTCACCTGCACCTGACCATAATTCTTGCGCACGATATTGATGACGTTGCGGAAATCCGACAGCGATTCGGACTTCTTGTGACTGCCGGAAAGCTCTGAAATGTATGAGCTGCCCTCGGCCAGGCGCTCGTAGCCGATATAAACCGGCTGAAACATCACCGGCCGCTTGCGATCGCGCAGGAATGCACGCACGGTAATCGACAGCATGCCGGCCCTGGGCGGCAACGATCGTCCGGTGCGCGAACGGGTGCCTTCGACGAAGTACTCCAGCGCCACGCCCTTGTCGATGATGGTTCGTACATATTCGTTGAACACCGCCGAATACAGCGGCTGGGCGCGAAACGAGCGCCTGAGGTAAAACGCCCCGCCGAAGCGCAGCAACTTTCCGACGACCGGCATGTTCAGATTGATGCCGGCGGCGATATGCGGCGGCACGAAGCCGCGCCGATACAGGATGAACGACAGCAGCATGTAGTCGATGTGGCTGCGGTGGCATGGCACGTAGACGATCTCGTGGCCCTGCTGCGCTTCGCGGAACTTGCTGAAGTGGAATACCTGGATGCCGCGGTAAATGCGATTCCAGAACCAGCTCAGCAGCAGTTCGCAGATGCGGATGAACGAATACGAATAGTCGGCGGCGATTTCACGCGCGTATTTTTTCGCCTGGGCTTCGGCCTGGTAGATCTCGATCTTGTCGCGCCGGGCCTTGGCCGCCACCGCATGGCGCACGGAGTCCGAATGCACCACGCGATCGACGAGGGTACGCCGGTGCGAACGGTCCGGCCCGATCGCCGCGGTGCGCACGCGCTTGAAATGTACCCTCAACAACCGGCTGACCCGGCGCAAGTCCTTCTCTGCACCCTGCTGTTCGGCAACCAGGTCGCGCAGCGAGACGGGATTGCCGAACTGGACGAAGGTTGCCCGCCCGTTGACCAGCGTGGTCAGGAAACGGCGAATGCGGCCACCCACATCCCAGTTCTCGGAAAACAGGATCTTGGCGATCGACTGCTCCTTGTCGGGCGCGCGCCCGATCAGCACCGTGACCGGCACGATTCGGACGTTTTCGACCCGGCCGTCGCGGACTGCCTCGAGCAGCTGCTCGACCATTGCCGAGTGGCGTCGACGCTGCGGCCGGCGCACGAAAAAACCACGGTAACGGCGACTCGCACCGTACGCCCGCGGAAGGTCGAGCTCACCTTCCCGGAATGCATCGGCCGGCCGGCGCCAGCCGTGCTCGCGACAGATCTGCTCCAGGATCAGCAGAGACGTGAATGCATAGGTATCGAGCACGAAGAATACCGGCGCCCCGCTGCCGATCCGGAGTTCGTCGAGATCCTCCGGCAGCACCGTGGCGCGCACCCACCAGTGCAGCACCGCGCGCCACAGCGAAATCCACCTGAGCTTCAGCGAATGCAGCAGGCTGCCCGGGAATCGGCGGTGCGAAGGCGGTGACGACATATCGAAGACTGCGGAGAGGCTGGTTGCCGAAGGGCGCCAAGTTTACCACCGGCGCATTTTTCAACGCGAGACCGGCATTTACCGTTCGATGCTGCACTGTTGAACAATGACATTCATCCGGGCATGGTTTTTGTTGAATGCCGGATCAAATGATGAGATCGCTCATAAAAAAGGCAGAGCCCCGGATAGAGGCCCTGCCCGCAAACCGACCGAAGCCGGAGGTCATTCCCGGACGATCATGGCGACGTCTCGGGTTTTTCTTGTTGCGTTTTACTACCGCGGCTCGATCACGGCGGGGATCAAACCTCACATAAATAATAACCTGAAATGAATAACTGATGCAACACTTTTATTGATCCACTTTACTCCTTGAATTAATTGATAAAAATGGACTCGATTTCTTTCCGGATCGCCGCCGCTGCGGCGGCGGGCCTTTCGGCGTCGCGGATCGGCCGACCGACGACGATATGGTCGGCGCCGGCGGCGAACGCCTGCTCGACGCTCATTGTGCGCTTCTGATCGTCGACGTTGGCCACGGGGCGAATGCCGGGGCAAACGACGACCAGCGCCGGATCCACCTCCGCGCGCAGCGCCGGCACCTCCAGGCCCGACGAGATCACCCCGTCGCAACCGAGCTTCAGCGCCCGCCGGGCGCGCGACAGCACCAGGTCGGAGACGTTGCAGGCAAACCCGAGGTCGTCCAGGTCGCCCTGGTCGAGACTGGTCAGCGCGGTGACCGCCAGTACCCTGCTTCGACCCTTGTTTGCGGCGGCTTCGGCCAGCATCGCATCCTGGCCATGGACGGTCAGAAAATCCACGTCCTGGCGCGCCAGCTGGGCCACCGCACGGCCGACCGTGGCCGGCACGTCGAACAGCTTGAGGTCGGCAAACACCTTCTTCCCGGCGGCCTTGAGTTCGTCGACCAGCTCGAAGTAGGCCCCGGACAGGAACAGCTCCAGGCCGAGCTTGTAGAAGGTCACGCTATCGCCCAGCGTCTCGATCAGTGCGCGGGCGCGCGCGGCGTCGGGCACATCCAGGGCGAAGATCAGCCGATCGGCCGGCGCGAGCGCGGCATTTTTCGTTTCAGGCGTTTGCGGCATTGACATGATCCTCGATATGGCCGGCGACCACGGCCGGCGCCTGCATGTGAACGTGATGCCCGCCCGCAACCTCGTGCAGCCCCAGGCCCGGCACTGCAGCGGCCCGACGCTCGATCAGGCCGCCGGGCACCACGCGCGAGCGCGGCGCGGCCAGGACACAGGTCACCGGGCATTCGATATGGCCGAGCAGGTCCAGCACCTGGGGCTCGGTATAGCGCTGCGTGGACGGCCAGGTCAGGCGCAGATCGTGGCGCCATTGCCAGCCGCCCTCGACCTGCGCCAGTCCACGTTCCGCCAACAGTTCGGCGGCCGCACGCGGCAAGTCCGAATTGCGCGTACGCGCTTCGATCGCCGAATCGCGCTCGGCATGCACGCGCCGGGGCCGGTCGTGACTGGCATGCACGGCCTTGCGCCAGCCTTCGGCGGTACGATCCGGCGGGGCCGACAGCGGGCCCAGCCCCTCGATCACGCCCAGCGATTCGACCCGCTCCGGACAGGCCGCGGCCAGCACGCTGGCCACGGCCCCGCCCAGCGAGTGGCCAAGCAGGTGAAACCGCTGCCATCCGAGCGCGTCGGCGGCGGCCAGCACGTCGAACACGTAGTCGTCGAAGTGATACCGCGCCGCGTCGGCGCGCGGTGGAGAGTTGCCGTGGCCGGGAAAATCCAGGCAGGCCATCTCCAGGCCGTCCAGGTAAGGAAGCATCGGCGCGAAGCTCAGCGCATTGTCCAGCCAGCCGTGCAGGGCGATCACGCGCGGCCCATCCGCCGCGCCGGATCGAATCAGCGCCATCGGCATGCGGCGATCGAACTCGAGTGTTTGACGGCTCCGGTCCGGCAAGCGTGTACCTTCGGTCGAGTGGCGCTACTATACTCAAACGGGGGCGGTCGCTGGCGATCGGTAAAGCACTTAGCAGGAGCCCGGGCCATGAATGACAAGGAAAACGAACCGGATCTGGAACGATTCAAGGATCGTGACACGACCCGCGACAAGTTCAGCATGGGTCCGACCGAGGACCAGATCCGACTGGCCGAAGAAATGCTGGGCAGCTTCAATGCACAGACCTTCGAGGAAAAAAGGGATCTGAGCGAGGACTATCGCGCGGGATCGCTCCAACCCATGGACCGGTCCGCCGACCCGGCCAGGGTCCTGATCTCGGCCCACCCGGCGCCCGGCCAGGAACACCATATCGTGCTCAGCCAGGAAGAACTTCCGCCCACTCGCGCGGCCGAAATCACGATCCGCCGGCTGGGCCAGCTGCACGTGCTGACCGGCTGCTTCGAGCCCGGACACGAAGGCCGACGCGCAGAAGACAGACAGAACGGGACATTGATGGTGTCGTACTTCTATCCGGTGGACTAGTGGGCCACTAGCAAGTCAACATCAGAGCGGCTCTCGCGAAGGCGAGGCGTGTCTTGATCTTTCCGGCATTGAAAGAATCCGCGTTGAACGCGGATCCAGTCATTCCGGCTCCAGCGTGGCGTACCCGGCCACCAGCCATTTCTGCCCGGCGTCGTCGAAGTTGATCTGGATGCGCGCGTTCTCGCCCTGACCCTCGACCGTCAGCACCGTGCCGGCGCCGAACTTCGCGTGGCGCACGCGCGAACCCAGCGCGGGCAGCCCGCCGCCGGAATCGCGCGGGGCCCGCGCCTGCGAGACATTGAGCTGCGGCCGGATATCCTCGATCAACTCCGGCGGCAGCTCGCCGACGAAACGCGACGGCCGGCCGAACATGGTCTGGCCGTGCAGCCGGCGCGATTCTGCGTAGCTCAGGTACAACAGCTCCATCGCCCGGGTCATGCCGACGTAGGCCAGCCTGCGCTCCTCGGACAGCCGGCCCGGTTCTTCGACCGATTTCTGGTGCGGGAACAGGCCTTCCTCCATGCCGGCCAGGAATACCAGCGGAAACTCCAGCCCCTTGGCCGAGTGCAGCGTCATCAGCTGCACGCAATCCTGCCACTTCTCGCCCTGGTGCTCGCCGGCCTCCAGTGCGGCCTGGGTCAGGAACGAAGCCGTCATGCTCAAGCCCGCCTGCTCGTCTTCCATCGACTGGTCGAAGCTCTCGGCCGCGCGCACCAGCTCGTCGAGGTTTTCCTGACGCGCCTCGGCGCGGTCGGCCGGCTCGCGCGCCAGGTAGTGCTGGATCAGGTCGGTACGCCTGATGATCTTTTGCATCATTCCGCCCAGGTCGGTTTCCCCGGCCTCGGCGCGCAGCGACTCGATCAGCTCGACGAACGCCCCCAGCGCATTGCGCGCGCGGCCGGTCAGGTTGCCCGCGGCCAGCTGGCGGCGGGTCGCGTCCCATAACGAAAGGTCCTCGGCGCGTGCGGTCTCGCGCAGCCCGGCGACGGTGCGCTCGCCGATGCCGCGCGCCGGCACGTTGACCACACGCTCGAACGCCGCATCGTCCATCGGGTTGTGCACCAGCCGAAGATATCCCAGCGCATCGCGCACCTCGGCGCGCTCGAAGAATCTGAGGCCGCCGTAGACCCGGTAGGGGATGTCGGCGCGCAGCAGCGCCTGCTCGAACAGTCGCGACTGGGCATTGGAGCGATAAAGAACGCCAACGCCGGACGGGTTGCGGCCCGATTCGAGCCAGTCCTGAATGCGGCCGACGACGAACTCGGCCTCCTCGTCCTCGTTGTAGGCCGAGAATATCCGGACCGGCTCGCCCTGTTCACCCTGGGTCCACAGGTTCTTGCCCATCCGGTCGTCGTTGTGGTCGATGACCCGGTTGGCCGCTTCGAGAATCGTCCGGGTGGAGCGGTAGTTCTGCTCCAGGCGCACGATTTCGGGCTTGAAGTCTTCGACGAAATGCTGCACGTTCTCGACCCGCGCGCCGCGCCAGCCGTAGATGGACTGGTCGTCGTCGCCGACCACGAACACGCGGGTCTTCGCGCCGCCGGCCAGCAGCTTGACCAGCGCGTATTGCAGCGTGTTGGTGTCCTGGAACTCGTCGATCATCACGTGCGCGAAGCGGTCCTGGTAATGCCGCAGCCGGTTCGGATTGTCGCGCAGAAGTTCCACGGTTCTCAGCATCAGCTCGGCGAAATCCACCAGCCCGGAGCGCTCGCAGGCGCCCTGGTAGGTGCGGTAGATCTCGACCATCTGCATGGTCAGCGGATTGCCGTTGTGCTCGATGTGGTCGGGCCGGACGCCATCGTCCTTGCGCGCGTTGATGAAGCCCTGGACCACACGCGGCGGAAATTCGCCTTCGTCGAGCTGCATCTCGCGAATGGTCCGCCGGACGAGCCGGTACTGGTCGTCGGAATCGAGGATCTGGAACGTGGGATTCAGGTTGGCCTCAGCCGAATGCAGCCGCAGAATCCGGTGGCAGATGCCGTGAAACGTGCCGATCCACAACCCCGAGGATGGAATCTGCAGCAGTTCCTCGACCCGGCCGCGCATCTCGTTGGCCGCCTTGTTGGTAAAGGTCACCGCCAGTACCGCCATCGGCGAGACGTGTTCGACCTGGATCAGCCAGGCGATCCGGTGAACCAGCACCCGGGTCTTGCCCGACCCGGCCCCGGCCAGCACCAGGCAATGTCCGTCGTCCAGCGTCACCGCCTGGCGCTGGGCGTCGTTCAAATCGTCGATGAGGTGGGAAACGTCCAAGAAAATTCCTGTTTTCTAACCACGGATTACGCAGATTCACGCAGATGTTTTTAAAAGGGAAATGATTCTCGAATTGTCCAATACATTTGCTCCGATACCAATCGAAATGGTCTGTCAAGAACCTGCCAACCAATTCACCGAACCACTAACGGCATTCGGGCAGCCCATCAACTTCCGATAAGCCCTGTCGCTTTTCAAATGCGATCAACAATCTGCGTGAATCTGCGTAATCCGTGGTTACGCCTTTTGTTCCTGGAACCTGGCTCCAGCCGCGTTTATTTGCGGTAGAAATTCAATTCCCCGCCCGCGCCAGCGCGTGGTGGCCGATATCGGTGCGGTAGTAGTCGTCGCGGAAACCGATCTGCGGCAGCCAGCGGTAGACCTCGCCCTTGGCCTGGGCCAGCGTGTCGCCCAGCGAAGTCACGCACAGCACGCGCCCGCCGTCGGTCAGCACATTGCCATTTTCCAGCCGCGTGCCGGCATGGAACACTTTGATCTCGTCGGGCCACTCCAGATTCAGCCCGGTGATCCTGTCGCCCTTCCGGTAGGTGTCCGGGTAGCCGCCGGCGGCCATGACCACGCCGATCGCCGGACGCGGATCCCATTCGAGCTCCACCTCGTCCAGCTTGCCGTGCAGCGTCTTCATCAGGGCTTCGGCCAGGTCCGACTTCAGCCGCACCAGGATCGGCTGGGTCTCGGGATCGCCCAGCCGCACGTTGAATTCCAGTACCCGGGCGCCGGTGCGCGTGATCATCAGGCCGGCGTAGAGAAACCCGGTGAACGGATGACCGTCGGAAACCATGCCGCACGCCGTCGGCCGGATGATGTCGTCGATGATCCTGTCCTGCAGGTCGTCGCTGACCACCGGGGCCGGCGAAATCGCGCCCATGCCGCCGGTGTTCGGACCCTTGTCGCCCTCGTCGCGCTGCTTGTGATCCTGGCTGGTGGCCAGCGGCAGCACCGTCTCGCCGTCGACCAGCGCGATGAAGCTGGCTTCCTCGCCGACCAGGAACTGCTCGATCACCACCCGGTGACCGGCCTCGCCGAACGCGTTGCCGGAAAGCATGTCTTCCAGAGTCTTCTTGACCGTGCGCTCGTCCTCGGCGACCACCACGCCCTTGCCGGCGGCCAGGCCGTCGGCCTTGAGCACCAGCGGCAGGGACCGGCCGCGGGCGAATTCCAGACCGTCATCGACGTTATCGACCACGATCCAGGCCGCGGTCGGAATCTCGTGGCGCGAGAGAAAATCCTTGGCGAACGCCTTGGACGATTCCAGCCGAGCCGCGTCGGCGCTCGGCCCGAAGCACTTCAGTCCGGCCTGCATGAAACGATCGACCACGCCGGCCGCCAGCGGCGCCTCGGGGCCGACCACGGTCAGGTCGATTTCGCGCTCGCGCGCCAGCGACACCAGGCCGTCGAGGTCGTCGGCGGCCACATCGACATTCTGTGTGCCCTCGTCGAGCTGCGTGCCCGCGTTGCCGGGCGCGACCAGCACCGCTTCGACCTGTTCGGACTGCGCCAGCTTCCACGCCAGGGCGTGCTCGCGTCCACCGGAGCCAATGACCAGAATTTTCATTTCGCTATCCTTGCCAGATGCCGTAAAGATTCTGTCGTAAAGATTCTAACCCGGCAGGCGACCCATGGGCCGACGACACCGGGCCTAAAAAAAGCTGGATACGAAGGACACGAAGAATTGCACGAAGGACACGAAGAAAACCAAATGAAATGGTTTACCTTGGTTCTCTTCGTCTAGCGCTTTTTGGCTTATGCCACGCGCACCTGGGCGAAGCGCCGCTTGCCGACCTGCAGCAGGCCGCTGAACCCGACAGCCAGCACGTGGCCGCGTTCGGTGACCTTCTTGCCGTCGACCTTGACCCCGCCCTGCTTGATCAGGCGGAACGCCTCGGAATTCGACGCGGTCAGCCCGGCAGCGGTCAACGCCGCGGCGATGCCGAGCCCGTCGCCGTCTGCGGCCAGCTCGATCTCGGGCAGATCGGCGGGCAGCTCGCTTTCGCGAAAGCGAGCGATGAACGCATCGCGCGCGGCCTCGCCGGCGCCTGTGCCGTGGAAGCGGTCGACGATCTCCATGCCCAGCTCGAACTTCACGTCGCGCGGGTTGCGGCCCTCGGCGATCTCGCGCTTCAGGTGGTCCAGTTCCGCGCTGGACCGGAAGCTGAGCAGTTCGAACCAGCGCCACATCAACTCGTCGGAGATGCTCATGATCTTGCCGAACATTTCCTCGGCGGGGTCATTGATGCCGACGCAGTTGTCCAGCGACTTCGACATCTTCTGCACCCCGTCGGTGCCTTCCAGAAGCGGCCAGGTGATGATGACCTGCGGGGCCTGCCCGGCCTGGGCCTGCAGTTGCCGCCCGACCAGCAGGTTGAACTTCTGGTCGGTGCCGCCCATCTCGATGTCGGCTTCCAGTGCCACCGAGTCGTGGCCCTGCACGAGGGGGTAGAGAAACTCGTGGATCGCGATCGGCTGCCCGGAGCGATAGCGCTTTTCGAAGTCATCGCGCTCGAGCATGCGCGCGACCGTGTGCCCGGCCGCCAGCCGGATCATGTCGGCGGCGTTCATCTCGCCGAACCATTCGGAGTTGAACCGGATCTCGGTCCTGTCGCGGTCGAGCACCTTGAACACCTGCTCGGCGTAGGTCTCCGCGTTGGCGTTGATCTCGGCCTCGGAAAGCGGCTTTCGCGTGACGTTCTTGCCGGTGGGGTCGCCGATCATGCCGGTGAAGTCGCCGATCAGGAAGATCACGGTATGGCCGGCGTCCTGGAACCGGCGCATCGCGTTGAGAATCACGGTGTGGCCGAGGTGCAGATCGGGCGCGGTGGGATCGAACCCCACCTTCACCCGCAGTGGCTTGTCGCCGGCGATGCGCTCGGCCAGTTCGCCAGCCTGGATCACCTCGTCCGCGCCGCGCAGCAGTTCGTCGATATCGGTCACGTCAGACCCGCTCTGAAAGCATTGGAAACAGTGCGACAGTTTAGCCTGACCCATGGTGGCCAATGGGCCCGAACCGTCCTTTTGAATTGACGTTTCACGCGTATGGCGCTACTGTACGAGGGATTTTGTCCGCCGTACCGGCAACCAAGAGCCCCGATGCCCAGAACGAAAACCATGGCCTCGCGCCGAAACCGACCCGGGTCGGCGAACGGGTCCGCGCCCGGCCCCGGGCGCCTTTCGTCGATCAGGAATACACTGCGTGCCGCCGGAGAAAACGCCGGCCGTGCGTGGCGAGCGCTGCGGGACGGCGGGCCGGCCCGGCTGGCCCTGATCGGCGGCCTCAGCGCGCTGGCGCTGGTCGTGATGGGGCTGCAGTTCTCCAGCGGTCCGGCCGAGCCGGCGCCCGAGGCGCAGCACGCCGATGTGCCGGTGCAAATCGATACCGCTGCAATTGCCGAAATGCCCGAAGCCGGAAAAGACGCGGGCGAACCGGATGATCCGGACGGCGCGGCGGACGCCGACCCGGTGCCGCGCGAACCGGCCGCAACCGCCCCGGAAGAACACGCCTGGCAGTACGTCCAGGTCGCCTCGGGCGACAGCATGGAAATCATCTTCCGCCGGCTGGGGCTTTCACCGCGGCTGCTCCACGAGGTGATCAACCTGGACGAGCGCACCGATTCGCTGGTCGACCTGCGCCCCGGCGACGAAATCGCGTTCGACATCGACGACGACGGCCTGAACGCGCTGCGGACCGAGTTCGACGACGAGAACTGGCTGTTCATCGAGCGATCCGGGGACGGCCTCGCCAGCCGCCTGGAGGGACGCAACCTCGAGGTGCGGGTCGCCGAGGTCGAGGCCGAAATCACTTCGTCGCTGTTCAATGCGGGCAAGAATGCCGGGCTTTCCGACAACATGATCCTGCGCCTGGCCGGCATCTTCGGCTGGGACATCGATTTCGCGCTGGATATTCGAAGAGGCGACCGCTTCGCGCTGGTCTACGAGGAAATCTATCGCGATGACCAGTTCCTGCGCCAGGGCGCCATCCTGGGTGCGCGCTTCATCAACCAGGGCGACAGTTTCGCGGCCGTGCGCTTCGACGCCGGCAATGGCCCCGACTACTACGACCCGGAAGGCCGGCCGATGCGCAAGGCGTTCCTGCGCGCCCCGATCAACTTCACGCGCGTGTCGTCGAATTTCAACCCCCGGCGCCTGCACCCGGTCACGCGCCGCGTGCGGCCGCACAACGGCACCGACTACGCCGCGCCCACCGGCACCCCGGTCTGGGCCGCCGGCGACGGCACCGTCATCGAGGCTGGATACACGCGGGCCAACGGCAACTACATCTTCCTCAAGCACGGCAACCACATCGTCACCCGCTACCTGCACCTGTCGAAGAAGCTGGTCGGCCGCGGCGATCGCGTACGCCAGGGCCAGAGCATCGGCCGGGTCGGCGCCACCGGCATGGCCACGGGACCGCACCTGCACTACGAGTTCCTGGTCAACGGCCGCCACCGCGATCCGCGAAAGGTCGATCTGCCGGAAGCCGAACCGCTGCCGGCCGACCTGCTGCCCGAGTACGAGGCCCATGCCAGTTCGTGGCTGGCCAGGCTGGAAGAACTGCTGCCGCCGAAGATCCTGCTCGCCAGCTCCGACGACGAAAGCGAGTCGACCGCCGAATCGCGCCGGAAAAGCCCTTCCGCACCGAAGTGACAACGCACTTGCAGTCGTCGGCTTTGCGCATTTCGCAGGGCGCGTGAAGCAACGCACGATGCACCATGGACAGTCTTCGTACGACCCTGAAAGGACGCCCACGCGTCTTTCTGTGTCGCCGGTCGGATTTCGGCGACAATCATCCTCATGAGCACGATCTATATCGGCCTGATTTCGGGCACCAGCATGGACGGTATCGATGCCGTCCTGATCGACTTCGCCGGTAGCCGGCCGCAAGCCGTCGCCGCCGAGACCTGCCCGTGCCCGGCAAAACTTCGCGCCGCGCTCGACCAACTGCGCGTCGACCCGGATGCGTTCACCGCGGCACGGCTGGCGCGGCTGGACGCCGAAGTGGGCCAGGCGTTCGCCGAGGCGGCGGTCAAGCTTATGGACAAGGCCGGCGCGAGCGCCGACGAGGTGCGCGCCGTCGGCAGCCACGGCCAGACCGTGCTGCACCGCCCCGACGACGCATTCGCCCACACGCTGCAGATCGGCGACCCGAGCCGAATCGCCGCACATACCGGCATCGACGTGGTCGCCGACCTGCGCCGGGCCGACCTGGCCGCCGGCGGTCAAGGCGCACCGCTGGCGCCGCTGATCCACCAGGTGCTGCTCGCCCATTCTTCCGAGAACCGCGTCGTCGTCAACCTCGGCGGCATCGCCAACGTCACGCTTCTGCCGGCCGCCGGCGGCGTCTCGGGCTTCGATACCGGCCCGGCCAACTGTTTCATGGACGACTGGTGCCGGACGCATCACCCCGATCAGGGCCGGGATGGCAAGACCCCCCGGTTCGACGCTGACGGCCGATGGGCGGCTAGCGGAAGCGTCGACAAGGCCTGGCTGGCTGAACTGATGCAGGAGCCCTACCTGCAGCGCAAGCCGCCCAAGAGCACCGGCATCGAATACTTCAGCCCGGCCTGGCTCCGGCAACGGCTGCCGGATTACGCAGAAGATCGCCCGACCGACATCCAGGCCACGCTGGCCGAATTCAGCGCCGCCAGCCTGGTCGAAAACATCGAGCGCTTCGTCCCGTTCCGCCCCGACCGCATCCTGCTTTGCGGCGGCGGCGTCGCCAACACCCACCTTGTCCGGCGCATCCAGGCCCGCCTCGGCGACACACCGGTCGAATCCACCGCCGAGCACGGCATAGACCCCGGCTTCGTCGAGGCCACCCTCTTCGCCTGGCTCGCCCGCGAATTCATCGCCGGTCGCCCCATCAACACCCCGCCCATCACCGGCGCCCGCCACCCCGTCCGCCTCGGTGCCCTCTGGCCGGCGCCCTGAACGAACCGCGGCCTCAGCAGCCAAGCACATTCCACGCGGACAGTAGGGCTTGGTAGGGTGCCGTAGTATCTTTGTAGGGTGCCGTTGAGCCAAAGGCGAAGCGCACCGTATAGTTGGGCCGCCAATAGCGCCTTTGTAGGGTGCCGTTGAGCCGCAGGCGAAGCGCATCGCCTGGCTGGAAGATCTGGTGAAAATTTCGAGGATCGGGACGGTGCGCTTCGCTGCGCTCAACGGCACCCTACGCGGCCAATAGCGGTTTTTTAGGGTGTCGTTGAGCCGAAGGCGAAGCGCACCGTATAGTTGGGCGGCCAATAGCGCCTTTGTAGGGTGCCGTTGAGCCGAAGGCGAAACGCACCATTGACGCGGACTCATTCGCCGAACGACCCGTCGAACCGGCACTCGCCGATACCCCAATCGGGGGCGTAATGACCTTGCCGGACCCAGCGGTGAAACGTCGAGTGCGGCCAATCAACGACACGCTCGCAATGCTCATGCTTGACCGGGTTGAAGTGGATGTAATCGAAGTGCGTTCGAAGATCGTCCTCGTCGCGAATCCGGTGCTCCCAGAACCGGCGTTGCCAGATGCCGCCCTCGCGCCGGCGCTGCCGACTTGCGTTGCGTGCAATCGCCGCCGAAACCCGGCGCGAAAAGCGGCTCTTTATCATTCCCCAGCGCACGGAATAGTCGCCATCGTATTCCGGCATTTTCCACACCGCGTGCAGGTGTTCCGGCAACACCACCCACGCGACGATCTCGAACGGCATGCGGCTGCGCGTTTCTCGTACCGCATCGCGAAGATCGTCGATGCGATCGACAAGCAACGCCGAGGCCCGATCGCGCAACGCGACGGTAAAAAAGTACATGCCGCCGGGCGTCAGATCGCGTCGATAGTTCGGCATGGTGGAGGTTGGGTGGCGAATCAGCGTTTGATCGTACTCCGAACGCAGGCTCGGTGCGCTTCGCTGCGCTCAACGCACCCTACGCGGGAGGTAGCGGTTTGCAGGGCGCCGTTGAGCCGGAGGCGAAGCGCACCTTTGCGGCGGGTCTCAGCGTTTGGGGCGTGTAGAGGGCCGGAACGGTGCGCTCAACGCACCCTACGCGGGGGTAGCGGTTTGTAGGGTGCCGTTGAGCCGGAGGCGAAGCGCACCTTTGCGGCGGAAAAAATTGCGGCTAGCGGCGGAAGAAGAAATTGACGAGGATGGTGAGGGCGATGCTGACAATCAACATGGACATGACGGGGAAGTAGAAGCCGCCGGATTCGCGTTCGATGCGGATGTCGCCCGGCAATCTGCCGAACCAGGCGAAGAGGTTCGGGAACCAGTGCAGCAGTGTGCCGATGACGAGAAGGACGACGCCGGCGATGATCAGGATCTTGCCATGCACCGATCAGTCCAGATCCTCGCGCACCCGTTCGAGGAATTCGTCGAACAGACGTTCCAGCGATATCAGGGAGTTCTCCAGGCGGTGGCCGTCGGACACCAGCTGCAGCGTGGCGACGGAGGCTTCGGAGAATTTCAGGCTGTTGCGCCACGGGATGATGTCGTCCTGCCAACCGTGCACGACCATGATGTGCGCGGTTTGCGGCGTGTAGGCGTCCGGGACTTCGCCGTCCTCGATGCGGTCTTCCATGAACAGCGCCGGGGCCATCAGCCACAGGCCGGCGACCCGCCTTTGTTCGGCCGCCGCGACCGAGACCCAGCCGCCCAGCGAAGAACCGACCAGCACGACCGGACGATCGAGTTCGTCCAACCGCGCCAGCAGTCGATCGCGCCGCGCGATCGGTTGATCGTGCAGGTCGGTGTAGTCGATCGCCTCGGCGGTGAAGCCGGCCTGCTCGGCGATCGGACGCAGCACCTGGATCTTGCGGCTTTCGGGGCTGGATTCGCGGCCGTGGCTGAAGATGACGTGGGGTTTGTTCATTTCGGCTCGGGTGGTTGGAGTCGAGTCAACATTATCACCCACGAGCGGGGCCGCGCGTCCGGCCGGTGCGCTTCGCTTCGCTCAACGGCACCCTACGCGGGTGGTAGCGGTTTTGTAGGGTGCCGTTGAGGCGGAGCCGAAGCGCACTGTT
>JAGXKW010000018.1 GCA_018334995.1 Wenzhouxiangellaceae bacterium
CGCCCGGCCCGTCCATGGGCAGCAGGTAGACCTGCCCGGCGTCGTCCTCGTCGCGCTTGCTGATGAAGGCCAGCATCGAGCCGTCGGGCGAAAACGCCGGGCTGGAGGCGCTGGCGCCGGCCATGGAAATCGGGCGCTGGTCCGGCGCCTCGCCGCGATCAAGCAACCACAGCCGGGTCTCGGATTCGTCGGACTCGACCTCGTAGGACGTTGCCGGCACTACCACCTGTTCGCCCTGCGGCGAGATCACCGGCGCGCCGAGGCGGTCGAGCTGCCACAGGACTTCGGCCGACAGCGGCTTGTTATCTTCGGCGACGACCGAAGCCGAACACGACAACAGCGCGAACAGCGAGAACGTGAATCCTTTCATGAGCCTGTTTCCTGGAAAGACCGGACGCCTATCATAAGGCGTTCCGCCTGGCGGCACCATCGCCGCCCCGGACGGCGACGGTCAATAAAGAATCAGCGCATCGACGTCCATGGTGTAGGCCGAATCGGCCGTTTCGTTGCTGATGTCTTCGATGTTCAGCGTGCCCTCCATCCAGAACGCGTCCCAGATGTCGACCATCTCGACGGGCTCTTCCAGCCGGCCGTAGATGATCTGATTGGCCGGCGGCGGCGGGACGTGGATGCAGGCGCCGAAGTAGGGCACCAGGAAGAATTCCTTGAGCATGCCTTCGGCGGTGGTTTCCACCGGGACGACGAAGCCGGCGATGCGCACATCCTCGCCATCGAGTTGGCCCACGGTCAGGCTCGACTGGAATGCCTCGCCCGGCCCGCTGCCGGTGTGATCGACGCCGCTCTGGTTTTCGGCCCAGGCCTTCGACTCTTCCTCGGGCATCAGTTCGGCCCATTCGAGCTCGCGCGCGTCGGCCATGGCCAGCACGGGAAGCAGCACCAGAAATATCGATATGACTCGAAGAATCTGCATGAATCACGAATCCTGTTGAACAGTTCGGACAATGTTGAACGCGTCGCCGGTGCCGACGTTCCCGGTATTCATCTATTGCCGCACCTGCATGCCGTCGGACAACGTGCGACGATACACCATCGCCGCCGGTACCAGCGCCACCAGCACCCCGGCCAGCGCGATGCCGGACAGCACCAGCCACTGCCAGGCCTCCGGCCAGGTCAGCGAAACCGCGATGCCGAAGCGCGCCAGCAGCCACGGCGCCAGTACGAATTGCGCAGCCGCGGCCAGCAGCAGGCCGGCGGCGATGCCGGACAACATGATGAACGCCGCCTCCAGCAGCAGCAACGCCGAGATCTGCCACGGCCGGGCGCCGCAGGCACGCAGGATTGCCATCTCGCGCCGGCGCTCGTTGAGCGTGGTCAGCAATGCTGTGAGCATGCCCAGCAGCCCGGCCAGCACCACCAGGCCGGCAACCACCCGCAGAATCTGCTCGGCCAGCCCGGTGATGCGCCACAACTCCTGCAGCGCGATACCGGGCAGGATGGCCAGCAACGGGGCCTCGCGTCGCTGGTTGATCTCGTAGCGCAGGCCCAGCGCCGCGGCGCGCGTCTTCAGGCCCAGCAGGAAGGACGAGATCTGTTCGGGCTGCAGCGAGGCTTGGGCGCGACGCTGTTCGTTGTCGTCCCGGGCCGGGGTCGCCACGCGTGCCTCCGACTCCGCCGCGCCACGCGCATCATCTCCGTGCTCGCCGCGATCGGGGTGTTCCGGCCGGGCATGGTCATGCCCGCCGTGGCCGGCGCGCGCCTGCGCCTGTTCCGGCGAAAGCGTCGCGCCGGGCCGGGGCGTGCCCTGTTCCCAGCCGACGTGGATGGCATGGTGGGCATCCAGGCGAATGTAGAGCGATTGGTCGACCGGCGTCCCGGTCGGCGCCAGCACGCCGGAAACAACGAACGGAAGCTCGTCGTGGTGTTGCAGGCTGACATTGCCGCCGCCGTGAGCGAGCACGACACGATCACCGATGGCGTAACCCAGCCGGTCGGCTGCGCGCGCGCCGACGACCACGTCGAACAATCCATCGAACGGCCCGCCGTGGCGAAACTCCAGACTGCGACCGCCGGCGTATCGGTAGTGCTCGAACATCGCCGCGGTGGTGCCGATGACGCGGAAGCCCTGATGCGAATCGCCCAGCGAAAGCGGAATCGACCAGTCGACCACGGGGCGGTCGGCGATCTCGCGGTAACGCGCCCAACCGACGTTGCTGGTCGGGTTGCCCAGCCCGAAGACCGAAAACAGCAGAAGCTGCACCGACGAGGTCGGTGCGCCGACGATCAGGTCGGTGCCGGACACGGAGCGGTAAAAGCCCTCGCGCACCTGCGAGCGCATCTGCTCGACCAGCACCAGCAGGGCGATGGAGATCGCAATGGTCGCGACGGTCAGCGCCACCGCGGCGCGCCGGTTGCCCAGCGAGCCCCGGGCCAGCGTCACCAGCGTCATAGCGCCCCCCCGGCTGCGGCATTCGCCTGATTGATGTCGGCGAGTTCCAGCTTAAGGTCGAAGCGATCGGCCAGCGCGCGGTCGTGGCTGACGAACAGAATCGCGCTGCCGGCGCGTTCGGCCTGGGCGAACAGCAGCTCGACGAAGGCGTCGCGCCGATCGGCGTCCAGCGCCGAGGTGGGCTCGTCGGCCAGCACAAGACCGGGTTGGCCGATCAGCGCGCGCGCTGCAGCCACGCGCTGCTGCTGGCCGACGCTGAGCGCGTCGGCGCGCCGCGTCCAGCAATCGGACGCAAGTCCCATCGCCGCAAGCAGTTCGCGCGCCGATTCTTCGATTTCGCCGGCGCGTTCGCGCCTGGCCGGCGAGAACTGGCAACCCAGTCGCGCATTGGCCACGCCGTCCAGCCACGGCAGCAGGTTGAACTGCTGAAAGATCACGCCCAGATGATCGGCCCGGAACCGGTCGCGCGCGGTTCGCGAAAGCGCGGCCAGGTCCTGGCCGGCGAACCGGATGGTACCGCTCGACGGCGCCACCAGGCCGCCGATCAGCGCCAGCAACGTCGACTTGCCCGAACCCGAAGCGCCGGCCAGGAACACCCGTTGACCCGGCGCGATTTCCAGGTTCAGCCCGGACACGATGGGCTCGGCATCGCCGGGCCAGGTGAAGCGCAGCGACTCGATGGTTAGAAGCGGGGCTGTCATCGGACAGCATGATACGGAAAACCCGGCCCGGAGATGATCGCGGCCTGGAGACCGCTCCTGCAGGAACAACGAAATCCCCGACCGCTGCAGGGGCCGAATCCGTCGACGACCGGTTCGATTCGAGCACGCAAGATTTGCGGGGATTTGCTTCGCGGCGCGGCTTGATACACAATTGGGCGCTTGCGAGAAAAACCCCGATAACAACCATAAGCGAGTAGTGATTCATGAAGACGACCTCGGTCCACGGCATGTGGTCTTCCCGCCTGATGTTCGTGTTGGCCGCGACCGGCTCGGCGGTCGGTCTGGGCAATATCTGGCGCTTTCCCTACATCACCTCCGAAAACGGCGGCGGCGCCTTCGTGCTGGTCTACCTGGGGTGCATTGCCGTGGTCGGGCTGCCGATCCTGTTTTCCGAAATCGTCATCGGCCGCAGGGGGCGGATGAGCCCGATCAACTCGCTCAAGGAACTGGCCGATGACGCCGGCGCCTCCAGGGCCTGGATCGGACTGGGCTGGCTCGGAGTGATCGCCGGTTTCCTGGTGCTGTCGTTCTACTCGGTGGTCGCCGGCTGGACCCTGGCCTACGGGTTCGACTACCTGCAGCAGCTGGTCGTGGGCGCACCGCCCATCTCCGATCCCGGCCAAACGTTCGAAAACATGCTGGCCAGTCCCGGCAAGCTGATCTTCTGGCACGCGGTGTTCATGGTGCTGACCGTGGGCGTGGTTGCGCTCGGCGTGGAAGAGGGCCTGGAGCGCGCAGTGTCGGTCCTGATGCCGACGCTGTTCGTTCTGCTGCTGGTGCTGCTGGGCTACGGCATGAGCACGGGCCATTTCCAGGAGGCGCTGGGTTTCCTGTTCAGCCCCGACTGGTCGCGCGTATCGGGCTCCATGGTGGTCACCGCGATGGGCCAGGCGTTCTTCACCCTGAGCCTGGGGATGTGCGCCATCATGGCCTACGGGGCCTACCTGCCGTCGGACGTCAACGTGCCCAGGGTCGGCGTGGCCGTGGCGTTTTCCGACACGGCCGTGGCGCTGGTCGCCGGACTGGCGATCTTCCCCATCGTGCTTTCGTTCGGGCTGGATCCGGAAGGCGGCGGGGCCGGATTCATCTTTACCGCGCTGCCGCTGGCGTTCAACGAGATGCCGTTCGGCATCGCCTACGGCACGGCGTTTTTCCTGCTGCTTTCGGTTGCGGCCTGGACCAGCTCGATCTCGCTGCTGGAGCCGCCAACGGCCTACTTCGTCGAAGCCACCAACTTCTCGCGCAAGCAGATCGCGATCAGCGTCGCGACCCTGACCTGGCTGATGGGCCTGCTGTCGGTGTTCGGTCTCAATATCTGGCGCGAATTCACGCTCGGCGGCAAGGACATCATGGGTGCCATCGAGTTCCTCGCCTCCAACATCATGCTGCCGATCGGCGGGCTGCTGACGGCAGTGTTCGCCGGCTGGGTGCTGTCCAACCGCATCACGCGCGAGGAACTCGACGCGAAAATGCCGGCCTGGGCTTTCAACGGCTGGCTGTGGCTGACCCGCGTGGTCACGCCGATCATGATCGTGATCGTACTGCTCGGCCTGATCGGCATCATCTGATCGGTCGTCAGGAAACCTTCTCCAGGATCACGTGGCCGCCGCGGTGCAGCGTGGCGGTCCAGCCCTCGGACACCCAGGTCGTTGCATCGGTATCCGTGACGATGGCCGGGCCGGTAATTTCGCGGTTCGCGAGCGCGGCGCGCTGCATCACCGGCACTTCGCGGTCAGATTCCGGCACAGGCGCCGTTGCCGCCAGCGGCGGAACCCGGTCGATTCTGGGCGCACCCCGCGCCTCCACGCGCAACCCGACCAGTTCGACCGGCAGTTCGAGTCGATGCCCGAAAGCCTCTTCGTGCGCATCGTGGAATGCGGCAACCAGCGCGTCTGGCGACTGCATGGCCAGTTCCAGCGTGGCGCTCTGGCCGGCGTAGCGGCAATCGATCCAGCGCTCGATATCGAGTTCCGCGGTCGCGATGCCTTCGGCGGCAAGTTCATCGCGCACCTGTTCGACCAGCGGCTCGAACCCGGCCTCGACGTCGCTGCCCCCGACCGCGTCGGCACGCTTGAGAAAGCTTGCCGTGGCCTGGCGACCGGGCCGGGCGACCAGCATGCCCAGCGCCGAGAGCACGCCGGAGCGAGCCGGCACCACGGCGCTTTGCATGCCGAGACTTTCGGCCAGCTCGCACACGTGCAGCCCGCCGGCGCCGCCGAAGCTCATCAGGGTGGCGCTCTTGGGGTCGACCCCGCGCTCGGCCGACATCACCCGAAGCGCGCGACTCATGTGTTCGTTGGCGATGCGGAGGATGCCGCGGGCGAATTCCCCGCGCGCCAGCCCTGACCGCTCCGCCAGGGCATCCATGACGCTTGCGGCCGCATCGAAATCCAGCCGGTGGGTGCCGCCCAGCCGGGTGTCGCGCGGCAGGCGGCCCAGCAGCAGGTTGGCATCGGTCACCGTGATGTCTTCACCGCCCCGGCCGTAGCAGACCGGCCCCGGATCGGCGCCGGCCGATTCCGGGCCGACCTGGATCAGGCCGCCGGCGTCGACCCGCACGATGGACCCGCCGCCGGCGCCGATGGTGTGCATGTCGACCATGGGTACAGCGACGGGATAGCGGCCGATCCGGCCTTCGCGGGTCAGCGAGGGCTTGCCGTCGAGCAGCGCGACGTCGGTGGAAGTTCCGCCCATGTCGAAGGTCAGCAAACGCTTGCGTCCGAGTTCGCGGCCGATGTGCGCGCCCGCGGCCAGACCGCCGGCCGGCCCGGACAGCAGCAGGTGGACCGCGCGCGAAGAGGCCTGGCGGGCCGAGACCGTCAGCCCGCTGGACTGCATCACCGCCAGCCGGCCGCCGGCCAGGGCACTTTCCAGCCGGCCCAGGTAGCCAGCCAGCTTCGGGCCCACCGACGCATTCAGCCAGGTGGCGATGCCGCGCTCGTATTCGCGGATCTCGGGCAAAACCTCCGACGACAGCGAAACCGGCAGGCTCTCCGGCAACGCATCGCGCACCGCCCGTTCCAGCTCGGGCCGGATCCAGGAGAACAGCAGGTTGACGGCGACCGATTCCGGCGCCAGCGCGTCGATCCGACTCGCAAGGTCTGCCAGCGCCTCGGCATCGGGCTCGGCCGGCAACTCGCCATCGGCGGAAGCCCGCGCGTCGATCTCCAGGCAGGATTGCTCGTCAACCGGGGACTCGACCCGCGGCTGAGCCAGGCTGTAGAGCAGATCCCGGTTCTGCCGGCCCAGGGCCAGCATGTCCGCGAAACCCCTGGTGGTGACGAACGCCACCTTCGCGCCCTTGCCTTCCAGCACCGCATTGGTGCCGACCGTGGTGCCGTGGACCAGGTCGACCCGGGCCGAATCCAGCCCCAGTTCCTCCAGCCCTTCAGTGATGGCGCGCGACGGGTCGTCGGGCGTCGACAGCACCTTGGCGGTCTCGAGCCTGCCATCGACAAGCGCGACGAAGTCGGTGAACGTACCGCCGGTATCGACGCCGATGCGGGTCAGCGACGCTTCGCCCCGCGACTGGCTCACCGGTCGTCCCGCTCGTGGTACGGCTGCAGGCCGGTGGCCGAGAGGACCTGCGTCCAAGGGAATTCGGGGCCGGGATCGGTCTTGCGCCGAACCATCACTTCCGGGCTGTCGCTGGCCTCGATCCAGTCGTGGTCGAGCTGGTCGTGCCCGGCAATTACGGTCAACGCCGGCAGCTCTTCCTTCAACGTTGCCAGCAATTCGGCCAGCGCCTGGATCTGCGCTTCCGGATACGTCTCTTCCCACTCCTGGTGGCGGCTGTCGTGCCAATCCGGCCAGCGGCCGCGATTGATCAGCTCGATGCCGATGGAGTCGGCATTGTGGCCGCGCGCATGATGGGCAACGCGCGCCAGCGGCACCCATTGTTCGATGCGTCCGTCGCGATCGATGTAGAAGTGTCCGCTGTTGCCGGTGCCGGATTCGGGGTAGTGGACGCGCTCGCCGTACTGGCGCGCCGTGGCCAGATCGGGCAATTCGGTGGCGTGTATGACCGCCAGGCGGATGGACTCCGGCGACCGCGGTTCGAGCGCCTCGGTATAGGACAGCGGCCTTTCGACGATACCGGACACTTGCTTTCAGTCCGGCCCGGCGGGATTGGCGCGCGCTTCGACAGCGGACAGCATGGCGTCCAGGCGCGCGCGATCGAACCATTCGCCGGCGCGCATCACGCCCCGGATTCGGCGCACGTTCGAAATATCGGCCAGTGGATCGGCATTCAACAGCACCAGGTCGGCCACGCAGCCCGGCTCGAGGCAGCCCAGCGCGGACTGGCCGAGAAACTCGGCGACGTTCACGGTGCCGGTCGCCAGCGCTTCGGCCGGACTCAACCCGGCCTCGACGTAGATTTCCAGTTCGTGATGCAGCGCGTCGCCGGGCACATTCATGATCTGCGGCGCATCGGCGCCCAGCAGCACACCCGCGCCGGAATCGTGCAGCGCCTCGATCAGCGCACGTCGGACCGCGACAAAGTGCGCCAGCGCTTCGGCCTCGGCCGAGGCGCGCATCTGCTCGATGCGCGCCACCCACTGCGCCCGGGTTTCCTCGGCCACCCAGCGCATCGCTGGGCGTTCGAGCAGCGCGTCGACATCGCCGGTCGCAAGGTTCTCGATCAGCGTCTGGGTGGGTACGTTCCAGACGCCGGCATCGGCCGTTCGGCGGGCCCATTCATCGACCCGGTCGGGATCCATCGCCGAGGCGATGTTGAAGCCGAAGAAACCGGGCTCGCGCCGGCGTGCCGGGTCGCCCTCGGGCACCAGGACCTGGGCGTAGCCGTCGAGGTGATCGATGGTCGCCTGGCCGGCGGCCAGCGCGCGTTCCAGGCCCACGCCGATCGAGACGTGTCCGGCGAAGTCGATGTCCAGTCCGTTCGCCGCGTCGACGATCGCGGCAAAGGTGTCGGGCAACAGTCCGGGATGGAGCTTGAGAAAGTCGTAGCCGGCCTCGGCCTGGCGCCGCACCAGCTCGCGCGCGCGCTCGACGTCGGGCACCGAATTGCCGTTCAGCGAGGGCCCCGACGTGATCAGGCGCGGGCCCGGCCGGTCGCCGCGGGCCAGTTCGGCGCGCAGCGCGATGTGGCCGGGCTCGCCCAGCATGCCGCGTATGGTCGTGACGCCATGGGCCAGGAACAGCGCCAGCACGTCGTCGACGCCCTGGCGGTCCGCGGAAGATGGCACATGCGCGTGCATCTCGGCCAGCCCGGGAATGAGGTAACGCCCGCTCGCGTCGATGCGCTGGACCTCGTCGCCGTCGACCGTCGCGGCATCGACGATCCAGCCGTCGCGCACATGCACCGTGGACGGTTCACTGCTGGTCGCCGCTTCGACGTCGACCACGCGCACGTTTTCGAACACCACGGTCTGGGCGGAAAGCGACCCGGCCGCGCCGATCGCGACCAGCGTCCCCAGCAATGCAGCAACAGTTGATTTCGACATGGTCCGCACCTCGAATGACAAAAGCCATCAGGAATGACATATCCATTATGTCAGAGCATGACCGGAGCGACCGGGCGCGAGAAATTTCCCGCTGCCTTTCGCGAATCCCCTGGCACTCAATTGTGAGTCCGCATAAGCGAACCCGCACCCGGGGTCGGCACCTGATCCATCCTGCGGCCCCGGAAGCGCGCTGGGCGCTTGTCCGGGCCACGAAACCAAAAAAGCAAGGCAAAAAGCAGGACACGAAGCGCACGAAGGAGGCACGAAGCTCACGAAGAAGGTCTTCCGATCTTGAAACTTCGTGCTCTTCGTGCCTTCTTCTTGTCCTTCGTGTAACTCGCTGTTCGACGCGACGAAAGCTAAATCGTCATGCCCGGGGCAAACGCCAGCTGGCGCGAAATCTCGCGCGCCAGTTCCGGCGCATCCGCGCCCGGCTCGGCGATCAGGGCCAGGCTGCCCCGCTCGACGTTGAGGGCAACGGCTTGCATATCGCCGTCGAGCGGGATTCTCGCCGGAGAAGACGGGACGCGGGTGCGCGGCATGTAGTACAGCGTCACCGGGCCGGACTCGGTGGCCAGCACGATGTGCGCACCCGCGCCGTCGGGCGTGGGACAGAACTTGGTCATGCGCACCCGTTCGAGCATTTCGGGCGCGAGCTGGACGCCGAACTCGGACAATACCTGCTGGACCTGGTTGGGATCGGGCTGCGTACGACCCGCCGACATGGCCAGCACCTGCGGCCCGTCATGCTGCCAGTGCCACGAGAGGTGCTCCTGCAGCTCACTCATGGAAGTCTTGCCGGGCAGCATGGTGAACGTGGTCACGGCCACGGCAAGCGCAAGCGCCGCCGCCAGCGCGGTCAGCTGCGGCCAGCGCGGCTTGCGCGAATCCTCTGCCAGTGACTGGCGCAGGATGATGCTGTCGGCAAGCCCGTGCGGCACGGGCACGTTCAGCGCCTGATGGAGCTTCGCCTCGAAACGGTCGGATTCCTCTGCCGCGCCGGCGAACTCGCCGCCGGCCGCACGCGCGGCTCGCATCGCGTCGCTGCGGTCGGCGGGGTCGGTCATCAGGCGTCTCTTGAATTCAAGTAAGTTCATGGATATTTCCCTGGCGCGCCGGGGGCTGCAGTTTTTCCCTGAGCTTCTCGCGAGCCCGGAAGACCCGGGTCATCACCGCGCTCTCGGTCAGTTCGAGCTGGGTGGCGATCTCGGCAATCGACAACCCCATCACGGCCTGCAGCACCAGCGGTTCGCTGTATTTGTCTTCCAGTTCCAGCATCGCCTTGCGCAACATGTCGCGCTCGGTAGTGTCTTCGGGCGTGAGTTCCGATTCCTCGGCCACCACCACGTTGTCGATGTCGGTGATGGGCGGCACCTTGCGCTCGAAGGTCCGTGCATACTCGCGCCTCAGGATGGTAATCAGCCAGCTCTTGGCCGCACCCGAATCCTTGAGACTGTCCAGCGCCTTCCATGCGCGCACGAACGTCTCCTGCACCAGGTCGTTGGCCAACGCGTGATCGCCGCACAGCCAGACGCCGAAACGGAACAGATCGTCGGCGTACTGGCGCGCCAGCGCGTCGAAGCGCCTTTTTCTTTCCGCATCATTCATGACCGGAAATCCTGGTTTTTCATTGCACTGCCGTCCTGTTTCCGAAACCGCCCCGAGGCCGGCAGCAGACGACCGTGCGGACTGACCGTCTTGTCGCCGGCAACCCGAGCCCGCGCGTCCTGGATCCACCCGCGCGGGCGCCAGCAAGGCAACGCTGGAAGCGAAGATCGAAATAGTATCAGACCGCGGCCGGGCCGGCCTCCAATGCCGGCGGGCGGCGCCTGGCGCCAGTGATCGATGTCGGCAAAAAGCATGACGACCGGCACCTTTGCAGTCACGGCATCGCCGGTACAATGGGTATTATCAGTGGATAACCGTGATCGGAGCATTCTCGTGAATCTCGAACAAGCCAGATCCAACATGATCGATCACCAGATCCGCAGCTGGGAAGTCCTGGACGGGCGCGTGCTGGATGTCTTGCGCGAAGTCCCGCGCGAGGAATTCGTGCCGACCCGCCACCGCAAGCTGGCGTTTTCGGACCTCCGTATTCCGCTCGGGCACGATCAGGTCATGATGAAACCGGTCGAGCAGGGCCGCCTCCTCCAGGGCCTGGCGCTTGCCGGACAGGAGAAGGTCCTCGAAGTCGGCACCGGCTCCGGATTCCTCACCGCCTGCCTTGCCCGCCTGGCCAGTCACGTGACGAGCATCGAGATCATCGAATCGATCGCGGAAAAGGCACACGCCGCGCTCGCTTCGGAGGGCGTGGAAGGCCTCGACCTGAAGATCGGCGACGCCCTGGCTGCGGGATTCGGAGACGGCCAGTTCGACGTCGTGGTCATCACCGCGTCGGTGGCCAGCATTCCGGACCCGGTCGTGCGCTGGCTGCGTCCGGGCGGGCGGCTGTTCATCGTGCGCGGCCAGTCGCCGGCCATGGAGGCGCTGGTCGTCACCCGGACCGAATCGGGCAGGCTTTCCGAGGACAGCCTGTTCGAGACCGACCTGCCGCGCCTGATCGGCGCCGAGGATCCGCCCGCGTTCAGATTCTGAACGAACCCGACGGCATTCGCCGCCGAATCCGTGAAACACCAACCAGGACAGCCGGAACCATCAATGCGAAAGATTCTTGCCACCGCGATCGTCGCGGCACTGAGCACTCCCGCCGCTGGCGTGGACCTGATGGGGGTCTACGAACTGGCGTCGACCAACGACCCCGAGATCCGAGCCGCCGAACGGCGGCTGGACGCCTCGGAAATCGAGACCAAGCTGGCGCGCGCCAATTTCCTGCCGCAGATCGACGCGACGCTGCAGCGCACCCCGATCGGCAGCAGCCAGCCCAAGGTCAACGCCGTGGAGCTCGACGAAAACGACGTCGATTCGGAAAACTACCGGCTCGACCTGACCCAGAGCCTGTACGACCACAGCAACTTCGTGGAAATGGAACGGGCCCGGCTGGTCGTCGCACGGGCCGACGCGCAGTTCAACGTCGCCTGGCAGGATTTCCTCCAGCGCACCGCCCAGCGCTATTTCGATCTGCTCAACGCGATCGACGCGCTGCGCTTTGCCGAAGCCGAGGAAAAGGCGCTCCAGCGCCAGTACGAGCAAGCCGAGCAGCGCTTCGAAGTAGGCCTTTCGGCGGTTACGGATTTCCTCGAAGCCCAGGCCAGCCGGGATGCCGCAAGGGCACGCACGATCGTGTCCGAGAATAACCTGGAAGACGCCCGGGAGGGCATTCGCGAACTCACCGGCACGATGTTCGAATCGTTCAAGCCGCTGACCGAGGACCTGCCCCTGGACCCGCCGAATCCGGTCGACGCCAGCGAATGGGTCGATACCGCGCTGCAGACGAATCCCGACCTGACCGTCGCGCGCGATGCGGTTTCGCTCGCCGATACCGACATCCGGCTTGCACGTGCCGGTCATTACCCGACGCTGGAACTCGCGGCCAACTACAACCGCAGCCTGAACAACGAATTCCCGCTGCGCGCCGACGATCAGACCCAGATCGCCACCACCACGCTTCAGAACGACCGATGGGCGGCGACGGTCCGGCTCAACGTGCCGATCTTCTCCGGCCTTGCCGTGAAGTCCCAGACCCAGCGCGCGCGCATCAACCGCAGCGTGGCCAACGAGGAACTGGACCTCAACCAGCGCCAGGTCGTGCGCCAGACCGAAAACGCGTTCCGCGCCGTGATGGCCGGCATTCGCCAGGTCGAGGCGTTCCAGCAGGCGCTGGTCTCGGCCGACAGCGCACTCGAAGCCACCAACGCCGGCTTCGAAGTCGGTACCCGGACCATCGTCGACGTGCTGCTGGCCGAACAGCGCTTCTTCCAGGCCCAGCGCGACTATTCCCAGGCGCGCCACCAGCTGATTCTCGATCGCCTCGGCCTCAGGCGCGCCGCCGGCACGATTACACCGCAAGACCTGGAGCGGGCCAACGAATTGCTCGAGGGACCGGAGCGGGGATAGGGATCGGCCGGACAACCCCGTTGGCTGGTCAGCTGGTTGGCCGGTTGGCTGGTTGGCGGAGCCAGGGGTGCAGGCCTTCAAGGGTTCGATGCAGCGCGCCGCGTTGGGATGTGGCGAAGGCGCTGGCATTGGCCGTCAGATGCCGGGCGTATTCCGGATTGTCGAAAATCTTCTTCAGCGCTTGTGCCAACGCGGCTCCCGAATCCACCCGCACCAAGCCGTCCGCCGCCTCCAGCCCTTGCGCTGCGGCTTGCTGATCCGCAGTGTGGATACCGGTCAGGATCGGCTTGCCGGCCAGCGCGGGTTCGAGCAGATTGTGCCCGCCGATGCCGGCGACCAGGCTGCCGCCGACGAAGCAGGCGTCGCCGAGTTGGTATAACCCGTTCAGCACGCCCATGCGGTCGACCACGACTGCCTGCACGGTCCCGTTCGCATTCGGATCCGCCATCCAGTCATCGACCATGCGGCTCCTCAGGCCCGCCTTTGCAAGCGCCGCAAGCGCTTCCGGCCCACGCTCCGGGTGTCGCGGCACCACGATCAACAGCGTGTCGGCATGGCGCCGCAGCAATTCTCGATGGGCCTGGCCGATCAGGCCCTCCTCGCGCGAGTGAGTACTTCCGGCCACCCAGGCCGGTCGACCGGACCACAGCCGCTGCCATTCAAGAAGTTCGCCCGTCGGGGCGCTCGGCATATCGACGTCGAATTTCAGGTTGCCGGTCACGGCGATTCTCGCGCCGTCCACGCCCAGCGCTTCGAACCGCGCGCGATCGCGCTGGTCCTGGCACAGCACCGGCTCGATCGCCGACAGCGCATCTCGAAACAACCCGGAAAACCGGAGGTAGCGCTCGAACGCCCGCGCCGAGATCCTGGCGTTGACCATGGCCACCGGTATCGAACGCCGGCGGCACTGGTCCAGCGTGATCGGCCAGATCTCGGTCTCGACCAGCAGCAGCGCACGCGGCCGGGTATGATCCAGCCAGCGCGCCACGCTGCCGACCGTATCCAGCGGCGCGAACAGGTGACGCACTGCATTGGCGCCGGCGAAGCGTCGGCGCGCTTGCTCGGCCGCGGTATGGGTGAGCGTGGTCAGAACGACGCGTCGCCGGCGGTCGCCGGTCAGCGCGCGCACCAGCGGTTCGGCGGCGTTGAGTTCGCCGACCGAGGCGGCGTGAATCCAGAGCTCGCCGCCGGCGTCAGGCACATGCCCGCGGCGCTCGGGCTGGCGCGCGCGCAGGGCAGGATAGCCGGAGGCGGCTGCTTTCAGGCGGCGGGCGGCAAACGGCGCAAGCGCGCCGGTCGCGAGACGGTAAACTCGAAGCCACGTTGAAGCCATCGCTTGCAAGCATATACGACCGGCAGCGCGAAACGGATCAAAAGCGATACACGAAGGATTCAAAAATAGACAGCAAAGCGTAGGGTGGGTTGAGCCGCAGGCGGAACGCACCGATCGGCGTTCCGACAACCGCTGCGATGCCTTCGTTGTCCGTTCGGTGCGTGTTCGCTTCGCTCGACGCACCCTGCCCGGGATTCGATGGCTGAAGTAGATCCTTAATCAGGAAGGGTTTCAGCTTCGTGCTCTTCGTGCCCTTTTCGTGTTCTTCATGTCCCGCTTTTTCAAGAGAAATATCCAAATGGGCCGATTCAAGCCAACCTTGACCCGCGCTGCGCTGGCACCGCTGAAATGGATCGGCCGAATGCCGCTGGCCCGGGTCCAGCGGGCGACCGGCTGGGTGGGTTGGCCGCTGCATCTTCTGATGCGGCGGCGCGCGCGCATCGTCCGGCGCAATCTCGAGCTGTGCTACCCGGACCAGGCGCCGGCGCAGCGGCGAAAGCTCGAGCGCGCGCATTTTCGCGACCTGGGCGAATCCATCGGGGAAATCGCGGTGGCCTGGCACCACCCTGGAAGACTGGACGAAACCTTCGGCGAAGTCACCGGGCTGGCGCACCTGGAAGCCGCGCGCGCCGACGGACGTGGCGTGATGCTGCTGACCGGTCACTTCACATGCCTGGAGCTCGGCGCCCGGCTGTTCGGCGAACGGATCAAGGCCAGGGCCATCTACCGGCCTTTGCGCAATCCCGTGCTCGAGCAACAGCAGACCCGCGGCCGCGCGCGCTACGCCGAGGCCATGATTCCCCGCAAAAACCTGCGTGCCATGGTCCGCCACCTGCGCGCCGGCGGCGTGCTCTGGTATGCCCCGGACCAGGACATGGGCCCCGACAAGAGCGAGTTCGCGCCGTTTTTCTCGATTCCCACCGCGACGGCCACCGGCATGCTGGAACTGGCGCGCCTGGGACGGGCGGCGGTGGTGCCGATGATCCCGCGCAAGGATGCCGAAACCGGTCGCATCACGGTCGTGCTGGAACCTGCGCTGGACGCCTTTCCCTCGGGCGACGACCGCGCCGACCTGGCCCGCTTCAATTCAATCCTGGAGCGCCACGTGCGCGCGGTCCCTGCAACGTACTGGTGGCTGCACCGCCGATTCAAGACCCGCCCCGAAGGCCAGCCCGACCCCTATCGCTGATTCGGTCTCGCAGCGCTTCCGATGCGCGAGCAGGGAAAGCGGCTTCCGGGTCAGCGTTCGGACGACAGTCGCGCCAGTTCGAAATACTTCTCGCGGGTATAGGCCGCCTGCAGGGCGCTCATCTTCCAGCCCGCGCGGCCATCCATGAACGCCCCGCGCAGCAGGTAGTTGTCCAGCCAGTTCAACAACGCCCGCACCCGCGCTTCCGGGCGGGTGGCGCGTCGCCCGGCCTGGCTGCGCTCGGCAGCCTGCAGCCGCGCATAGCCGAAAAGCTTGGTGCGCGCGTGATGTTCGTCGCGAAAGACCCGGTGCAGCAACGGCCCTTCCAGCCGCCCGGTACTGCGCACATCGTCGGCCATGACCAGCTTCTCGTGCACGCTGGCGTCGGTGAACCTGGCCGACCCGCGTTCGACCAGGCGCAGCGGGGCACGCGCCCAGTGGCCGAAATGCAGGCTGCGGCCGAAGGCGATGGTCAGCCAGGGCAGGCGATAACCGGAATAATGCGGGCGCACCCGGGACAGCACCAGGTCGATTTCACGCCTGAGGTCTTCGCTGACCACTTCATCGGCGTCCAGACTCAGCACCCAGTCGCCGGTGGCGCGCTGCAGCGCCCGCTGCTTCTGCACGCCGAAGCCGGGCCAGTCGGTGACTTCCACCCGCTGCGTGTATTGGCGGCAGATATCGGCCGTGCCGTCGGTGCTGCCCGAATCGAGCACCACGATTTCATCGGCCCAGCCGTGTACGGACTCCAGCGCGCCTTCGATGCGGTCGGCCTCGTCGCGGCAGATCATGATCACGCTCAGCGACTGCAGCCGCCGCGCCGGCGCGGACTGCAGCTCGCGGCGATGGCGCACCCGCACCATGGCGTAGCCGCCGGCCAGCAGCAGCCCGAACCAGACGATGCCGCTGTTGCGCTGGAAGATCGATTCGCTCAGTCCCATGACGGCGAGCACGGCGACCGCCGCCAGGCCGCTCCAGCCGACCAGGCGCGTGCGCTCCAGCCCGGTACGCCATAGCCGCGCAAAACGTCCGAGCGGAACCGCGAACAGCAGCACCAGCGTGAGCAGGCCCGGCAGGCCGGCGATCAGCAGGGCCGAAATGAACTGGTCGTGCGGATGGTGATACTCGAGGAACCACGCCGGCAGCTGGCCTCCGGCGACGGCCCGCTCGAGCGCGGCGCGAAAACCGTCCGGACCCACACCAAACAGCCAGGCATCGCGCAACTGATCAAAGGAAAGCTGCCACAACGCCCAGCGCACCGCGAGCGTGTCTTCGCGCGCGATCTCGTCGCCGTGGCTGCCGAACGATCCGAACGCTTCGATCACGCGCTGACCCAGCGGAACGCCCGGCAGAAAGGCCAGCACGGCGGCAAGTGCCAGGATCACCAGCGGCAGGCCGAAACGCTTGGCCGGATGCTGGCGCGTGCCCAGCGTCATCAGGTACAGCACCAGCAGCGGGATCAGCGCCAGCCAGGCGCCGCGCGAACCCGAAATTGCGCTTGCCGTCAGCCCCAGCACGACCGCCAGAGACATCAGCAACCGAATCGCCGGCGCGGTTTCCGGATCGGCCACGCGCGGCAGCAGCATCAGTGCGAACGCCAGCGCGACGCCACCGAAATAAATCGGGTTGGTCGGTCCGCCGACCCGGTCGATCCAGCCGCTCGGCTCACCGGTCAGCGCGAATGCAATGGCGTAGCCGCCGGCGATGATCGCGCCGGCCGCCAGCCCGGACCACCATGCCCGATCCAGTCCATCGACCCGGGCCAGAAAAAGATAGGCGGGGATGATCAGCAGCAGCCTGAGGATGCGGCCGACGTCTTCCCAGCCGACCGGACCGAGGCCGTGACCCAGCCAGGCGAGCATCCAGACGCCGACGAAAGAGAGCACGGCAAGCGTCAGCAGCCGCTCGTGCGCGTCCAGCCCGAGACGCCGGCGGGCCAGCCCGGGCTCCAGCCAGACGACCCCCATCAGGGCAAACAGAAGGAATACGCCGCCGGCGACCTTGGGCACCACCAATCCCAGCGCCAGGCCCAGGAAAAGAATCAGCGCGCTGATCCGGCCCAGCCAGCTGGCGGCGGGGATCAGCGCATCGCTGCGCGGCACCGGGCGTGCCGCGCGCGCGAGCTCAATCCTCAAGCTCGAACTTGGCGCCGCAATACGGACACAGGGCATTGCCGGTCTTTTCGATCGGCAGATAGACCCTGGGATGCGAATTCCAAAGCGCCATTTCCGGCGTCGGGCAGCTCAGCGGCAGATCTGCGCGCGTAACCTTGTACAGGCGCTCGGTATTCGCGGGTTTCTTCGGCGCATGATTTTGTGCGGATTCGTTCACGAGCAGACCAGCCGTTGATGTATCAAACTATTCTAGCGCTTGCGCGCAGCCACCGGGTGGAACTGCCCGCCCGGGCGTCACCCGTCTTCGAACAGCGCTCGCCAGGCTTCGGCCACCATCCGACGGCTCGTTTCAGGCAGCGCATCGCGACACTCGCGCTCGAGAAACAGCCGGTCGCGCAGCAACGCGGCTTCGTTGAACACGTCGATCAACTGCCGCACCGACTGCGGCTTCAGCCAGCCGTGCTCGCCCAGCAGCGTCAACTGCTCGATCGTCGCGCGCGCCTCGACCAGCGCCGGCGCCTGCGCGGCGTTGAGCAACACGCCCAGTTCGGCAATGAACTGAATATCGCCCAGCAGGCGTTTTTCCGCCCGCTCGGCGCGCTGAGCCAGCTGCCGCTTGCGCATGTCCGCCAGGGCGCGACGCACTTCGTCCGGGTCGCGCGGTCGCACCAGCACCTCGGCCCGGATTTCCTCGAAGCGCTCCCGGAACGCATCGCTGCCGAACACGCAGCGCGCACGGATGAGTGCCTGGTGCTCCCAGGTCCAGGCGTGCCTGTCCTGGTAATCGGCAAAGCTTTGCAGGGTCGAAACCAGCATGCCGGCATTGCCGTTGGGGCGCAGCCGGGTATCGATCTCGTAAAGCTTGCCGCCCGGCATGGGCAATTGCATTGCATTGATCAGCCGCTGCACGGCGCGCACCGGCGGCTCGCCGTGCCGGTGCAGAAACACCAGGTCCAGGTCGGAGGTGTAGTGCAGCTCGGAGGCACCGAGATTGCCGTAGCCGATGATGGCCGGCGGTTCGTTTTCGGGCAGGAACAATTCGGCCATGCAGGCCAGCACCGCCTCGGCCAGCCGGGTCAGCCGCCGCCTGGCCTCGGGGCGGCCCAGGGTTTCGTCGAGCTGCCCCAGCGCGGTGCGCACGAACCCGGCCTGCCGGAAGCGCGCCAGCGCGTTGAGGCTGTTTTCAACGTCTTCGGGCTGGACGGAGGGCAGGCGCGGAAGCTCCGGGCTCTTGTCCGGCGCCAGCAGGTCGTCCAGCAATTGCGGGCTTGCGGTAATCCAGGCGGCGACGCGTGCCGAGCCGCGGAATACACGCACGCAGCGCGCCAGCGTCTGCGGCCGCTCGTGCAGCAAGGCAAGATAGGCCGAGCGGCGCGCAATCGTTTCGACCAGTGCGAGCAGGTCGCCCAGCCCGGTGTCCGGCGGGTCGTGCTGCAACACCTCTTCGAGCAATTCGGGCATCAGGCGATCGAGCCGTCTTCGTCCCTCGGCCGATAGCGGCCGGCGACCGAGCCGCTGGTGCAACTGCTCCAGGGCCGAAGCCGCGGCGGCAGGATCTTCGAATCCGGCACCCGCCAGGCTGTCGCGCAAATCCGGCGTCGGCGGCCACAGCGAACGCACCGGTTCGGCGCGCTGCTCCGGAGCGCCGAAGCGCTTTCGAAACAGTTCGCGCACTCGTTCGCGAACTTTCGAAATCCGGGAGGCCAGCCGGTTCCAGTCGGACAGGCCCATGAGCAGCGCAAGCGCCTCGCGCTGCTCCGTATCCGCGGGCAGTTCGTGGGTCTGGCGGCCGGTGACCAGCTGCAGACGGTTTTCCAGCGCACGCAGAAAACGATAGCTTTCGTTCAGCGGTTCGAACTGCACCTCTTCCAGCAGTCGTGCATCGCGCGCAGCGCGCAGCGCGGCCAGAAAGCCCGGCGTGCGCAGTGCCGGTTCGCGTCCGCCGCGCAGAAGCTGCAGGCTCTGGACCAGGAACTCCAGCTCGCGGATTCCGCCCGGACCGCGCTTGATGTCGTCCTGCAGTTCGTCACGGTGCGAACGCGTCTCGATTTCAGCATGCAGCGAACGCAGGTTGTCGAACAGGCCGTAATCGAGGTAGCGGCGGAACACGAACGGACGAATCCGCGCCAGCAGGTCGCTGCCGAGCGCAAGATCGCCGGCGACCGGGCGCGCCTTGAGCCAGGCATAGCGCTCCCAGGCACGCCCCTCGTTGACGAAATACTGCTCCATGGCGTCCACCGACCAGACCACGGCGCCGGCCTGGCCGAACGGCCGCAGACGGGTGTCGACCACCCAGACCCGCCCGTTGCTGGTGACCTCTTCCATCAGTCCCGAGAGCTCGCGCACCACGCGGCTGAAATAGTCACGCGGCTCGAGCGAGCGACGGCCGTCGCTCTGGCCCGACGCGGCATGACAGAACACCAGGTCCAGGTCGGAATTGAAGTTGAGCTCGTTGCCGCCGAGCTTGCCCAGCGCCAGCACCGCAAGCCGGGCCGCGCCACCTTCGGGCGTCTCCAGTCTTCCGTGCCGTTCGGCAACGGCCGCTTCGGCCTGCCCCAGCGCCCGCTCGAGGCATTCACAGGCCAGGCCGGATAGCCGCCGCCCGGTCTCCTCGACATCGTGAAGGCCCTGGATCTCCTGCCACTGGATGCGCAATGCCTCGAGCTGGCGGTAGCGCCGCAGTCGCGAGGCCACCGGCAATTCCGGGTCATCGGCCTCGGCTTCGTCGACCAGCCAGTCGGGTTCCAGCCGCCAGCGTCGAAGCACCTCGCGCGCATATCCACTGGCGGCGACGAAATCGGCCGGCGCGAGACGGTTGGCTGCCGCGTCGCTCATGCGTCCGGCCTCCGGCCCGCATGCGCGACCAGGTCCTTGAACAGCGCCCGCTGCGCCCGGCGTTGCGGCAGGTATTCCGGATGCCACTGGACACCGATCAGCCAGCGGTCGCCGACGGCCTCGAAGCCCTGCAACACGCCGTTGGCCTCGCGTGCCGCCGCTTCGAGTCCGCTGCCCAGGCGATCGATGGCCTGGCGATGCAGCGCGTTGACCAGGCTTTGCTCACGTCCCAGGATGCGCTGCAGGCGCGAGCCGGGCGCGAGTTCGACCTGCTTGCGCGGCAATACCGAGCGAATCGCCGGATATTCATCGTAGAAGCCTTCGAGCGACTGGTGCAGGGTGCCGTCCAGGGCCACGTTGATCAGCTGCATGCCGCGGCAGATGCCCAGCATGGGCAGGCGCGCGGCGATGGCCTTTCCGATCAGTTCCTGTTCCATTTCATCGCGGGCCGGATCCAGCCCGCCGCGCTTCTTGGTCAACAGCCGCCGCACCAGCCACAACAGCGGAAACAGCACATAGCCGAGCGCCCGCCGCCAGCCGAACGCGCCCGCGTCGCGCAATTCGCGCACCGGCAGGCGCCTGTGCTCGCCATAGAGCGCAGGACTGACGTCTGCGCCGCCGCCAATGATGAGCGCGTCGAGGGATTCGAAAGCGACGCGCCGGCCCGGGCGGATGCGCGAAGGCCGCCCGCCGGCCCACCACACCGCCAGCGCGGTGAACATCCAGGCCGCCAGTCCGCCGCGGTCGGGACCGGTGACGCCGATTCGCGGGCGCATCAATCACGCCCCGCGAGCATCTTGGCCGTGCGCCGCCGCAGCCGCGACCACCAGCGGCGCAGCACGCTGGACTGCCCCAGCCGCCGCCGGGCCGCGCGTTCCAGCGCGTACCCGTCGGCGGCCAGCTTCTCGATGCGCGCCCATTCGCGCCAGGGCTTTGCCAGCGACCAGTCCGGATCGTCGATCAGACAGTTGGGCAGCCGGTAGTGCCAGGTCGGGCGCGGCTTGATCAGTTCGCGTTCCACCGGCGCGGCCATCACGCGTTCTTCGTCGATCCAGGCCAGCAGCGGCAACAGGTCCAGCGGTCGGTTGCGGGTTGGCGTGAACCGAAGATAGTCGTCGATCAGGGTCTGCATGTCGGGCGCATAGTCCGGCACCAGCACGTGGGCCACGTAGTCTTCCGGAAACGGCTGAACGAACGGCGTGAGCTTGCGCGAGAAGTCGATGCGCTCGCGTTCGCAGATCTCGTCGAACAACAGGAAGAAGGCGCGCAGCACCGCGAGAAGATGGGCGCTGTCGACCTTCGCGATATCCACGTTGAACTGCAGACCGAAGGCATACAGCGCGGAGGATTGCGTGCCCTTGGCACCACGCTTGCACAATCCGCGCCGGATCTCGTCGATGCGCGCCAGCGCCTCGAGTTCCACCGGCGGACAGACGAGTTCATGCGGCACGACCAGCCCGGCCACGCGTGACATGACTTCTTCCAGGTTGTCGCGCAGCTCGCCCGGCTCGATCTCGATGCCCAGCGCCTTGAGCGAATCGAGGTAGCCGCGGGAAGTCAGCACCTGGGCATCCAGCTCGATGCCGAAATCGCCGAACTCGGTATCGCGCACGGTGGCGGAGAACGCGCTTTCGACCTCGAGATGACCGCCGACCTCGTCGACGACCACACGCGCGATCGCATCCGGATCGATGCCCGCCATTTCCATTTCCACGCCCACCCGACGCGGTTTGCCGGCATGGTCGTCGCGCCACGGCAGCGATTCGAAATCCGACACGATCAATAAACCAGGTTGACCATTGCCAGCATGGCGACCAGGAACAGCGCGCTCATGGGCAGGCCGATGCGGATGAAATCCTTGACCTTGTAACCGCCCGGCCCGATGATCAGCGCGTTGACCGGATGGGTGGGCAGGATGAAAGCGTTGGAAGTACCCAGCGCAATGATCAGCGCGTAGATGGCCGGGTTCGCCCCGGTGGCCAGCGCGATGTTGATCGCGATGGGTACCAGCAGCACCGTGGCGCCGACGTTGGACATGACCAGCGTCAGCACCGTGGCCAGCACGGCCAGCGCCAGCTGCATCCAGATGTCGGCGATGTCGCCGACCAGCGCCAGCATTTCCTGGACCAGCCAGGCCGCGGTGCCGGTGACCTCCATGGCGAAACCCAGCGGAATCAGGCTCGCCATCAGGAAAACGGTCTTCCAGCTCACCGCCTGGTAGGCCTCGTCCATGCTCAGCACGCCGGTCAGCACCATGCCGATCGCGCCGGTCAGCAGCGCGATCGAAAGATTGAAATCGGTAAACAGGATCAGGCCCATGGCCAGCAGAAAGAAAACCAGCGCGTGTCCGACTTTCTGCGGCCGCGCTTCTTCCTTGGGCACATCGGTGGCGACGATGAAATCCTTGTCGCGGGCCACCGAAGACAGGTCGCGCCAAGACGAATGCGACACCAGGCAATCGCCCACTCTCAATGCCTCGCCGCGCAGCCCCTCGCGCACGATTGCGTCGCCGCGATTGATCGCCAGCACCGAAATGCCGAAGCGCGATCGCAGCCGCGCATCGCCGATGGTCTTGCCGACCAGGTTGGAGCCCGGCGGGATCACCACCTCCGAGATACCGGCGCGGCCCGGATCGAAAAGGGTGCCGAAAGTGCGCAACCGGGGCTGCAGCCGCAGCTTGTTGTCGACCGCGAAGCGCCCGACCTGCTCGCGCGTGCCCATCACGCCGAGCACGGTTCCGACCCAGATCATTTCGTCGGCCGGCGGGGCCAGGCGCGGCTCGTCGGTACTCTGTATGGCCAAAAGCAGCGGCGCGCCGTCGAGCATTTCGGCTTCGGAAACGCGCATGCCGACCAGCGGTGAATCGACCGTGACCAGAAGCTCGTAGACGTTGCCGGTAATGCCGTAGACCTCGGCAAAATAGTTCTTGGTCCGCCCGGGCGATGCCGGGCGCTTGCCTTGCGTGCGCGGGATGAACCGGCGGCCCAGGGTCAGCAGGAACAGCAGCGTCACGGCCAGCAGCGCCAGTCCGATCGGGCTGACCGAGAACAGTCCGAATGGCTGCATCGCCTCGGCGCCGGGCGGCAACGACCGGTTCGAGGTATCGATCAGGTCGTTGAGCAGGATCAGCGGCGAGGAGCCGACCATGGTGATGGTGCCGCCGACGATTGCGCAGAACCCCACGGGCATCAGCAGGGTCGACAGCGGAATATCCAGTCGCGCCGAAACCCGGCCGGCCACCGGCAGGAACAATGCCGTAGCGCCGGTATTCTGCATGAACCCGGAAATCAGGCCGACCAGGGTCGCCAGCATCGCGACGACCCGGTTCTCGGACTTGCCGCCGTAGCGGACCATCGCCGTGGAGACGGTGTTCATCACGCCCGTGCGGTCCAGCCCCGCGCCGATGATCATCACCGCGATCACGGCGATCACCGCGTTGGAAGCGAACCCGTCGAACAACTGGTCGGCCGGCACAAGTCCCAGCAATCCGGTCAGCACCATGATCGACACGGCGGCGATGTCGATGCGAACGATCTCGCTGGCGAAGGCGAAGATGGTCAGGCCGAGCAGCGCCAGCACCAGCAGCATGTCACCGGTCAGTGTCAGTTCGCTTTCCATCGCCTCCTGGTCGGGCCCTTTGCGGATTTCGGTTCAGGCGCGTTACAGGTTACACAGGTTGGCACAGATATGAATGAAGTTTGTGCGCTTGTCGCGCGAACAGACACCGTTGTAATCGCCGACGTGGCCGACGGGTGACCCGACCGCGATACAAAGACGTGTTTCGCCGCTTGCTGTCTTCGGCACCTGGACCGGCCGCCTTTCCTTGAATTCAATTCAACTTCAAAGTCAAAAGCCGTTTCGCCGCCGGAGCCCGCAAAAGCACTTCAATACTCATCAACACGAATCGCCCTCAAGCGTGCCTCGATCCGGTCCAGCAAAAGATCCGCACAGCCGCCGGGCGAGACACGCGCGGCGAGGCTGTCGGCCGGATCGCGTTCGGCAAGCGCCTCGAGTTCGTCGCCCACCTTGCGGTAGGCGTCGCGAAACGACAGTCCCTCGGCGACCAGCTCGTTGGCCCGGTCGGTGGCGTGCATGGGCGCCGCCATGGAGTCGCGCATCCGTTCATGGTTCCACGCCAGCCCGGCCAGCAGCGCCGGGACCAGGGCCAGGCCTTCCAGCCCGCGGCCGAACGCGCGCAGCACCGGCGGCTTGGTGTCCTGCAGATCGCGCTGGTAGCCCGAGGGGAGGCTCAGCACCGAATCGAGTTCGACCCGCGCGCCGGCCACGCTGGCGTGCAGCGCGCGCAACAGCTCGACGCCGTCGGGGTTGAACTTGTTGGGCATGATCGACGAGCCGGTGCAGAATTCCGGCGCGACGGTGACGTAGCCGAACTCCTGGCTGGCGTACAGGCCGATGTCCCAGCACAGCCGCCGGAGATCGGAAGTGGCCGCCGACAGCGCGTCGATCGCGCGCAGTTCGACCTTGCCGCGGCCGGCCTGGGCGGTCTGCGGATTGACCACCAGGCGCGCGAATCCCAGTTCGTCGGCAACGCCGTCGCGGTCCAGCGCCAGGTTGACGCCGAAGCCCGACGCGGTGCCCAGCGGGCTTGCATCCAGCCAGTCGCGGATGCTCGCGGCCAGCTCGGCGTTGTCGACGAACGCCTCGGCATGGCCGGCCCACCAAAGCCCCAGTGAACTGGGCATGGCCTGCTGCAGGTGGGTATGCCCGGGCAGCGGTACGCCGCGCTCGGAGTCGGCGCGCCGGAGCGCGACCTCGGCGATGTCGGCGCACAGTGCCGATAGACGCGCGAGCCGGTCCTTGAGATACAGCCGAAGGGCCACGGCGACCTGGTCGTTGCGACTGCGGCCGGCGTGGATGCGCTTGCCGGTCTCGCCCAGGCGCTCGGTCAGCCAGGCCTCGATCGCCGAATGGCCGTCCTCGAAGCGCGCGTCGAGCACGAACTCACCGTCGTCGAAGGCCCGGGCCAACGCGTCCAGCTCGCGGCACATGGCGCTCGCCTGGTCGTCGGTCAGCACCCCGATGCGCGCCAGACCGCGCGCGTGCGCCTGGCTGGCGCGGATGTCGAACGGCAGCAACTCGCGGTCGAGCTCGACGTCCTGGCCGGCCAGGAAGCGCATGATGGCCTCGGGTACTTCGTGCCTGCCGGATTTTTTCCAGATGGGCTCGCTCATCGTGCTTCTCCTTCGGCGGATCCGACCGGCGTCGAATCGATGCCGGTCAACTCATCCAGCCCCAGCGCCAGGTTGATGTTCTGCAGCGCCTGCGAAGCAGCGCCCTTGAGCAGATTGTCCAGCACCACGACAAAGCTGGTCCGCTGGGTGTCGCGCGTGTCCACGCTGAAGCCGCCGACCTCGACGCCGGCGCGCGGGGCGAGACCGGCAATCTCCGGCACTTCGGCGCACACCCGCAGCAGCGGTTCGCCGTGGTAGAAGGCCTCGAACTCGGCCTGCAGCGAATCGGCCGAGGCCGGTGCACTCAACTCGACGGCGATGGTCAGCGAGATGCCGCGGAAAAATGCCGCCACGTGCGGGTGAAAGCGCACCGGCCGGCCGAGGTGGGCGCCGATTTCCTGCTCGTGCACGTGGCCGGTCAGCGCGTAGGGAATCAGGTTGTCGCGCAGCCGCTCGGGGTCGTTGCGCGCCGACGGCGTGCGGCCGGCGCCGGAATGGCCCGACACGCCGAAGATCACCGGTGGGCCGATCAGCTGATCACGCAGCGGCAGCAGGCCGAACTGCGCGCCGGTGGCATAACAGCCGGGATTGGAAATACGCCGGGCGTCTCTCAACGCAGCACGGTTGAACTCGGTCAGGCCGTAGACCCATTCGGCATCGAACCGGTAATCGGCGCCCAGGTCGAGGATCAATGACTTCGGATGCGCGGCCTCGATGGCCTCGACCCAGGGCGCGCTCATGCCGTTGGGCACGGCCAGCACCCAGACGTCGGCATCAGTCCCGCCGACCTGTTCCGGCGCCAGCGCGGCAAAGCGCTGGTCGGGGTCGGGCCAGGCCGGGACCTGGTCGACGATCGGCTCGCCGGCCTGCGCGCCGGACGCGGCCAGCGCCAGCTCGATCGCCGGATGCGCCGCCAGCAGTCCCAGCAGTTCGCGCCCGGTATAGCCGCGCGCGCCAATCAGCGCCAGCCGATGTTTCTTTTTTTCACTCATGCTCGAAACCTTTCCACAGATTGCGCAGATTGACACAGATTGAAAGCGACGTTCTTGCCGGGGGGCTGTTCGGACGGCTTTTGATCAAACCGGGGTCTGGCGCTTCAAAAGCGGGGTCGAACACCTTGCCCCGAAGTTGATAGGGGAACCAGACGCACTGCGCAAGTCAATAAATAATCTTTGCCAATCCATGTAATCCGTGGACGCGGGTTTTGTCATCCTGGCTCCTGCTGCCAGCCGGAATCGCGCGCCGCGGCGTCGGTGACCAGGCGCGCCATCTGCGCGTAGTCGTCGATCCCGATCGTGTAAACCACCCAATGGTCGCGCCGGTGGCTGGTTTCGGCCTGCTGGAAATACCAGCCGGCGATCGGGTTGTTGATCCGGGCGCGCCAGTACATGGCCGGGCAGCGCGCGCGCAGCGCCTGCCACAGCGCCGCGCCCAGGCCTTCGCCGCGCGCTTCCGGGGTCACCACGATCTTGTCCAGGTAAGGCACGCCGTCGGCGCCTTCGAGGATCAGGGCGGCCGCCCGGCCGCTTTCGGCCATCAATAGTCCGCGTAGCGGACGACGTTCCAGCCAGTCGGAACGAAGCCTGCGGTCGAAGGCGTTTTCCAGCAAGGCTTCGAGCGCGGCACGCCGCGCTTCCGGTACGGCTTCGAACCACTCGATGCGTTCGCCCTTGCGCACCAGCGTACCGGCGCCGGTATGGGTGAACAATTCGCGCGTAAGCTTTTCGGCCGAAGTGATCGACACCGAGGCCGAGGCCGGTAGCGGCTCGAGCATGTCGCGGATCTGGGCCAGTTTGAGCTGCATGCCGGAGTGGACCCAGGACTGCGCCATCAGGCCTTCGTAGTCGTTGGTCAGGCTGATCGCCGACATGATCCGGCCGTTTTCGTCCAGCAGCCCGCCGGTGGGCGTGAGAAAGATGACCTTGTACGGCTTGGTCGCCCAGACCAGCTCGCGCGTGGCGATATCGGCGTTGATGTTCATGACCTGGCCGGAACGCGATTCACCCAGACAGGCGACGACCGGCAGCGCCCCGGTCTCCACCGCGCCGCGCACCGCATCCAGGCGCACGTCGGCCACTTCTCCGACCAGACCCAACCGCTCGCGGTCGGCGAAGTTGCACTCGAACACGCCGTGCAGAAGTCCGCGAGCGCGCACGCCGTGGTGCTCCAGCGCGTCGACCAGCCGAGCGTTCTCGCGATAGATCACGGGCCGGGCGATGGCCATGACTTCCTCGGACGTCACGCGCAGCCCGTCGCGCTTGAGCGTCTCGATGCCGGCGTCGGCCAGCGCCTGATCCAGTTGCGGGCCGGCGCCGTGCAGCACGATCGGATACAGGCCCAGCCGGTGCAGGAAGGCGAGCGCCGCGACCAGGGCGTCGAGCCCCTCGGCCAGCACCCCGCCGCCGACCTTGACCACCGCAAAGCGGCTCTCGTTGACCCGCGAAAACTGCTCCAGGTACTGGCGCGCTTCGCGCGACGAGCCGAGCTGCCCCAGCAGCTCGGTGACGATGGGGCGGACTTCGGTCACGCCGCCGACGCCTCGCCTGTCGCAACGATGGCGCGATACTGGCTTGCGGCGGTTTCGAGCTGCTCCAGCGCCACCCATTCATCCACCGTGTGGGCCTGCTCGATATGTCCCGGACCCAGCACGACGGCGTCCATGCCGGCGGCCGAAAACAGCGATGCCTCGGTCCAGAAATCCACGCTTTCGGTGATCTCCAGCCCCAGGGCCTCGGCAAAAGCCCGGGCCGCTTCGCTGCTGCCGCCGCCCGAAGGCAGCGGCGGGCCGGAAAACGGTACTTTCCAGTCGGCCCGCGCCTCGGCGCCGGCCAGGCCCGAGATTGCATCCAGGAATGCCTGGTTATCCTGGCCGGGCGCCAGGCGCGCCGAGTAGTGCAGGTCGCAGCCGTCGGCGATCACATTGCTCTTGAGCCCGCCGGCGATGCGGCCGACGTTGAAGCAGGTAGGCCGGCCGGCCTCGGCCTCGCGCGCGCAGTGCGCCACGGCCGCGGCAATCCAGCGCCCGGTGGCGTGCACCGCGCTGTCTTCCAGCGCGCGAAATTCCGAAGAGTGCCCGGCGGTGCCGGTAAAGTGGCCCAGCACGGATAGAAATCCGCGGTGGCCCAGCACCGCGCGGTTGGCCGTAGGCTCGCAGACCACGGCCTGGCGGAATTCCTTCGCCGGCGCGGTGGCGAGAAATTCGCGCACGCAGCAGCCGCCGGCGCCTTCCTCGTCGCTCGTGAAAAGCAGCGCCATCGGCGCGTCGGTGGCCTCGGCCACCGCCAGCAGGGCGGCCGCTGCACCCTTGATGTCGCACACGCCGCGCCCCCAGGCGCGAGCATCGCGCACGGTCAGGCGCAGCGGCGGCACGCTCCAGCCGTCGCCCACCGGCACCGTGTCGAGGTGACAGTTGAACAACACCTCCGGGCGGCCGCGCCGGGCGAACAACGTGACGTGGCCGTCCCCGTGGTCGAACATTTCTATGCCGAACGATCTCGGAAGAATGCTCCGGACGTAGTCGAACATCGACGCGGCCGGGGTGATCGCGCGCGGCGGATTCTGGCTGTCGCAGGTAATCAACGGGCTCAGGTGCTCGAGGATGCGCTCGATGTTCACGACTTTGCTCCGGCGCTGCGCACCTTCTGGGCCAGCGTGGAGCTCTGGCCCAGCAGCTTGACGAAGCCCTCGGCTTCCTCCGGCGTCCACGAGGCCGACTGGGCATAGATCGAATCCGGGTCCTGCAACAGGAACTCCGATCGAACGGCAGTGGCCGTCACGGCGTTGCCGTCGGTCTTCAATTCGACCTCGCCGGTGACGAAGCGGTTGGCCGACTCGAGATACGCTTCGAGGTCGGCCTTGTGCGGCTCGAAGAAAAAGCCGGTGTAGACGAGCTCGGCCCAGCGCGCGGCGATCACGTGACGGAACTGGTTCTGCAGCCGGGTGTTGACCGCGTCATGCAACGCCCGGTGGGCGCACATCAGCGCGTCGATGCCCGGACACTCGAACACGATCCGGCCCTTGAGCCCGATCGAGACGTCGCCGGTATAGATGTGGCTGCCCACGCCGTAGGCGCCCAACTCGGGATTGAGCCTTTCCAGCATGGCCGGTCCGGTGATCTGCTCGCCGTTCAGGCGCACGGCGCGGCCGTGCTCGAAGCCCAGCGTCCAGCTCCCGGGCGCATCCGGCCATTCGGACCTGGGCCGGCAGCGCACCCGGGTGTCGTCGGCCGGCGCCTCGAAGCGGTCGATCTCCTGGCCCGACAGCGTCACGCCGAGCAGGTTCTCGTTGATCGAGTACTTGCTCGACGAGGCCGGCACCTCGACCCCGGCCTCGGCCATCAGCTTCAACTCGTAGTCGCGCACGTTGCCGGTCGCGCGCTGCAGTTCACGGATGGGCGCGAGGATGGCGTAGTCGCCCAGCGAGCGCACCGACTGGTCGAAGCGCAGCTGGTCGTTGCCCATGCCGGTGCAGCCGTGCGCGAAACGCTTGGTGCCGATGCGGTCGGCGAGTTCGAGACACTGCTCGACGATCACGTAGCGGTCCGAGCACAGCATCGGGTACTGGTCCAGCATGCGCGCGCCCGACCACAACAGCGGCACCACGAACTTGTCCCACAGCGGGCCGGCGGCGTTGAGCTCGTGATGCTCGGCCGCACCCAGTGCCAGCGCGCGCTCGGCGATCCACTTCTTGTGCGCGGCATCCACCCCGCCCGTGTCGACGAACGCGGTGTGCACCTCGAAGCCTTCCTTCTTCAGCGCCAGCACGCAGTAGCTGGTATCCAGCCCGCCGGAAAAGGCCAATACGATTCTTTCGTTGTTCATGGTTTTCTCTTGATGGTCAAAATCTTTTTTGGCCGCGGATCAGCGCGGATAAACGGAAAGTCAGAATCTGATCGCCGCGAAAGCAATGAAAAAATAATCCATTCAAGAAGAGCAATACTTCATCACCAGCTTATTTCCATCTTCGTGCTCTTCGTGCCTTCTTCGCGCTCTTCGTGTACCGCTTTGTCTCTCTTTATCTTTTTTCATCCGCGCTCGTCCGCGTTCATCCGCGGCCGTCTTTGCTTTTAACCCGCCTTATTTCCCATGAGAGACAACATCAGCGCCTTCTGCACGTGCAGCCGATTTTCGGCCTCGTCCAGCGCCACACAGTAGTCGGCGTCCATCACCTCGTCGCTGGCCTTGATGTTTCGTCGAAGCGGCAGGCAGTGGCTGAAGCGGGCGTTGGCGGTCATGGCCATCTTCTCTCCGTCGACCATGAAATGCCGGAACGGGGCGCGCAGTTCGGCGTCCTCGGCCGGCCGGCCGTACAGCGGCAGCGCGCCCCAGCTCTTGGCGTAGACCCAGTCGGCGCCCGAGTAGCCCTGTTCGATGTCGGTCGTCACTTCCAGGCTGCCGCCGGATTCGCAAGCCTGGGCCGCGGCGGCATCCATGAACTGCGAATCCAGCCGGTAGGCCTCGTCGGGCACCAGCAGCGTGATGTCCATCCCGAACTTGCTTGCGATCAACAGCGCCGAGTTGGCCACGGCAGTGTTCAGCGGCCGCGGGTGCCAGGTCCAGGTCAGCAGGAACTTGCGGTTGTCGGGCCGGCCCAGGTGATCCTGGATCGTGCGCATCAGCGCCAGCTCCTGGCACGGGTGGATGATGGTTTCCATGTTGATCACCGGCACCGTGGCGTGCTCGGCCAGCGTCCTGATCACCCGGTCCTGGCGGTCGACCTGCCAGTCGGCGAACAGCGGGAACGCCCGGAGCGCGATCGCGTCACAGTAGCGCGACAGCACGCCGGCGACTTCGATGATGTGTTCCTCGGCATCGCCGTCCATGACCACGCTTTGTTCGAACTCGATCCCCCAGGCGCCCTTGCCCGGCTCCAGGACGACCGCGTGCGCGCCGAGCTGGAACGCACCGACCTCGAACGAAGTCCGTGTTCTTAGCGAGGGGTTCAGGAACAGCAGCGCGACCGTGCGTCCGGCCAACGCACGCGATACCGGCGCGGCCTTGAGCTCGGAGGCGGTGTCCAGCAGCCCCTGAATCTCGGCGCGGGTGTAATCGACGGTAGAAAGAAAGCTTTTCACAATCGCTGTTTCCAAAAAAAAACCCAACCGGATGGCTGGGTTGTTACGAATTCCGCTTTTTCAATGAATGAAAAGCTAGGCCACCCAGCCGAACAGGCGCCCGTCTCGGCGTCGCTGGCGCGGATCCATTGGACGGGTCGCCCCGATGTTCATTGCGGTTGCTTCCATGGCGGCAACTTTGCCACAGAAGTCGATGCCTTACAAGTGGAGCGCGGATCGCGTTTGATCGCCGTTTCTCGGAGACGTACAGCATGATCGTCTCCCCGACGACGGCCGGGCCGATGCTGGCGGAGCAGAGCGCCTTGCGCGCAAACAACCGAGTGCGGACTGCCACGGCAAGCAGCATCGGACGGCGCGCTGATGACCGGTGCCGCCGGAAGCGTTGCGTCATTCGGGACCCGGGACCCGGGCCGGCCATCTTCCCCCGCGGCGGGGGAAGAGGAGCATGCGGTTTTACTGCACCTGCGATTCTTCCAGATAGCGGAAGAAGTCCGAGTCGGCGCTGAGCATGATCGTGGCGTTGGGCCCCAGCGCGCGGTAGCTTTCCAGCGTGCGGAAGAACGAGTAGAACTCCGGATCCGCGCCGAACGCCTCGCCATAGATCCTGGTCGCTTCGGCGTCGGCCTCGCCCCGGATTTCCTCGGCCTCGCGCTCGGCCTCCGAGCGGATTCGACGAAGATCGCGTTCCATGTTGCCGAGTATTTCCTGGCTGCGGCCCATGCCCTCGGACCGGAACCGCTCGGCGATCGACTGGCGCTCGGCGATCATCCGGTTTTCGACCTGCTGGCGCACCGAATCGATGTAATTGACCCGCTTGACGCGCACATCGTCGAGCGCGATCCCCAGGGTGGGCATGGAGTCGCGCGCACGCGCGAGAATTTCGGTTTCCAGCAGTTCGCGACCCAGCTTGGGCTGCTTTTCGAGATCGACATCGCCGCGATCGGCCAATGCCGGGTCGGCCAGGTCTTCGACGTCGACTTCCCAGTCCTTGGACCGGACGATTTCCTCGAGCTCGGTCGAAGAGACCATGTCGCGCACCACCGAGTCGACGATGTCGTCGAGCCGGGTTCGGGCGCCGGCCTCGTCGCGCACGCTGGTCAGAAACATCAGCGGATCATCGATGCGCCAGCGCGCCGTGGTGTCGACCAGGATGAACTCCCGGCCCAGGGTCGGAATCTGCGTGACGTCGCCGTCCCAGACCAGCAGGCGCTTGTCGAAACGACGCACGGTCTGCCAGGGCATTTTCACCTTCAGCCCCGGTTCGCTGACCACGCCGCCGATGGGTTCGCCGAACTGCACGATGATGGCCTGCTCGGCCTCGTCCACGGTATAGAACACGAAGTTCCCGACGGCGATCAACACGACCGCCGCGATTGCAATGACGATCGGCTTCATTGTTCACCCCCGGCGCGGCGCGCGGCGTTGCGGTTGACATCGAGAAGTGGCAGCGGCGAGACCTGGCCGTCCTGTACGACCAGCACCTGTCCGATCTCGGGCAGCACTTCGTTGAGCGTTTCCAGGTAAAGCCTGGAGCGGGTGACTTCGGGCGCCTGGAGATATTCGTCCAGCACCGCCGAAAAACGCACGCTTTCGCCGAAGGCCCGGTTGACGCGCTCCGTGGCGTAACCCTCGGCCTCGGCCACGGTCCGCAGGGCCGCGCCCTCGGCGTTGGGAATTTCCTGGTTGACGCGCTTTTGCGCCTCGTTGATCATGCGCTCGCGCTCCTGGCGCGCCTCGTTGACCTCGTTGAACGCCGGCTGCACCGCCGGCGGCGGCACCACGTCCTGCATTTCGACGGTGTTGATCCGAATGCCCGAGTCGTAGCCGTCCATGATCTCCTGTATTTCCACCTTCGCCTTTTGCTGGATCTCGACGCGGCCGACGGTCAGCACTTCGGAGCCGAGCATATTGCCGACGATCCGGCGCATCACCGATTCGGAGATGTCGCGCAGCGTGCGGGTCGGCTCGCGCATTTCGTAGAGGAACTTGATCGGGTCGGAAATCCGGTACTGAACCACCCACTCGACGTCGATCATGTTCAGATCGCCGGTCAGCATCAGCGATTCGGCCTCGAAGTCCTGGCTGCTGTAGGTCGTGCGTGCACCAGCACGCGTGCCCTGGGTGCGGAAGCCGAATTCCTGCTTTAGCACCCGCTCGGTGGCCACATGCTGGACCTGGTCGACGCCGAACGGGATCTTGAAGTGCAGGCCCGGATCGGTGATGTCGATGACCGCGCCGAAGCGCTTGACCACGGCCCGTTCTTCCGGCTGGACGGTATAGAACGCGCTGGTCGCACCCCAGATGAGCGCGATGAGGATCGCGATGCCGACGACGGCCTTGCCCGAAGGCCCACCGCCGCCGCCAAGCTTGTTCAAAAGTTCGGTCAGATCGGGCGGCCCTTGCTGGCCGCGGCCATTCGAACCCACGGATTGAATCATGTTGAAACTCCTTGAAGCCGAGCCCACCAGTCTAACGGTTTCAGGCGGCCGGAACCGCAAAGGTACGAGGAAAATGCAAACGCTGATTTCTCGCAGAGTCTCCGGGCCCGGTTACGGGCTCGGAGACTCTGCGAGAGAACGCCTTTTACGCTATAAAGCCTGCTTTTCCCTGGCGCGCGCGACTTCGCGAGAGCTGCCCTCGATTTTGACGGCACCAAAAGGCATTCCCGGGCTAACTACTTCGAGCATAAGCCCTGCCACATTAAGCTTGTCTTGGCAGGTAACGGAATCAATACCCCTTGAGCTTGTGATACGGGGTCAGCCACCACAGGGCCAGGGCGATGATCAGGACGAACAGGCTGGGCCACCACAGCCTGCGCCAGCCGGTTTCCATCGAATCCAGGATGGTGAACTCGGAAAGATAGATGGTCTCGCATGCGCCGTCCCCGGTATCGGTACGTACGGTGCTGGTGCCGCGTATCGGGCCGTCGGGCTGGCCATATTCCGAAAGCCAGCCGCGCAGGTGAATCTGATCGCCGACTTCGAGTTTCCGGATTTCGTCCTTCAGCCGCCCGTCGTTGGTCAGGATATGGTTGTTGGAAAGCTGGTCGGCATTGAACCGCTCCCAATCGGCCTGGCTGCGGGTCGAATAGTTGCAGGTGAACGAGAGGTTCCAGAAATCGAACGCGTTCAAGTCCACATCGCGAACGTTGTCGCCCCAGACCACGCAGATATCGGCGATGTTGATGTAGTCGTTCCAGCGCTCGTGGATACCGAACCCGGGCCGAAAGCGCTTGAAGGATACGACCAGGCCGGTCAGTTCATAGTTGTAAAGCGGCTGTACGCGGTAGTCGACTTCGTTGGCGTGGACCATGAACGCCGGCTCGTCGACCTGGAACTGGCGCGGGGCCTCGTCGAGTGCCGGGTCCAGCACCATGGCCTCGGCGAACCGGTCCCAGTTCCACCACGAAAGCAGCAGGCCGAGCAGGCCGCCGCAAAACAAGGTCGAGATCAGGCGGGCACGCGACATGGCGGAGACGGACGCCTATCGAGCCATGCCGACCAAGCGATCGGCTTCAGCGATCGAATCGCGCCGCGCCGCAAGCGACGGCTCGGCAGGCACCCGGCGGGTATCGGGGCGGGTCGGTTCATTCAATCCGCTTCTTGCGCTGATCCAGTCGTTGAATATAACCCGGAAGCTCGGCCGGCCCGGCCGGCCGAAGCAAAAAACGCCCCGGATGGCCGGGGCGTTCTGGTTGAACGTTTCGAGCCGAAGGCCCGGCTTACTGGCCGAGTTCGGTCGGCAGCGGCGGGACTGGCGGCACCGGCGACCGGTAGGTCTCCAGTTCGGCCTTGATGTGCTCGATGGCGCGCTCGAGCTGGGTGTCGCGACCGTTGTTGGTCGCCACCGGATCGAGCTCGACCTCGATGTCGGGCGCCACGCCCTCGTTTTCGACCGACCAGTCGCCGTCGGCGTCGACGAATCGGAAGAACGGCACCGTCATGTAGCCGCCGTCGACCAGCTGCGGATTGGTCGAGATGCCGATCAGGCCGCCCCAGGTGCGGGTGCCGATGAGCTTGCCGATCTCGAGATGCCGGAACGTGTACGGCAGGTAGTCCCCGCCGGAGCCGGCGTCCTGATCGATCAGCATGGTCTTCGGCCCGTGCAGCGCGCCGGCCGGCGTGTTGTAGGGCAGCCCGTCGCGGTCCTTCCAGGTCGAAAGGTGGCGACGGCTGAGCACTTCGACGATGTAGTTGGCCGCCTGGCCGCCGCCGTTGGCGCGCTCGTCGATGATCAGCGCTTCCTTGTCGATCTGGTTGAAGAACATCCGGTTGAAGAACGTGTAACCGGCGCCGGCGGTATTGGGCAGGTAGATGTAGCCGACCCGGCCGTCGGTGGCCTCGGTCACCTGCCGACGGTTGCGCTCGATCCAGTTCCACAGCCGGAGCGCGCCCTCGGAACCGGTCGGCCTGACGACAACCTCGCGCGCGTCGTCACCGTTGGCGTTCGGGCCGACGGTGAGCGTGGTCTGCTTGTCCTCGGTGTTCTGCAGCATGCGGAAGATGTTGTCTTCGGCGGTCAACTCGTCGCCGTTGATCGCGAGGATGTATTCACCCTCGGCGGCCTCGTTGCCCGGTTCGGTCAGCGGACCGCGCAGGAACGGGTTCCAGGACTCGCCGGAATAAATCCGGGCGAGGCGGTAACGGCCGTCGGCGATTTCGAAATTCGCGCCCAGCAAGCCGCCGCTCACCCCGTTTTCGCGGTGGACGTCGCCGCCGCCGATACGGTTATGGCCGGCCTGCAGCTCGGCGATCATCTCGACCAGGATGGCGTTGATATCCTCGCGCCGGCCCGCGTGGGCCACCATCGGCTGGTACTTGTCGTATACCGAATCCCAGTCCAGGCCGTGCAGGTTGTCGGCATAGAAATACTGCTGCTGCATGCGCCAGGCCTCGTCGAAGATCTGCGCCCATTCCACGCGTGGATCGACGTACATACGCATGTTCGAGGTGTCCAGCCGCTCGGGCTCGATCTTCTTGCCGATCTCGGCGATCGCCAGCCCGTTGCCGTTGATCTGCAGAATCATGTGCTTGCCGGCCGCAGCGATGCGGAAGGCCTGCACGCCGCGCCGCACCGTTTCGGCCTCGCGGTCTTCGAAATCGAAGCGCTTGAGTTCGTTGTCGGACGCCGACGATTCTCCCGGCGGCCGATTGCTTTCGCCCGGCTGGGGCGACTGGAGGTAGAACAGGTTGCCGTTGCCGGCGACCTGCAGCGAGCTGTAGTTGCCCTCGGCGACCGGCAGGCCGACGATGCGCTGTTGCAGGCCGTCGAAATCGATCACGACTTCCGGCGTTTCTTCCTTCTCGTCGCCGTCGGCCTCATCACCGTTGTCGCCGCTGTCGTCGGCGCCGTTGTCCGAGTCCCCGCTATCGTCGTTGTCGCCGTCGACAGCCTCATCGCCGGTCTCGGGCGCCAGCGGCGTTTCGCCGTCGGCGCCCAGTACCGCGGCGTACAGACCGGCACGGTACGGATGTTCCTGGCTGGTCATGTTCAGCCCGACCTGGACCGGTCCGGAGTTGGTCGAGGCGGCGAAGTACAGGTACTTGCCGTTCGGATCGAAGGCCGGCGAGGCCACGTCGGCCATGCCGCCGGTGATCACGGTGGATTCGCCGGAATCGAAATCGTGGACGGCCAGGTCGGCGTGGAAATTGGGTCGTTCGTAGTTGTACGCCAGCCAGCGGCCGTCTGGCGAGAACGACACGTCGAAGCCGGAACGGCGGGCGTTGACCGCGATCGTCTCGACCGCGCCGTCGTCGAGTTCGATGAAGTGCAGGCCGAGATGGTTGTCGGAAAACACGATTCGCCCGGTATCGGCGTGCCAGGCCTCCAGCTCGTAGAAATCCGGGCCCAGCTCGAACGATTGCGGTTGCTCCAGGCCTTTCTGGTCGACGATCCTTAGCGTCTGGCCTTCCAGCGATTCGACGACCCATGCCACCTGCGACCCGTCGGGCGACCACAGCGCGGGGTATTCGCGCACCGCTTCGGTATCGCTGAGGTTGCGCGTCGAGCCCTTGTCGGCCGGGACCGTGAAAACTTCGCCGCGTGCGGTGATGACGGCACGTTTGCCGTTGGGCGAGATGTCGAGGCCCTGAACGTTGCCGGCCACCGATTCCCAGCCCGGACGCAGCTGCGGCAAATCGGGGTTCAGCGTGATTTCAAGCGTCTCGACGTCGCCGGAGGCCAGGTCGAGCTGCTTGAGGTAACCGCCGGTCTCGAAGACCACCGTGCCTTCGTGTCCGGCCGCGGCCATGATGTCGAATTCCGATTCGTCGGTCAGCTTGTCGATGCGCTCCGAATCCGGGTCGAAGCGGAACAGGTTGAAATCCTTGTCTTCACGGTCCGACAGAAAGTAGACCTGTCCTTCGAGCCAGAAGATGTTGAAATCGGTCACCCGGTCGCCGGGCACATCGACGAAGGTCTGCTCGGCAATGTCGAGCACCCGGATCGATGGCGTGGTGCCGCCGCGATAGCCTTTCCAGCCGGCGGTGCCGCCGAACAGGCCGTTGTAACCCGAGCCGTGATCGATGTAGGCCAGTCGCTCGCCATTCGCATCGTAGGCGCCGCGGACGAAGCGGGCTTCCATCTGCCTGGTCGGAAATCCGCCGTCCAGCGAAGCGTGATAGAGCTGGCCGGAGCGGCCGTGATCGGTTTCGCGATCGGAGGCGAACGCGACTGCGCTGCCGTCCGGCGCCCAGTCCACCGGCGTATCGTTGCCCGGATGCCATGTCAGTCGCTCGGGCTGCCCGCCTTCGACGGAAATGACGTAGACATCGGTATTGCCCTCGTATTCCGCGCGGAACGCAATCGATGACCCGTCGGGCGAGAAGATCGGCGTGTTCTCCTCGGCCGGATGACTGGTCAGCCGGCGCGGCTCGCTGCCGTCGCGCTCGGCCAGCCACAGGTCGCCTGCATAGACGAACACCAGGTGCGAATCGGAAATATCCGGGTCGCGCAACAGCCGGGTGTACTCGTCCTGCGCGGCCAGCGGACCGGCCAGGCCCAGACTGCCCGCGAGTCCGGCGACAAGCCCGACCATGAGGTAAATGACTACACGCTGCATGAAACTCTCCGGTTTAATCGAGGCCCGGAATCATACGTCAACTGGCGTGACTCTGGCCATGTGCCGGACGGCCTATGGCGCTGAGCACCGAGCGGCGTTCATCCTGCAAATTCTGCGTGATGGCGCGCTGATACCCGCCTTTTTTCACCCACCGCTTCTCGCAGTGGACCCGCAGTGAACAGAGGGGACTAAAGAACCCGGCCGAGATAGGCCTTTAGACGATCCCAGGCGTGCTCGGCCGCCGGACGGTTGTGTTCCGGGTCGCGCTCGACGTGCAGCCAGAAGCCGTGCGCGACGTCGTCGTAGATGTGGACGTCGTTCTCGATACCGGCCTCGCGCATCGCGTCGACGAAAGCGTTGACCTCGTCGACCGGTATGCCGCGATCGTTCTCGGCGAACGTGCCGTAGACCTCGTGATGGATGTGCTGCATCTGCTCGGGGTCGTCGATCAGCGAGCCGTAGAAGATCGCCGTGCCCTCGTGGCTGTCGCTGCCCAGCGCGTAGGAAAGGGCGATGCCGCCACCGAAGCACCAGCCGATCGCCGCCGCCCGGCCGGTGGCCGGCGTGTTGGCCTCGATCCAGTCGACGGCCGCGTCGAGATTGGCGATGATCTCGTCCTCGTCGGCTCGCGCGGCCTGGACCAGCTCGATGTTCTCCTCGCGAGAACTGCCGGTCTTGCCACCGTACAGGTCGGCGGCGAACGCGATATAGCCCTGCTCGGCGAACGCATCGGCGGTCTGCCTGATCCGTTCGACCAGCCCGTTCCACTCGTGGATCAGGATCACCGCCGGGAACGGCCCTTCACCCTCCGGCATCGCCAGGTAACCGGTCGCGGCCGGCTCGGCCTCGAAGTAGTTCACGTCCCTGCCCGCAGGCGCCCCGGCGTTGCCGGTGATGGCACGCAGCATCGCGTCGCTCTCGGGATCCTGGGCGAGAGCCGGCGGCGAAACAACGCCCGCCAGCAAGAACGCTGCAACCAGTCGAATCGAATTCATCGGAAGTACCCCGTGCATTGGTTTTGTATCACCAAAGCATAGAGCAAGGCCGGTGAACATTCCAACCGGGCACTCAGGGGAAAAGCGTGCGCGGTTGATGAGTCAGGGCCGGAGCGGTGCGTTTCGCTGCGCTCAACACACCCTACGCGGGCTCGGGATCCTGGGCGACGGCCGGGCGCCCGGCAAGCGCCAGCAGGAAGAACAGCGCGTTGAGGCGAATCGCATTCATGGTGCTACCCCGTGCATCGTTGTCTGACTCCGATCATGGACCAACGCCGGTGAGCAATCCAACGCGTCCCCACCTCGCCTGTACGGTGAGGATGCGCGACCGAGCGAAACGCCCCAGATGCGGGACCTGAAAGACCCTCGCGACGAGCGGGCAGTGAAAAAAGGCGGGTTTAAAAAAGAACAGCCCCGGCACATAGGCCGGGGCTGTTCTGTCTCGATCTTGCTATGAGCAATGAGCGAGCGCATTAGCGGATTGCGGTTCAGGGCGGTGATGAGCCGCGGCAGAGCGAGCGCAGTGTACGTTTTGTGTACATGAGCATCGCGAACCGTGGCGAAGCGCCGCCCTGGGCCGCAAGACGCGGGCGCGTCCTACATCATGCCGCCCATTCCGCCCATACCACCCATACCACCCATATCCGGAGCACCGCCGCCGCCTTCGTCTTCCTTCGGAATTTCGGCGATCATGGCCTCGGTGGTGATCATCAGGCCGGCGACCGATGCTGCGTTCTGCAGCGCCGAGCGCGTGACCTTGGTCGGGTCCAGGATGCCGGCTTCGATCATGTCGACGAATTCGTCCGTCGCGGCGTTGAAGCCGTAGTTGCCCTCGCCGTCGCGAACCTGGTTGAGGATCACGGACGGTTCGCCGCCGGCGTTGGAGACGATCATGCGCAGTGGCTCTTCCATGGAGCGCAGGGCAATCTTGACGCCCAGGTCCTGGTCGTGGTTGTCGCCGGTCAGCTCGCCGAGCGCGGCGAGCACGCGCACCAGGGCAGTACCGCCACCCGGGACCACGCCTTCCTCGACCGCAGCACGGGTTGCGTGCAGTGCGTCTTCCACGCGCGCCTTCTTTTCCTTCATCTCGACTTCGGTGGCAGCACCGACCTTGATCACGGCCACGCCGCCGGCCAGCTTGGCCACGCGTTCCTGCAGCTTTTCGCGATCATAATCGGAGCTGGCGTCTTCGATCTGGGCACGGATCTGGCCGACCCGGCTTTCGATCGAAGCCGCATCGCCGGCGCCGTCGATGACGGTGGTGTTTTCCTTGTCGATCTGGACCTTCTTGGCCGAACCGAGCTGCTCGATGGTGGCCTTTTCCAGGCTCAGGCCGACTTCCTCGGAGATGACCTGTCCGCCGGTCAGGATGGCCATGTCTTCGAGCATTGCCTTGCGGCGGTCGCCGAAGCCGGGTGCCTTGACGGCCGCGACCTTGACGATGCCGCGCAGGTTGTTGACCACCAGCGTGGCGAGCGCTTCGCCTTCGATGTCCTCGGCGACGATCAGCAGGCTGCGGCTCTGCTTGGCCACGCCTTCCAGGATCGGCAGCAGATCGCGCACGTTGGAGATCTTCTTGTCGAACAGCAGGATGTAGGGGTTCTCGAGATCGACCTGCATCGTCTGCTGGTCGGTGACGAAGTACGGCGACAGGTAGCCGCGATCGAACTGCATGCCTTCGACGACATCCAGCTCGTTGTCGAGCGACTGGCCTTCCTCGACCGTGATCACGCCTTCCTTGCCGACCTTGCCCATGGCCTCGGCGATGATCTTGCCGATTTCCTCATCGGCGTTGGCCGAGATGGTGCCGACCTGGGCGATGGACTTGTCGTCGGTGCACGGAGTGGAAATCTTCCGGAGCTCTTCGACCGCCGCCTTGACAGCCTTGTCCAGCCCGCGCTTGAGATCCATCGGGTTCATGCCGGCGGTGACCGCCTTCATGCCCTCGCGCAGCATCGAATGCGCCAGCACCGTGGCGGTGGTGGTGCCGTCGCCGGCGGCATCCGAGGTCTGGGAAGCGACTTCCTTGACCATCTGGGCGCCCATGTTTTCGAACTTGTTTTCAAGCTCGATTTCCTTGGCCACGGACACACCGTCCTTGGTCACGGTGGGCGAGCCGAAGCTCTTTTCGAGCACGACGTTGCGGCCCTTGGGGCCGAGGGTGACGCTGACCGCCTTGGACAGGATATCGACGCCCGTGATCATTTTCTGGCGGGCGTCCTCTGCGAAACGAATTTCTTTGGCACTCATGATTGCTATTCCTCTTTAAATGCGTTGATTCGTGTGGAATCGAATTCGGTCGTTCGCGACCGTCGCAGTCGACGGCCGCAAATTAAATTTCAATTAAGATCAGGACTCGATGACGGCCATGACATCTTCTTCGCGCATCACGAGCAGTTCCTCGTCTTCGACCTTGACTTCGGTGCCGGAATACTTGCCGAACAACACCTTGTCGCCGACCTTGACGTCGAGCTCGCGCTTGCTTCCATCTTCGAGAATCTTGCCGTTGCCGACGGCGACGACTTCGCCGCGGATCGGCTTCTCTGCAGCGCTTTCGGGAATGACGATGCCGCCGGGCGTGGTTCTTTCTTCTTCGACACGCTTGACGATCACGCGATCATGCAAAGGACGCAGGTTCATGGATACTTCTCCCTTCCATTGATAAATTTAGTCACTGACACCCTGTCCGGCACTCGGCCGGGCAGGACGAACTTCGGTTGCCGTGCATGGTCCGAAACCCGGGAACACCGGAGCGCGCGGGCCATGACAACCAGCATGTCTCGGCAAATGGAGCTATCGCGAGGGCATTTCAAGGGCGGGAATGGAAAATCATGCCGGCCGGCCGGCCGCGGCCTGACGCGAGGCCGACCGAATCCGGCCGGCGTGCGACCGCCGGCCCGCGGCATCGGGGTCGACCCGGCATGCGGAAAGGTAGAATGATGCAATAGGCCGGCTTCGGTCCGGGTCTGGATTGCGGATGAAATTCGCGGGCGAGATTCGACCGGCCCGCCGCCTGCCGTTCAGCCGCCCGAAGCCCTCGGACAGCCACTTGAAAACCGAGCTTTTTCAATGACGAATCACGATTCACTGGTCCTGGTCCACACCACGTGCACCGACCAGAAAGAAGCTGAAACGCTGGCCCGTGAACTGGTCGAGGCGCGCCTGGCCGCCTGCGCCAGCGTCGGCCAGCCGCTGGTCTCGGTCTATCCCTGGCAGGGTCGCATCGAGCGCGACGTGGAAACGCCGCTGACGCTCAAGACGACCCGCCGGGCGTTCGACGCGCTGCGCAGCCGCCTCGCCGAGCGCCACAGCTACGACGTGCCCGAAATTCTTGCCGTCGACGTGGTCGACGGCAACGCCGAATACCTTCAATGGGTCCGCGACTGGGTCGCAGACCGCGACAACCCCTGACAGTGAAAACAACGATGCAAAGAAAACAACAATGAAGACAGTGAAGACGCTGTTGCCGCTGCTTGCCGCGCTGCTGCTGCCGCCGGGCATCGCCGCCCAGATCAACCCCGACGACCTGCTGCCGGTCGAAGAGGCGTTCGCCATGTCGACCGAGATGGGGCCCGAAGGCCGGAGCGCGCAGATCGAATGGCGGATCGCCGACGGCTACTATCTGTACCGCCACGCATTCGACTTCCAGGCCATCGGCGATGGCACGGTTGTTGGCTCGCCCCGGATTCCCTCGGGCAAATCCTACAGCGACGAGTTCTTCGGCGACGTCGAAATCTATCGTGAGCGCGTGCGCGTCACCCTTCCGGTGGAGCAGCTCCCGGCGCAAGGCCCGCTGGAGCTTCGGGTCGCGTTCCAGGGCTGTGCCGACCTGGGCGTGTGCTATCCGCCGCAGCGCGAGCAGATCCGGATCGAACGGGCCGAAACCGCGTCCGATCCGGTCGCGGACGCCGCATTGCAGGGCCAGCGCGCAAGCCCGCCGACAGTCCGCTCGGATGGCGGCGGGCTGGCCGAACAGCTCGAAGGATTCGGCGGCACCCGCGAACTGACCGGCCGCTCGGACCCGCTGCCGCCGGAAGAGGCGTTCCGGGTCGAGGCCATCGCGCTGGGCGCCGGCGAACTGCTGGCACGCTTCACGATGCATCCGGACTATTACCTGTACCGCGACTCCATCGAGTTCGAGGCCGGCACCGTCGGCCAGGGCGAACCGATCGAAGTCACCGGCATCGAACTGCCGGAAGCTGTCGCGATCACCGACGAATACTTCGGCGATACCCACGTCTACTACGGCGAAGTCGAGATCCCGATCGGACTGGCGCGCCCGGCCGGCCCGGCCCGGGACCTGCCGCTGGCCGTCCGGTTCCAGGGCTGCCAGACCGACGGCATCTGCTATCCGCCGATGGCCCGCAGCATCGAAGTGGACCTGCCGCAGGCCGAGGCGGCCATCGAAGCGCCTGCGCCGAGCGACGGGGCATCCGACGATGCGACCGGCGCGGCGCAACCCGCCGCGGCTTCCCCGGCCGGCGATGCCGGGGCCGGCCAGAACCTCCCCGAAAGCGACCAGGACCGTCTGGCACGGCTGATCACCGAGCAGCCGATGGCGCTGACGCTGGCGCTGTTCGTGCTGCTGGGCATCGGGCTGGCGTTCACCCCGTGCGTATTTCCGATGATCCCGATCCTGTCCGGCATCATCGCCGGCGAGGGCGAAAACATCACGCGCGGCAAGGCGTTCGCGCTGTCGCTGGCCTACGTCCTGGCCATGGCGCTGACCTACACCGCGGTCGGCGTGATCGCCGCGCTGATGGGCTACAACGTCCAGGCCGCATTCCAGAACCCGTGGGTGCTGAGCGCCTTCGCGCTGGTATTCGTGCTGCTTGCGCTGGCCATGTTCGGCTTCTACAACCTGCAGATGCCGGCCACGTGGCAAGCGAAATTGACCGAAATCAGCAACCGCCAGTCCGGCGGCAATCTGATCGGCGCGGCCATCATGGGCTTTCTGTCCGCGATCATCGTCGGCCCCTGCGTCACCGCGCCGCTGATCGGCATTCTGATCTTCATCTCGCAGACCGGCGACGCAGTACTCGGCGGCAGCGTGCTGTTCGCGCTGAGCATCGGCATGGGCCTGCCGCTGCTGGCCATCGGCGTCGGCCTGGGCCACTGGCTGCCGCGCGCCGGCGGCTGGATGGAGTCGGTCAAGGCGGTGTTCGGGGTCGGCCTGCTGGCGCTGGCGATCTGGATGCTCGAACGCATCGTGCCCGGCGGCGTCACCATGCTGCTGTGGGGCGCGCTGGCGATCGCAAGCGGCGTCTACCTCGGCGCGCTGACCCGGCTGGACGCCGCCGTCAGCGGCTGGCGCAAGCTGTGGCAGGCCGTCGGTGTGATGCTGCTGGTATTCGGCATCATGCAGTTCGTCGGCGCGGCGGCCGGCGGCAACGACTGGCTGCGCCCGCTCAAGCCGTTCAGCGGCGGCGGCGCGGCCGCCCGGGCGACCGCCCAGCCCGAATTCACCGAGGTCAACGACCTGGCGCAGCTCACGCGCGCGGTCCAGGCCGCACAGCGGCCGGTATTCCTGGACTTCTATGCCGACTGGTGCGTGGACTGCAAGCGCATGGAGCGCAGCACGTTCCCGGATTCGGCCGTGGCGCAGAAGATGGGCGAATTCGACCTGCTCAAGATCGACATGACCGATTTCTCCGATCGCCACCAGCAGGTGCTCAACGAATTCGGCCTGCACGGCCCGCCGGCCTACCTGTTCTTCAGCGGCGGCGAGGAACTGGACCGCTACCGGATGTTCGGCTTCATGCCGCCCGAGGAATTCATCACCCATCTCGACCGGGTGCAGCAGGCCATTCGATGACGGTCCCGGGTCATGAATAATCCGGCATGGCCATGACCGGCAGATCCGCGCTTGTCCTGGCGCTGGCCATCGTCGTCGGAGTCGCCGCAGGCATCGCCATCGCGTGGCTGACCCGGCCGGAACCGCTCACGGCGGTCGACGGCGGCGCGGACGACACACACGCCCGGGTCGGCGATCGGCGCCCGGACTTCACCCACGCCGGCGTCAACGGAGAGCTGTGGCGCGCGGAAGATTTCGACGGCCGGCCCACGCTGGTCAACTTCTGGGCCACCTGGTGCAGGCCGTGTCTGCGCGAAATGCCGCTGCTGCAGTCGCTGGCTGAAAGCCATGCGGATCGCCTGAACGTCGTCGGCATCGCCGTCGACGATCCGGGCGCGGTCGGCGACTTCGTCGACCGGCTGGGCATCGACTACCCGATTCTCATCGGCACCTCGGACGTGCGCGAGACCCAGCGCCGTTTCGGCAATCCAGACGGCATGCTGCCCTACAGCGTGATCGTCGACGCCGGCGGCACCATTCGCTGGCGCCACCTCGGCGAGCTCGAAAAACCGATGCTCGACGCTGCCCTGGGGCCGCTGCTCGAACGCCCGGCACCCTGAGCCCGGACCGCAAAACGCCGCCAAAATGCCGCGAACGTCTGGCAATTGAGCCCAAGGTAAGGCAAACTCTGCGACGCTGAGTCACGTCACGGAGCGCTGAAGGTGCGGATCCTGATCCTGCACGGCCCCAATCTGAATCTGCTAGGACGGCGCGAGCCCGGCATTTACGGGCACGAGACCCTGGCCGACATCGAAACGCGCGTGCGCGCCGCGGCCGAAGACACGGGCTGCGACGTCGAGTTCTTCCAGGCCAACGCCGAGCACGCGCTGGTCGAGCGCATCCAGCAGGCCATGGAAGACGGGACCGACGGCATCGTGATCAACCCGGCCGCCTTCACCCACACCTCGGTCGCGATTCGCGACGCCCTGGCAGCGGTCGCGCTGCCGTTCGTCGAAGTCCACCTGTCCAACCCCGACGCGCGCGAGCCGTTCCGGCAGACTTCGCTGCTGGCCGATCTTGCCGCGGGACGGGTTTCGGGCTTCGGTGGCACTTCATACATCCTGGGCCTGCAGGGCTTGTGCAGCCTGATCGGCCCGGCCGCTTCGGAGTAGAAAAAGAGAATGGACCTGAGAAAAATAAAAAAACTGATCGAACTGCTGGAGGAATCCGACCTGGCAGAGCTCGAGATTCACGAAGGCGAAGAGTCGGTCCGCCTCAGTCGACCCGGCACGGCGCCGCCCGCCGCCGTCGCGCCGGCCCCGCAGCCGAAGCCCGACGCCGCGCCGGCGGAACAGCCGGCCGAGTCCGGGGCCGACGAGCTGCCGGACGGAGAGATCATGCGCTCGCCCATGGTCGGCACGTTCTACGATGCCCCCAACCCGGATTCGGAGCCGTTCGTCACCGAGGGCCAGCGCGTTTCCCGCGGCGATACGCTGTGCCTGGTCGAGGCGATGAAGATGTTCAATCAGATCGAATCGGAATACGACGGCACGGTCGCGGCGATCCTGGTCGAATCGGGCCAGCCGGTCGAGTTCGATCAGCCGCTGTTCGTGATCCGCCCCTGACATGAGCGCCTTCAAGAAGATCGTCATCGCCAATCGTGGCGAAATCGCGCTGCGCATCCTGCGCGCCTGCCAGACCATGGGCATTCGCACCGTCGCGGTGCACTCGACCGTCGACCGCAACCTCAAGCATGTCGGCATGGCCGACGAGTCGGTGTGCATCGGTCCGGCGCCGGCCGGCGAAAGCTACCTGAACGTACCCGCGATCGTCTCGGCAATGGAGCTGACCGACGCCGAGGCGGTGCACCCGGGCTACGGCTTCCTCGCCGAGAACGCCGACTTCGCCGAGCGTATCGAGGAATCCGGATTCACCTTCATCGGTCCGCGCGCCGAAACCATCCACCTGATGGGCGACAAGGTTTCGGCCATCAACGCCATGCGCAAGGCCGGCGTGCCCTGCGTGCCCGGCTCCAACGGGCCGCTGGATACCGACGAGCGTCGCACCCGGCGCATGGCCGAGGAAATCGGGTACCCGGTGCTGATCAAGGCCGCCGCCGGCGGCGGCGGGCGCGGCATGCGGGTGGTGCACAACCCGTTCGACCTGGTCAAATCGATCGAGCTCACGCGCGAGGAAGCGCGCGCGGGGTTCGGCGACGCCACCGTCTACATGGAGAAGTACCTGCAGAATCCGCGTCACGTGGAAGTCCAGGTGCTGGCCGATTCGCACGGCAACGCGGTGCACCTGGGCGAGCGCGATTGTTCGATGCAACGTCGCCATCAGAAGGTCATCGAGGAGGCGCCCGCGCCCGGCATCACGCCGGAGCAGCGCGAGAAGATCGGCCGGATCTGCACCGAAGCGTGCAAGCGCATCGGCTACCTCGGCGCCGGGACGTTCGAGTTCCTGTTCGAGGACGGAGAGTTCTACTTCATCGAGATGAATACCCGGATCCAGGTCGAACACCCGGTCACCGAGATGATCACCGGGATCGACCTGATCCAGGCCCAGATCCTGGTCGCGGCCGGCGAACGACTGCCGTTTCGCCAGGAAGACATCATCGTGCGCGGCCACGCCGTGGAGTGCCGCATCAACGCCGAGGATCCGAACACGTTCATACCGCAGCCGGGCACCATCGAGGCCTTCCACGCCCCGGGCGGGCCGGGCGTGCGCGTGGACTCGCACATCTACGACAGCTACACCATCCCGCCCAATTACGACTCCATGATCGGCAAGCTGATCTGCCACGGCGAGACCCGCGAACACGCCATGGCGCGGATGCGCGTGGCGCTCAACGAACTGGTACTGACGGGCATCAAGACGAACATCCCGCTGCACTTGAGGCTGCTCGACGACTCCGGGTTCAAGACCGGCGGCACCAACATCCACTACCTGGAAAAACTGCTGGCGAAAAACGGCTAGGGAACCTCTCGCAGAGACGCAGAGAAGAGCAAAAGCAAACGAAAATATTTGAACGGGCGCGCAGGGTGGATAAGCGCTGGCGCATCCACCACACCAACTCGAAATTGTTGGATGCGCTGCGCTTATCCACCCTGCGCCGCCCTTGAAGCGCTCTCTTCCTGTCTAGAGACTGAAGGGGCTTCCGCCGCCACCGCCGCCGGGGAAGCCGCCGCCGCCCTGCGAACCTTCCTGGCCGGGCACCATGATCGAATTCTGCTGCTCGCGCTGCATCCGCTTGAGTTCCTCGACGGTCTCGGTCAGCGCCTGTTGTGCGCCCTCGGCAAACGCGCGTGCGGCCTCGTCGAGGCTCGAACCCTCCAGCTCGAAGTTCAACGGCAGGCTGCCGGCCGGCGTCATCGCCGTGGCCTCGCCGATGTAGCGCACCTGGCGGCTTTCGTCCGGATTACCGTCGCTATCGACCGGCGTCATGCGCCGGATCGAGCCCGAACGCTGGTCGGTGAACACCTCGACCCGGTACAGGTTGTCGGTGTCGAACTGGGTCTGCTGGTCCTGCATCTGCTCATTCATGGTCGTTGAAACCGGTTTTGTATTCAGCCATTTGAGGTTGGGTGCGCGACGCGCGATTGCAAGGAAGGCCGGCGCCATCCGTGGCACACTTCGCGCTTGCCCGCCCCTCTTGCGCAGCCCGATGGCCAACAAACTCCGCTTCATCCCCGCCGACGGAAACGCCGAAGCCGCCGAGGACGCGCTGTGGGAGCTCGGCGCGCTCGCCGTGACCCTGCAGGACGCCGGCGACCAGCCGTTGCACGAGCCCGGCCCCGGCGAGACGCCGCTATGGGAGGATTCCATCGTCGAGGCCTTGCTGCCCGACGAAATCGAAGCCCGGCAGGCGCTGCTTGCGCTGGCGGCCGCGCAGGTGATTTCCTCGCCGGCCGAGGTGCAGTTCGAGCCCCTGGCCGAGCGCGACTGGGAACGCGCCTGGATGGATCGCTTCGAACCCATGCGCTTCGGCGAGTCGATCTGGATCTGCCCGTCGCATGTCGAACCCGACCCCGGCTGGGACGTGGTGGTGCGGCTGGATCCCGGGCTGGCCTTCGGCACCGGCACGCACCCGACGACGGCCTTGTGCCTGGAATGGATGGACGGCTTTGATTTCCGGGGATGCACCGTGATCGACTACGGCTGCGGCTCGGGCGTGCTCGCCGTGGTCGCGGCGCTCAAGGGCGCCGAAAAAACGTTTGCCGTCGACCACGACCCGCAGGCGCTGACGGCCACGCGCGACAATGCCGAACGCAACGGCGTGAGCGCGGCAATCGAAACCGCGCTTCCCGACGCGTTCGAGGACATCCGCGCCGACATCGTCCTGGCCAACATCCTGGCCGGGCCGCTGATCGAACTGTCCGATCAGCTCTGCGCCCACACTCGGCCCGGCGGATGGCTGGTGCTTTCCGGAATACTCGCCGGGCAGGCGGACGAAGTGGAGAACGCCTACGCACCGCTGCCGGGCCCGGCCCGGCGCGTTATCCGGGAGGACTGGGTACGCCTGGATTTCCGGCGCTGAAAGCCGATGATTCAACCCGCCCCTCCAGGGAACGAAGGACAGCAAAGCGAAAGACACCCGGACGAGACACTCCCACCAGGCGGGTAAGACGAGCCAGGCCGCAGGGTGGATAAGCGCAGCGCATCCAGCATTTTTTCGACTGGACTGGTGGTCGCGCCTTCGGCAGCGCTGTTCCTGGAGGCGGGTCAGGGGTTCAGCACGTTTCCTGCGCCGGGTCGTCCGGGATCACCGCAACCGCGTCCTGGCCGACCCAGAACGCGCCCGGCTGGTACAGCGCCGGTTCGGCGCCCAGCGCGGCGCGCACCCGGTCTTCGACCAGCCGGCGCGTGGTCAGCGTGGTGCCGTAGTGTTCCGGGTCCAGCGACGGCGATTCGCTGTGCGGCAGGTAGCAGTAACCCTCGTCGTTGAGCTTCACGCCCAGCTCCTCGCGCGCCAGTGCCTCGCTGTGGACGCTGAACAGCAGCACGCCGCCGGGCTTCACGGCGCCGCCGAGCGCGCGCAGCCATGCATCCCAGACCGGTACCGGCAGGTGCGTGAACAGCGACAGCACGAACACCAGGTCGTAGCGCTCGGGGAATTCCAGTGTGGCCGGATCGAAACAAGATTCGAAGGCCTCGACGCCGAACTGTTCGCGCACGAATTCCGTCGAGCCCGGCAGCACGTCCGAGCACGTGACGCGGCCGGGCAGGGCGCGCGCAAGATGGCGGGTGAAGCGGCCATAGCCGGAAGCGAATTCCAGCACGCTCGACATCTTCATCAGCGGCCGGTCGAGCAGTTCGAGCACCTGCATGGTTTCGCTCAGGGTGCGCCAGCCGTCGGACAGGTAATCGCGGACCGGATTCAGCGTGTACGCAGGTTCGCGGGCGATGAACCGGAAGATGTCGTCCTCGGGATGAATGGTTCCGTTGATCCGCATCCAGGCGCCGTAGCGTTTCGGATCCTCCAGACGCTCCAGCGCGTTGTGCGCGGTCAGGTTGGCCGGGTCGCGCTGCAATGCCTGCATGTACAGCCGACCGGCCTCGCCGCGATCGGCGGCTTCGAGCCGTCGCGCCCGGGCAACGAGATCATCCACCGATCGCTCGGACGCGCGCGAATCGGAGTTGGCGGGTTTCTGGGCTGCTTGCATATTCGGTTGCCGATGGCTTGATCGATGGCCCGGCACCGTCGCAATGGCGGGCTCTGAACCGGTTCGAATGGTACCATGCGACCCTCCGCTCTCGATGCGCTCACCGCCTCATGGCCGACGATATTGCCCCCGAACTGGCGCAGCAGGCCCGGCGCCAGTTGCATCATCCGGAACTGGCCGCGACCCTGCGCGAACAACTCGGCCCGGGCGCGGCAGCCGATCCCGACGCGCGCGTCGATACCGCGCTGCATCCTTCCTGCCAGATGCTGGCCCATTCGCTGCGCGCGCACCGCGACGCGGCGGCGGCGGTGAGCCAGTATTTCGGCATCGCGCTGCAGCAGTATCACGCCGCGGTCGCGGTCGTCGACAGGCTGGAACGAACCTGCCCGGCGCCGAGGATTCTCGATTTCGCATGCGGTTACGGACGGATGCTGAACCTGCTGATCCACCGGGTGCCGGCCGACCGGATCTGGGCCAGCGAGATCCAGCCCGGGGCCGTTTCGCACGTGGCCGAAAAATACGGCGTGCACGGCCTGCAGTCGACCGAACGGCCCGAGGATTTCGATCCCGACCAGCGCTTCGATCTGATCTGGGTCGCATCACTGTTTTCGCACCTGCCGCCGGGACTGTTCGAACGCTGGCTCGAGCGCCTGGCCGGGCTGCTCTCGCCCGAAGGCGTCCTGCTGTTCACGGTTCACGACAAGGCGCTGCTGCCGCCGGACATGAAACTGCCCGCATCCGGCGTGCTGTTCATCGAAGGCAGCGAGAACCAGGATCTGAGCACCGACATCTACGGCACGACCTTCGTCAACGAAGACTACGTGCGCGCCGCCGTCTCTTCGACGCTGGGTGAACGCCCCTGCCTGCGGCTGCCGCGGCTGATGAACTACGAACAGGACGCCTATCTCGTCGGCGGCGCACCGGAGCGCGGGCTGGACGCGTTCCGCGACGTGCCGCTGGGCCTGCGCGGATGGCTGGACGAACGCCGCATCGACGCCGACGGCACGCTCCGGCTTTCGGGCTGGGCGGCGGCCATGGACGACGACGCCCCGGTGCGGGTGGAAATCACGCTGGACGGGGAACCGCAGCCGGTAACCACCGGCGAAGCGCGCCCGCGCGTAGCCGAAGTGCTGGGCAAGCCGGGGTTGAGCCACTGCGGCTGGTCGGCAGCCGTTCCGCTTCCGCGCGATCGAAGCGAAACCTACCTTCGAATCATCGCCCGCGACGATTGTCGCGACGATCGTCGTGGCAATCGTCGTGGCAATCGTCGCGGCAATCGTCGCGACAATCGCGGCCAGCGCGCGCTGATCTTCGCCGGGGCGCTGGACATCGCGTAACCGAAACGCATCCCCGGTTTCGGGAAGCGAACTCGCACGAGCCGGCCGTCCTCTTCC
>JAGXKW010000019.1 GCA_018334995.1 Wenzhouxiangellaceae bacterium
CCGGGGCCTGGTTTCATCCTTGTAGAGGTGTCCGGCTTCCGCCGGATGATTGTTCGACTGGATGCCCGGTCGGGGCCGGGCATGACGGCATGGGGGAGGGTGGAGGCTGATGACGGTTTTTCGGTCATGCCCGATTCCTTTGCCGTCATGCCCGACGCCGATCGGGCATCCAGGATTCATCTGTGATGTTTTTTGCCGTCATGCCCGACGCCGATCGGGCATCCAGGTGTTTTCCGCGATTTTTTTGCCGTCATGCCCGACGCCGATCGGGCATCCAGGTTTTATCCGCCGGCGGCGGACCTTTTTGGGGTTGTCCGAAGTGACGTGGATCACTGCAAACGACGCATGAGATCCCGGGCCAGCGGGTTGTCGGGGGCGGCTTCGAGGACTTGTTCGGCCAGTTGGCGGGCCCGGGCGTGGTTGCCGAGCTGGTATTCGGCGGCGGCGAGAAACGAGATGGCGTTGATGGTCGGATTCAGGCGTGCCGACCGGGTGAGGTCCTCTCGGGCCCGGTTGTATTCACCGAGACCGAAATGGGCGCGTCCGCGCGCCTCGTAATAAAACGCCCGCTCGGTCTGGTTGAACACTTCCAGCGGCGTGTTGTTGGCCAGCTCCACCGCTTCGCGGTTGCGTTCGGTGTAGTGCAGCGCGAAGATCATGTTGAGAATGGTCGGCGGGCGCAGATTGCCGTCTTCGTGGCGTTCGGCGATCTCGGCGGCCTGTTCCAGCGCCGTCAGTGCCTCCCTGAATTCACCTTCGCGCATGAGTTCCTTGCCCAGGCTGGTCCAGGGGCGTTGCGCATTCGGGCTCAGCCGTGTTTCGGCGCGCAGGAATTCGATCTGGTCGGCCCAGAGGCTGTTGCGCGCCCACGTAGCGCCGGCGAGCAGGGCGAGCACGGCCAGCGTCGCGACGGTGCCGGCGCGCCAGCGTACTTGAACGGTGGCGAGCCAGGCCAGCCCGGCGGCCGCGGCCAGTGCCAGTCCGGTGTTGGGCAGGTAGGTGCGGTGCTCGAAGGCCACGTCGATGATCGGCAGAAAGCTCGATTCGATCGCGTGGGCCAGGTAGTAGAACAGGATGCCGAAGGCGACCAGCGGCGCCCTGCGCCAGGCCAGGAACCCGACCGCGATCAGCGCCAGGTGACCCAGCGCCATCACGATGGTCAGGATCCGGGTAAAGCCGTCTGCGACCGCAATCGTGTATTCCAGACGCTGCTCGCCGACCAGGAAGAACAGGCCGATGTAGCGCCACAGGACTTCCATCTGGGTGGCCAGGTAGTCGATGCGGCTGATCTGCCCGGTTTCGCGCGTGATCCCGGTGACGTCGAATGCCGGCAGCGTCAGCAGCCAGAACGTCGCGATCGCGCCGAGCGCGCTCGCCAGGGCCAGCATTCCGACGCCGCGCGGGCTCGGGCGCCGGAAGAACAGCAGTTCGATCAGGATGATCGCCAGCGGCAGCGTGGCCGCGGTCTGCTTGCTCAGCATGGCCAGCACGGCAAAGGCCGCCGTTGCCAGGTACAGTTTCCATGAACCGCGCAGCCGGCCCCAGGCAAAGGCCGCCAGCGCGGCCAGGTAGAACAGCGCCATCATCGAGGTGTAGCGCTGCACGATGTAGGTGACCGCCTGGGTCTGCAGCGGGTGGAGCAGAAAGATGGCCGCGGCGATCCAGGGGATCCAGCGCGTCCATGCCGGTGCGCTGTCGGCCAGCGCCGGCGCGCGCAGCAGCGCCTGCACGAGCAGGCCCAGCGCCGCCGCCGCGCCGCAGTGGATTGCGAAATTCACCAGGTGATAGCCGAATACCGCCTCGCCGTGCAGCGTGTAGTTGGCGGCAAAGCTGAGCGATGCGATGAAGCGCGGCTCGGAGAAGCGCCAGACCGCGATCGGGTCGAAGACATCCTGCAGCGCGGGGTTTTCGAGAATGATGCGGAAATCGTCGAGAAAGAACCAGGCGTTGAACGAGGGCAGATAGGCGATGACCCCCAGCACCAGCAGCCCGAGCGTGAGTTCCCAGCGATCTTCGTTTTGCAGTTCCTTCATCGAAGCAGTCCCTGGCGAATCACCCGGACCCTGCAGGCGTATCGCCGCCGCACGGTCCGGGCGTCTGTGCCCTCAGTTCTTGTCCCGCTCGTCCAGCCGCCGCTGCAGCTGGCGGATTTCCTCTTCCAGGATCGATGTCTTCTGCGCCAGGCGCAGCAGCCGCCGTCGATTGGTCGAGACCTCGAGGTCTTCGAGCAGCACCTTGATCAACAGCGTGAGAATGGCCAGGATGAACAGCAGCGACGGCGGGTAGCTGATGCCGACGGCGCGCGCGAGCGCATCGAGCAGATTCGGAAAGAATCCGAGCAGCGCGATGATCGCGGCGACCGCCAGCCACCAGATCGCATGGCTGATCGGCAGCCGGTCGCGGCGGATCAGCCACACGATGAGCACGATGACCACCAGTGCGAGGAATTCTGCGAACAGCTGCATCGTGATCACTCTGCCGGTTCCGTTCGACGGCCGCGTCGGCTGGTGCCGATCAAGGCCGAATAAATCAGGTAATACACGACCATGGGCCATGACCTGAAGATCCGCGAGATGCCGTGGGCGCGCGCGCACATCGGCACTTCCACCTCGCACACCCGCATGCCGTGGGCGTGCAGGCACAGCAGCACGCCGACGTCCTGGTATTCGAGCAGGGTCTGGTCCGGCTGGGCCAGCAGCGCCAGCGCTTTGCGGTCGTAGATCCGGAAGCCCGAGGTCAGGTCCTGGATGTCGAGCCCGCTGAGCCAGCGCAATACGCGCCATGCCAGCCGGCGCCGCTTGTTGGCGCGATCGACGCACGCGCCGATGACCACGTTGGGGTGGTCGGCGGCGTCGATGCGCTCCAGCAGCGTTTCAAGGTCGGCCGGATCGTGCTGTCCGTCGGCGTCCAGCGTGGCGACGAATTCGTAGCCGTGCTGGCGGGCGAACCGCATGCCGGCCTGGATGGCGGCCCATGCGCCGGCATGGAAGGGCAGCTGGAGCACACAGGCGCCGGCGCGCCGGGCGGTCTCGGCGGTGCAATCGGCGGAATGGTCGTCGACCACCACCACGGGCAGGCCGGTGGCAGTCACCTGGCGCACGATTTCGCCGACGTCGGCGGCTTCGTCGCGGGCCGGGATGACCACCATCATCTTGTGCGCGGCACGCCGGAAGCGCGCGATTTTCGACTCGTCAGGCGACGCCATCGAAGCTGGATGGCGTTGCACGACCGTCCCCGGGTTGGCCATTGAATTCACGCCGAGCGGAATTGGGTCAAGTATACGCGGGCGCGGCGGCATTCGTCACGCCCGGCAGCGCTTGCGTGCGCCTGCAAGTCGGGTTGCGCGGCCGACCCGGTAGTGTAGATGGGCCGGTGCGCTTACTGCCGAATGCCTTCGATGGAAAAAGTCAGTTCGACCTCGCGCGCCGCGGGACCGAGGTCGTAGTCGATGCCCCAGTCGGCGAGCGTCAGCGTGGTCGTGCCCTCGAATCCGCGGCGGTAGCCGCCCCAGGGGTCTTCGCCGGCGCCGATCTCGCTGACGTCGATGCTCACCTCGCGGGTCTTGCCCATGAAATCCAGGTCGCCCGTCAGACGGTATTCGCCGTCGCCCAGCGGGGTGAAGGCGGTCGATTCGAAGGTCGCGACCGGGTATTCCGCGACGGTCAGGAAGTCCTCGTTGCGCAGGTGCTCGTCGCGGCGCTCGTGATTGGTGTCGATGCTCGGCGTTTGAATTTCCACGCTGACCCCGGAATTTTCCGGATTGTCCGGATCGAAGCTGAATTCGCCGTCGAAGTCGTTGAAACGCCCGTACAGCCAGGAAAAGCCGAGGTGAGGGATGCGGAACTGGATGAATGCGTGCTGGCCGTCCGTGTCGATGACGTAGCGCTCGACCTCGGCGACAGCCGTGGAAGCCAGCAGGCCAAGTCCGGCCATGCCGGCGACTGTAATGCTGTTTTTCATCTGGAATCTTCCTTCTGGTATGGTTCCGGAGCGGGAATGATGCGGCAGGCGGCGTGAAAAATCACGCCCGCGTGCGGCCGACGGGGCGCGAAACGCCTCCGGTTTTCCGCCGATCGGCGAAAAGACTCGCGCGGCGGGACGGCGATCCCGGTTGTACGCGGGTACACTACGCGCCGGAAATTCCGGCTCCTGACGCAGGATTCGAAGATGAGCGAAACCGAACGTACGCCGCTGATCGCGGGCAACTGGAAAATGAACGGTTCGGCCGCCATGGCCGAAGCGCTGGTCGACGCGATTGCCGCGGGCCGGTCGGACAGTGCTGCCGAAGTGCTGGTGATTCCCCCGTTTCCGTACATCGATCGGCTGAGCCGGCGTGCCGCAAAGGGCGGCCTGCAGCTGGGCGCGCAGGATCTCAGCGTGCACGCCTCCGGGGCATTCACCGGCGAGGTCTCCGGGCCCATGCTGGTCGACGTCGGCGCCGGCTACGTGCTGGTCGGCCACTCCGAGCGGCGCGAGATGCACGCCGAGAGCGACGCGGTCGTGGCCGCCAAGTTCGAAGCCGCGCGGGCCGCCGGACTCAAGCCGGTGCTGTGCGTCGGCGAGTCGCGCCAACAGCGCGAGGCCGGCGAAACCGAAGCGGTCACGCGCGCCCAGGTCGAGGCCGTCGTGGACCGCTGCGGCGCCGGCGCGCTGGCCGATGCCGTGATTGCCTACGAACCGGTCTGGGCCATCGGCACCGGCCTTGTGGCCACGCCGGAGCAGGCCCAGGGCGTGCATGCGTTCCTCCGGGCCCGTGTCGCCGAGCACGATGCTACAATAGCCGGTCGTATTCGAATCCTCTACGGGGGCAGCATGAAACCGCAGAACGCGGCTGAATTGCTTGCCTGCGAGGATATCGACGGAGGCCTCATTGGCGGGGCTTCCCTGAGCGCAGATGATTTTCTCGCCGTCATCGCGGCAGCCGGCTGACCCGGCTTTTGAACACTGAATAATCGCCGCAGTCGAATTGCGGGAAAGGTTGAACTGGAAAAGGCATGTTTACAACGCTAATCGTTTTTCAAGTGCTCGTGGCTGCCGGCCTGATCGCCATCGTGCTGGTCCAGCGCGGTCCGGGCGCCACCATGGGCGCGGCATTCGGCGCCGGTGCTTCGGGTACCGTCTTCGGCTCGCGCGGCGCGGGCAATTTCCTGACCCGCACCACAACATGGCTGGCGGTGGCGTTCTTCGGCATCAGCCTGGCGCTGGCCGTGATCGCAACCGGGCTCAACAGCGGCGATTCGGATTCTTCGCTGGCCGGCTCGGTGGTCGAGCAGGAAGCGCAGCAGCAGGAAGAAGCCGGCGAGACGGGTACGGCGATCGAGTCGGTCATCGAGGATCTGGACAATCCGGAGGCGGTCGAGGAGGCTGCGCCGACCGATAGCGAAACCGATTCCGAGGCGGCCGGCGAGGCCGGTGAAGATGACGGAGACGACCTTCCCGACCCCCCCGCAAGCGCCCTGAATATATGAGTTTTTCACGTCGATTTCCTGCCGAAGTGGTGGAATTGGTAGACACGCTGTCTTGAGGGGGCAGTGGCCTTTGGCCGTGCCGGTTCGAGTCCGGCCTTCGGCACCAGGTTTTCGACAACGGTTGGCTGTACGAGCCCGCCAGCTAAAATCGGCGGGTCCGGTCTTCTCAAAAGAAGGCCCTCGGCAGACAGTCGTCTTGTGACACGCGGTCTGCGCCATGGGCGCGGTCCCTGACCAACGCGGCGCCCGGCGCGTCGCAAAACGTGGAATACGCAGTCATGCTGACCGAATATTTCCCAATTCTGGTTTTCCTGGGCATCGCGACCGTCATGGGCATCGGTTTGATGGCCGCCGGCGGCATCCTCGGCCCGCGCCGTCCCAACCCCGAAAAGCTCTCGCCCTACGAATGCGGCTTCGAATCCTTCGAGGACGCGCGCATGAAGTTCGACGTGCGGTTCTACCTGGTGGCGATCCTGTTCATCATCTTCGATCTCGAGATCGCATTCCTGTTTCCGTGGGCCGTGGCGCTCGACACGATCGGCATGACCGGGCTGGTCGCGATGGCGATTTTTCTCGCGGTGCTGGTCATCGGCTTCATATTCGAATGGAAGAAAGGTGCGCTTGAATGGGAATGAATGTCGAACTGAACGAGGTTGACGACATCCTGCGTCCGGATGCGGACAACAATCCGCTGGTCGGGCGCGGCTGGGCGACGACCAACGTCGACTCGCTGATCAACTGGGCCCGGACGGGCAGCATGTGGCCGATGACCTTCGGGCTGGCGTGCTGCGCGATCGAAATGATGCATGCCGGTGCGTCGCGCTACGATCTCGACCGCTTCGGCGTGGTGTTCAGGCCCAGTCCCCGCCAGTCCGACGTGATGATCGTGGCCGGAACGTTGTGCAACAAGATGGCGCCGGCGCTGCGCAAGGTGTATGACCAGATGCCGGACCCGAAATGGGTGATTTCCATGGGTTCGTGCGCCAACGGCGGCGGTTACTACCATTATTCCTACGCGGTCACGCGCGGCTGCGACCGCATCGTGCCGGTCGACATTTACGTCCCGGGCTGTCCGCCTTCGGCCGAGCAGCTGATCTACGGCATCCTGCAGCTGCAGAAGAAGATTCGACGGACCAACTCCATCATGGCGCCGGCGGCATGAGCGACTTCAGCCAACGCAACCAGGCCCTGGCCCGACAGCTCAAGGAAGATCTGGCCGACAAGCTGGCCGACCTGCGCGAAGTGCGCAGGCAGCTGATCGCCGAAATCGCGCCGGACGACTGGATCGACGCCTGCCGCGCGCTGCGCGATACCGACGGCCTGGAGTTCGACATCATGATCGACCTTTGCGGGGTCGATTTTCTGGGTTACGGCGACGACGAATGGGAGACCGCCGAGGCCACCGGCAGCGGCTTCTCGCGCGGCGTCGACGAGCTTGGGCCCGGCCGTTTCGACTGGGAAAGCCGACCGGAGGCCGAGGACATCCCGAACCGGTTTGCGGTCGTGGTGCAATTGCTCTCGACGCGCCACAACCGGCGGCTGAGGCTGCGCTGCCATCCCGAGCAGGCCGATTTCCCGGTTCTGCCCTCGATTGTCGACATCTGGAATTCGGCCAACTGGTACGAGCGCGAAGCGTTCGACCTGTTCGGCATCGTGTTCGAAGGCCATCCGGACCTGCGCCGCATCGCGACCGATTACGGTTTCATCGGCCACCCGTTCCGCAAGGACTTCCCGCTGGTCGGCAACGTGACCGTGCGCTACGACGACGATCGCGGACGAGTCATCTACGAACCCACCGAAATCGAGCCGCGCGTGCTGGTCCCGCGCGTGATTCGCCGCGACTCGCGCTACGTCGGCGACGAAATGGATCCAGAAGAGGCGCCTGCAAGTGGCTGAAATCAAGAACTACACCCTGAACTTCGGCCCGCAGCATCCTGCTGCGCACGGGGTGCTTCGCCTGATCCTGGAAATGGACGGCGAGGTGGTCCAGAGCGCCGATCCCCATGTCGGCCTGCTGCATCGGGCGACCGAGAAACTGGCCGAATCCAAGCCGTACAACCAGTCGATCGGCTATATGGACCGCCTCGACTACATGTCGATGATGTGCAGCGAGCACGCCTACGTGCGCGCCATCGAAGAATTGCTGGGAATCGAGCCGCCCGAGCGCGCGCAGTGGATTCGCACCCTGTTCGACGAGATCACGCGCCTGATGAGCCACCTGATGTGGCTGGGCGCCAACGGCCTGGATCTGGGCGCGATGACGCTGTTCCTGTACTGCTTCCGCGAGCGCGAGTACCTGCTCGACGCCTACGAAGCCGTCAGCGGCGCGCGCATGCACGCGACCTACTACCGCCCGGGCGGGGTCTACCGCGATCTGCCGGCCGAGATGCCGAAGCTGTCCGAGTCGCGCTTTCGCAAGGCGGCCGACGTCAAGCGGCTGAACGAATGGCGCGAGGGCTCGATGCTGGATTACCTGGAGGCCTTCATGGCCCACCAGAACGATCGCATCGACGACTACGAAACGCTGGTCACCGACAACCGCATCTGGAAGCAGCGCAACGTCGGCATCGGCGTGGTCTCGCCCGAGCGCGCCCGCCAGCTGGGCTTCAGCGGGCCCATGCTCCGGGGCTCCGGCGTGGCCTGGGACGTGCGCAAGAAGCAGCCCTACGCCAAGTATCGCGAAGTCGATTTCGATATTCCGGTCGGCGTCAACGGCGACTGCTACGACCGCTACCTGGTGCGCGTCGAAGAGATGCGCCAGTCGGTCCGCATCTGCCAGCAGTGCATTGCCTGGCTGCGCGAGAACCCGGGCGCGGTCATGGCCGGCAACTACAAGGTCGCGCCGCCTTCGCGCAAGGAAATGAAGGACGACATGGAAGCCATGATCCATCACTTCAAGCTGTTCACCGAGGGCTATTGCGTACCCGAAGGCGAAACCTACGCCGCGGTCGAGGCGCCCAAGGGCGAGTTTGGTTGCTACATGATTTCCGACGGCGCCAACAAGCCTTTCCGGGTGCACCTGCGTGCGCCGGGCTTTGCCCACATCTCGGCGATGAACGAGATGGCGCGCGGTCACATGCTGTCGGATGTCGTGGCGATCATCGGGACGCTGGATATCGTGTTCGGAGAAATCGACCGATGAGGCGATTACGGCTCAGAGCTACTGCGCAACCCGCTGTCGGCGCTCTCCGGTGCTCGCAATCCTCATGTACAAGCTCGTACACTGCGGTTGCTGCGCTTCGGGGATCGCCGACAGCGGGTCGCTCGCTACGCTCTGAACCGCAATCGGATGTTGATGCTGGCTATGTGCCGGAACGAAAGTCCAGCATTGACGGAACGTTTGGGTGCATCGCGTCCTTTGGCATTCGTGGAAGGTTTGGAGGAATCAATGCAAGCGCATGAATCACCGGTTGAGGGCAAGGCCGAGGTGCTGAGCGAGGAGACGCGCGGCACCATCGATCACTGGCGCGTCAAGTTTCCCGAGGGCATCGAAGGTCGCCGTTCGACGGTGATCCAGGCGCTGGTCGCGGCTCAGCATCAGAATGCGGGTCACCTGACCAGTGAATTGATGGACGGCGTGGCCGATTATCTCGACGTCCCGCCGGTGTGGGTCTACGAAGTCGCGACATTCTATTCGATGCTCGAGACCGTGCCGGTCGGCCGCAACTCGATTTCGATCTGCACCAATATCTCGTGCATGCTGTGCGGGGCCGACAAGGTGGTCAGGTACGTCGAGGACAAGCTCGGGATCAAGATGGGCGAGACCACGCCGGACAACCGGATCTTCCTGAAGGTCGAAGAGGAATGCGTGGCCGCGTGCATCGGTGCGCCGATGATGATCGTCAACGGCCATTACCACGAGAACCTGACCGAAGAGAAGATCGACGAAATCCTCGACGGTCTCGAGTGAACGTCGGCAGTGATTGATCGAACCGCAAATGAACGCAAATAAACGCAAATGGAAAGACATGATGAACACAAGCCATGATTTCCGAGTGCGCGATCTATGCGTGGACTGCGGTGCGATAGCAAGCTGTCTTCTTGCGCATTATTTGCGTTCATTTGCGTTTATTTGCGGTTCCGGAAATATTCAAGACAAAGGCTTGTCCCATGGCTGAACACAACGTCTGTTTCACGCATCTCGATGAGCCGGATTGCTGGTCGCTGGATGCCTACAAGCGCCACGGCGGCTACGCGGCCTGGCAGAAGATTCTGGCCGACAAGACGCCGCAGGAAGACATCATCGAGGAAGTCAAGAAGTCTTCGTTGCGCGGGCGCGGCGGCGCCGGCTTTCCGACCGGCCTGAAGTGGTCGTTCATGCCGCGTTCGGCGCCGGTGCAGAAATACCTGCTGTGCAATTCCGACGAGTCGGAACCGGGCACCTGCCACGACCGCGATCTGCTGCGCTACAACCCGCACGCGGTCATCGAGGGCATGGCCATCGGCTGCTACGCGATGGGCGCGACGATCGGCTACAACTATCTTCGCGGCGAGTTTCACCACGAGCCGTTCGAGCGCTTCGAGGCGGCCCTGAAGGAAGCCTACGAAGCCGGCCTGCTGGGCAAGGACATCAACGGCTCGGGGGTCGACGTCGACATCTACAGCGTGCTGGGCGCCGGCGCCTACATCTGCGGCGAGGAAACGGCGCTGATGGAATCGCTGGAAGGCAAGAAGGGCCAGCCGCGTTTCAAGCCGCCGTTCCCGGCCAATTTCGGAATCTACGGCAAGCCGACGACGATCAACAACACCGAAACCCTCGCCTCGGTGCCCGCCATCATGCGCAAAGGCGCCGACTGGTTCCTGGAACTGGGCAAGCCCAACAACGGCGGGCCGAAGATATTTTCGGTCTCCGGGCACGTCAACAAGCCGGGCAACCACGAGATTCCGCTCGGCACGCCGTTTGCCGACCTGCTCGAAATGGCCGGCGGCATGCGTGACGGCAACGAACTCAAGGGCGTGATCCCGGGCGGCTCGTCGATGCCGGTACTGCCGGCCGACATCATGAGGGAAGTCACGATGGATTTCGACGCGCTGCAGAAGGCCGGTTCCGGCCTCGGCTCCGGCGCGGTGGTCGTGATGGACGAGACCACCTGCATGGTGCGTGCCTGTACCCGCATCGCGCGCTTTTACTATGCCGAGTCCTGCGGCCAGTGCACGCCGTGCCGGGAAGGCACCGGCTGGATGTACCGGGTGCTCAAGCGCATCACCGAGGGCCAGGGCCGGCCCGAGGATATCGAGCTGCTCGAATCGGCCGCCGGCCAGATCGAAGGCCATACCATCTGTGCCTTCGGCGAAGCCGCGGCCTGGCCGGTCCAGGGCTTCCTGCGCCATTTCCGGCACGAATTCGAATATTTCGTCGAACACGGCCGTTCCATCGTCGACGAAAAGATCGGCGCGGCGGCTTGAAAGAGCAATGAAACCGCAAATAAACGCAAATATCGGTTGCGCAGAAAATCGGAAGGTGCACGGCCTTCTCTCGACTTGTTGTCGTGTTCCGCGCTTTATCGAATGACCGGGCACGTTTTTCATTTGCGTTCATTAGCGTTCATTTGCGGTTGATCACATTTTTTCGGAACCGAATATGGCAACGATCGAAGACAAAGACACCGAGCTTGTGACCATCGAGGTCGATGGCCGCGCGATCGAGGCGCGCAAGGGCGAGATGGTCATCCAGGCCACCGACCGTGCGAATATCGAGATTCCGCGGTTCTGCTATCACCACAAGCTTTCGATCGCGGCCAATTGCCGCATGTGCCTGGTGGACGTGGAGAAGGCGCCCAAGCCGCTGCCGGCCTGCGCCACGCCGGTCGCCGAGGGCATGAAGGTCTTCACGCGCTCGCGCCGGGCGGTGGACGCCCAGCGCGGCGTGATGGAGTTCCTGCTGATCAACCATCCGCTGGACTGCCCGATTTGCGACCAGGGCGGCGAGTGCGAGCTGCAGGACCTGGCCATGGGCTACGGCCGATCGATCTCGCGCTTTACCGAACGCAAGCGCGTGGTCAAGGACAAGAACCTCGGGCCGCTGATCTCGACCGACATGACGCGCTGCATTCACTGCACGCGCTGCGTTCGCTTTCTCGAGGAAATCGCCGGCACGGCCGAGCTCGGCGGCGTGGGTCGCGGCGAACACATGGAGATCTCGACGTTCATCGAGCGCAATATCGAATCCGAGTTGTCCGGCAACATCATCGACCTGTGCCCGGTCGGCGCGCTGACCAACAAGCCGTTCCGGTTTTCCGCCCGCGCATGGGAAATGTCGGCGCGCCCGTATATCGGTACCCACGACTGCCTCGGCTCGAATCTCTATTACCACGTGCGCGGCGGCAGGATCATGCGCAGCGTGCCGCGGGACAACGAAGACATCAACGAATGCTGGCTGGCCGATCGCGACCGCTACAGTCATTTCGGGCTGGCCGCCGACGACCGCGTGGCCGCGCCGCGCATCAAGGTCGACGGTCAATGGCAGGACACCGACTGGGACACCGCGCTGGCGCGCGCGGCCGAACTGCTCGGTGGCGTCGTCGAGAACCACGGCGCCGATCAGCTCGGCGTGCTGGCCTCGCCGCGCGCGACCTGCGAGGAACATTTCCTGCTGCGCCGGCTCGCCGAAGGCCTGGGCACTCCGCACCTCGACCACCGGCTCCGAATTCTCGACGCGCGCGATGCCAACCTGGGCCGGGCGCATCTGGACCGCCCGACGCGCGAGGTGTCGGGCGCCGACGCGGTGTTCATGCTCGGCACTCACCTGCGCCACGACCAGCCGATTCTGAACCATCGCGTGCGCACGGCATGGCGCAAGCAGCAGGCTGCGGTGATGGACCTGAATCCGGTGGCGTGGAAATTTCCTTTCGACATGACCGAGCGGATGATCGTTGCGCCGCAGCACATGACCGAGACCCTGGCGCGCGTGGTGAAAGCCGCGTTCGAGGCCACCGGCAAGGACGTGCCGGACTCGCCGCTGGGCCGCTTCATCGCCGAACGCAGTCCGGAACCGGCGGCCGAAAAGATTGCGCGTGCGCTGATCGATGCCGACGACGGGTTCCTGATCGTCGGCGACCAGGCGCTGTTCCATCCGGAAGCCAGCCGCCTGCGCGCGCTGGCCGCCGAGCTTGCCCGGATTACCGAGACGGCGTTGATGGTATTGCCGGGGCCGGCCAACAGCCAGGGCGCATGGCGCGCCGGCATGGTGCCGGGCGAGGGCGGCATGACCGCCGCCGAACAGCTTGACCGGGGGCGCAAGGGCTTCGTGCTGTTCGATTTCGAGCCCGAATTCGACGTCGCCGATCCGCAGGCCGCGCACCGCGGCCTGGCCGACGCCGAGGCGGTGGTCGCAATCGCCGCCTTTGCCGGCAACGACCTGCTCGAGGCGGCCGACGTACTGCTGCCGCTGGCGCCGGTGCCCGAGACCGAGGGCAGCTACATCAACGCCGACGATCAGCGCCAGTGGCTCAAGCCGGCAAGCAAGCCGGTCGGCGACGCGCACGCCGGCTGGAAGATCCTGCGGCTGTTCGGCGAGCACGTGAAGGCCGACGGCTTCGATTTCGCCCGGCTTTCGGAAGTCATTCAGGAGCTGGATCGAAGCCAGGCACCGGACATGGCGCCGTCCAGGATCGACGCCATCGAGGCGCCGGGCGAGGCCGGCCTCTGGCGTACCGGACCGGTGCCGATGTACAGCGTCGACGCCCTGGTGCGCCGCTCGCCGGCGCTGCAGGAGACCGACCACGCGCACAACGAATTCGTCGCGCTCAACCCGGCGACCGCCGATGCTGCGGGCCTCGCCGAGGACGATGAAGTCATCGTCCGACAGGGTGACCGGGAGGCGCGCGCACCGGTGCGCGTGGATGACGCGATTCCGCCTTCGTCGGTCTGGATGGCTTCGGCCACCTGCCTGGCCAGCCGGATGGGACCGGCGTTCGGCCCGATCGAACTGGAGCAAGTCCGATGATGGAGCAGCTGACGGTACTGTCATGGACGATGGTCAAGATCACGGCCATCCTGATCCCGCTGACCCTGACAGTGGCTTATTTCACCTTCGCCGAGCGCAAGATCATCGGCTACATGCAATCGCGCGTCGGGCCGAACCGGGTGGGTCCCAAGGGCCTGTTACAGCCGTTCGCCGATGTATTCAAGCTGCTGTTCAAGGAAATCATCATTCCGGCCAACGCCAACAAGGTGTTGTTCGTGATCGCGCCGATGCTCACACTGATCCCGGCGTTTACCGCCTGGGCCGTCGTGCCGTTTTCCGACTGGCTGGTGCTCGCCGATATCGACGCCGGCCTGTTGTACATTCTGGCCATGACCTCGATGGGCGTTTACGGCGTCATCGTCGGCGGCTGGGCGTCGAATTCCAAATACGCTTTTCTCGGCGCCCTGCGTTCGGCGGCCCAGATCGTGAGTTACGAGATCGCGATGGGCTTCGCGCTGGTCGGCGTCATCATTCTTTCCGGTTCGCTCAATATCAGCACCATCGTCGAGGCGCAGTCCGGCGGCTTGTTCAGCTGGTTCTGGCTGCCGCTGTTTCCATTGTTCGTGGTCTATTTCATCTCGGGCGTGGCCGAAACCAACCGCGCGCCGTTCGACGTGGCCGAGGGTGAATCCGAGATCGTCGCCGGGTTCCACGTCGACTACTCGGGCGCGGCGTTCTCGCTGTATTTCCTGGCCGAGTATGCCAACATGATCCTGATATCGGCGCTGGCGGCGCTGCTGTTCATGGGCGGCTGGATGAGCCCCGTCGCCGGTGTGCCGCTGATCGGGGAGCCCGGCGTGCACTGGTTCCTGATCAAGATGTTCGGCTTCATGTTCCTGTACCTGTGGTTTCGCGCGACATTTCCGCGCTACCGCTACGACCAGATCATGCGCCTGGGCTGGAAAGTGTTCATTCCGATTACCATTGCCTGGATTCTTGTCGCCGGCGTCTTGCGCGTGACAGGCGTCTACGGAGGTTGAAGATGCAAGCTGTTCGCCAGTATTTCCAGTCTCTGATGCTGCTGGAGCTGTTCCAGGGCCTCAACGTGACGTTTCGCTATTTTCGGCAGCCCAAGTTCACCCTGAGCTATCCGGAAGAGAAAACGCCCAAATCCCCGCGCTACAGGGGCCTGCATGCGCTGCGCCGGTATCCCAACGGCGAGGAGCGCTGCATCGCCTGCAAGCTTTGCGAGGCCGTATGTCCGGCGCTGGCGATCACCATCGAGTCGACCCAGCGCGAAGACGGCACGCGTCGCACCACCCGCTACGACATCGACATGTTCAAGTGCATCTATTGCGGGTTCTGCGAGGAGTCCTGCCCGGTGGATTCCATTGTCGAGACCGACTTTACCGACTATCACTTCGAAGAACGCGGCGAGCATATCGTCGACAAACAGCAGCTGCTGGCCCTGGGTGACCGCTTCGAGGAAAGCGTCGCCGCCGCGCGCGCCAAGGATGCGCCATACCGCTAGGGCCGGAGAGGCTCGAAGCGCAGGTTGCTCCCCGCGCCGGAGGTCCGGGCCGGAAAGGCGAAAGTAAAAGGCAAGAACAAGAGAAAAGCAAAAATAACGCAACGCCGAAAAAGACGGAATCGCGGAGGGTCTTGAATGTATTTGCGGTGTGAAAAGAGATAAACGTCATCGCGAATTGAATCAGACAAGGAATGTCGAGCTGTTGGAGCTTTTGCTGAAGAGAGCTTCTTTTAATTCTGCGTGAATATGCGCAGTCTGCAGTTCCGGTTGTTTTGAAACCGATTCCAGAAGTTTCAATCAAGAGATCAAGAAAAGAGCCGAATTCAATGCCGATAATCGAAATCGTTTTCTACCTGTTCAGCGGCATCGCGACGCTGGCCGCGCTGGGCGTGATCACCTCGCGCAACCCGGTCTATTCGGTGCTGTTCCTGGTGCTTGCATTCTTTTCCAGTGCATGCATCTGGCTGTTGCTGGAAGCCGAGTTTCTGGCCATTGTCCTGGTGCTGGTTTACGTCGGCGCAGTCATGGTGCTGTTCCTGTTCGTCGTCATGATGCTCGATATCAACCTGACAAAACTGAAGAGCGGCTTCGCGAGCTATCTGCCGGTCGGGTTCATGGTCGCGGCGGCGATGGCCGCCCAGCTTCTGATCCTGATCTGGGCGCGTGGCGCCGGGACGCAGGTCCTCGAATACGGCGATACCGCCGGCAGCAACACCAGGCTGCTGGGCGAGCTGTTGTACACGCATTACCTGTATCCGTTCGAGATTGCCGGGTTCGTTCTGCTGGTCGCGATCGTGGCGGCAATTTCGCTCACCCATCGCCGTCGGCCGGAAACCAAGTACCAGGATCCCTCGCGCCAGGTCAAGGTCAAGCGCGGCGAGCGGGTGCGACTGGTGCCGATGGATGCGGAGAAGGAGGACTGAGCATGTTGACACTGGCACATTTTCTGACGCTGGGCGCAATCCTGTTTTCGATCGGGGTGGCCGGCATTTTCCTGAACCGAAAGAACATCATCATCCTTTTGATGTCGATCGAGCTGCTGCTGCTTGCGGTCAATATGAACTTCGTGGCGTTCTCACGCTTTCTGGACAACATGGACGGGCAGGTTTTCGTGTTCTTCATTCTCACCGTTGCCGCGGCCGAGGCGGCGATCGGGCTGGCGATCCTGGTCGTGCTGTTCAGGAACCGCGAGACCATCAACGTCGAGGATATCGAGGAATTGAAGGGGTGAGCGCTTGAAAGGTTCTCCGCAGGTTACACGGACGGGCATAGATCTGGATCGCCTTCTTGCAGATCGCTTTTGAAATAAAAATACCAGGATTCTCGTGGACATAAAAACAATCCTATTGCTGATACCGCTGCTGCCACTGGCCGGGAGTGCCGTCGCCGGACTGCTGCGGCACCAGGTCGGGCGGGCCGGCGCGCATAGCGTCACGATTCTTGCAGTGGGCGGCGCTTTCGCGCTGTCGGCCTGGGTGGCCTTGCAGGTGTTCACCACCGACTGGCAGGTACTCGACTACACCGTTTACGAATGGGCGGTCGTCGACGGGATCACCTTCGAGGTCGGGTTCCTGATCGATTCGCTGACCGCGCTGATGATGACGGTGGTGACCTTTGTCTCCTTCATGGTGCACGTCTACACGATCGGCTATATGAAAGACGATCCGGGCTACCAGAGGTTCTTCTCCTACATCAACCTGTTCACCTTCGCCATGCTGATGCTGGTGATGGCCAACAATTTCCTGCAGCTGTTCTTCGGCTGGGAGGCGGTCGGCCTTGTGTCCTACCTGCTCATCGGCTTCTGGTTCCGCAAGGAATCGGCGGTGCGGGCCAACCTAAAGGCATTTCTGGTCAACCGCGCCGGCGATTTCGGCCTGCTGCTGGGCGTGGCCGCGGTGCTGATGTACACGGGTTCGCTGGATTACGCCGAAGTGTTTGCTGCAGCGCCGGATGTCGCCGGCGAGACCATGAGCGTATTCGGCGGCGTCGAGTGGTCGGTCATGACCTTTATCTGCATTGCGCTGTTCATCGGCGCGATGGGCAAGTCGGCGCAGGTGCCGCTGCACGTCTGGCTGCCCGATTCGATGGAGGGTCCGACGCCGATCTCGGCCCTGATCCACGCCGCCACCATGGTCACGGCCGGCATCTTCATGGTCGCGCGCCTGTCGCCGCTCTACGAGCTTTCCGGAACCGCGCTGAGTTTCATTCTGATCATCGGCGCGATCACCGCGCTGTTCATGGGCCTGGTCGGCATCGTGCAGAACGACATCAAGCGCGTGGTGGCCTATTCCACGCTGTCCCAGCTCGGCTACATGACCGTCGCGCTGGGCGCGTCGGCCTACTCGGCGGCAATCTTTCACCTGATGACCCACGCCTTCTTCAAGGCGCTGCTGTTCCTGGGCGCCGGGTCGGTGATCATCGCCATGCATCACAAGCAGGACATGCGCGAAATGGGTGGCCTGGCCCGCATCATGCCGATTACCGCGATCACGGCCTGGATCGGTTCGCTGGCGCTGATCGGGTTTCCGTTCACCGCCGGATTCTTCTCGAAGGACATCATCATCGAGTCGGTGAAGGTCGCGGACCGCACCGGCGCGGGTTTTGCGACCTTCGCGGTCTATGCCGGGGTGGTGGTGACGGCGCTGTACACTTTCCGGATGCTGTACCTGACCTTCCACGGCAAGTCGCGCGCGGATGCCGAAACCCTTTCGCACGCCCGGGAGTCGCCCTGGGTGGTCACGCTGCCGCTGATATTACTGGCCATCCCGTCGCTGTTCATCGGATGGCTGACGGTCGAGCCGCTGCTGTTCGGCGGCGCGCTCTCCGACGCGATCAACGTGGCGGCCGCGCGCGACCCGCTGGTACATGTCGGGGAGCATTTCCACGGCGCAACGGCGTTCGCGCTGCACGGCTTCGTGACGCCGGTCTTCTGGCTGGCGATGCTGGGCGTGGCGATCGCGACCTGGGTCTACCTGTTCCAGACTTCGGTGGCCGCCGCCGTCAAACAGCGGTTGCACCCGGTCTGGGCCGTGCTCGACCGCAAGTACTTCTTCGACGAGTTCTACCAGCGCGTGATCGTCGGCGGCGGATTGAAGATTGCCGGCTTTTTCTCCGAACGCGGCGACCGCACGCTGATCGACGGCTGGATGGTCCACGGCTCGGCACGCCTGGTCGGCGCGGTTTCGTCCCGGCTGCGAACGGTGCAGACCGGCTTCCTGTATCACTATGCGTTCGCCATGATCATCGGGCTGGTTGCGCTGGTGTTTGCATTCGTGCTTTTGAAGGGGTGATGTCATGAATGCAATGAACTGGCCAATCCTGAGTCTGATCGTGTGGCTTCCGATCGTCGCCGGCGTCGCCATTCTCTTCGTGTCCGAGGCGCGCGCCGCGCTGGGCAAGACCATTGCGCTGGCGGCCTCGCTGGTCGCACTGCTGCTGACCATCGTGGCGATTTCCGGGTTCGACACGACGACCGCGGCGATGCAGTTCCAGGAGAAGGCGGTCTGGATCGAGGCGTTTTCGATTCATTACCACCTCGGCGTCGACGGACTGTCGCTGCCGTTGATCGCGCTGACCGCGTTGATCACCGTCATCGTCGTGATCGCCGGCTGGTCGATCCGTGATCGCGTCAGCCAGTACATGGGCGCGTTCCTGATCCTTTCGGGATTGATGTCGGGCATGTTCGCCGCGCTCGACGCGATGCTGTTCTACGTCTTCTTCGAGGCGATGCTGGTGCCGATGTTCCTGATCATCGGCATCTGGGGCGGGCCCAACCGGATCCTGGCGACCATCAAGTTCTTCCTGTTCACGTTCTTCGGTTCGGTGTTCATGCTGGTTGCGCTGATCTGGCTGTATCTGCAGGCCGGCAGCTTCGCCGTCGCGGACCTGCACCAGTTGCCGCTTTCGCTGAACGCGCAGATCTGGATCTTCCTGGCCTTCCTGATCGCGTTTGCGGTCAAGGTGCCGATGTGGCCGGTGCACACGTGGCTGCCCGACGCCCACGTCGAGGCGCCCACCGGCGGTTCGGTGGTGCTGGCCGCGGTCATGCTCAAGATCGGCGGTTACGGCTTCGTGCGGTACTCGCTGCCGATCGCCCCGGACGGGGCGGCCGCGCTGGACTGGCTGGTCATCGGGCTTTCGCTGGTCGCGATCGTCTACATCGGTTTCGTCGCGCTGGCCCAGCGCGACATGAAGAAGCTGATCGCCTACAGTTCGATCTCGCACATGGGCTTCGCCACGCTGGGCATGTTCCTGACCTTCGCCATCGTTCAGAACACCGGCCAGATCGACGGGGCGGTGCTGGGGATCAGCGGGGCGATGGTGCAGATGATTTCGCACGGCTTCATCTCCGGGGCGATGTTCCTGGCCGTAGGCGTGCTCTATGACCGGGTTCACAGCCGCGAAATCTCGGCCTACGGCGGGGTGGCCAACACCATGCCGTGGTTCGCGATGTTTGCCGTGCTGTTCTTCATGGCCAACTCCGGCCTGCCGGGCACCAGCGGGTTCGTCGGCGAGTTCATGGTCATCCTGGCCGCGTTCAAGGCCGACTTCTGGTTTGCATTCTTCGCCGCGATGACGCTGATACTGGGCGCGTCCTACAGCCTGTGGCTGGTCAAGCGGGTGTTCTACGGCGAAGTCGCCAACGACAACGTCGCGTCGCTTTCCGACCTGAATGCGCGCGAGTGGACGGTGATGGTGGTGCTGGCGGTGCTGACGCTGGGCCTGGGACTGTGGCCGTACCCGCTGATCGAGATGATGGAACCTTCCGTGGCCAACCTGGTTGACCACATCACGACTACGAAGATCAACCCGTGAAGAATAGCCAATGATACTTTCCGACCTTCAACTGGCGTTGCCTGAGATATTCGTCGCCGCCATGGCCTGCGTGGTGCTGGTGGCCGACCTGTTCATCACCGAGCAGCGCCGGGGGCTGACGCACACGCTCGCGCTGCTGACGCTGGTGTTCGCCGCCATCATCACGCTGCGCGTCATGGTGCCGGTCGGCGACTCTGTGCTGGCGTTCAGCGAAACCTTCGTGCGCGACCGCTTCGGCGACATCATCAAGCTGTTCGCCTACCTGGTGCTGGCCGGCGTGTTCGTCTACGCAAAGCATTTCCTGCGCGTTGCCGGACTGTTCAAGGGCGAGTTCTATTCGCTCAGCCTGTTCGCCCTGCTCGGCGTGATGATCATGGTTTCCGCGGCCAACCTGGTGACCGTGTACCTGGGCCTGGAGCTGCTGGCGCTTTCGAGCTATGCCCTGGTCGCGATCGATCGCGACTCGGCCAGTGGTTCGGAAGCGGCGATGAAGTACTTCATCCTGGGCTCGCTCGCCTCGGGCATCCTGCTGTACGGCATGAGCCTGGTCTACGGTGCGACCGGCACCTTGCAGCTGGGCGAGATATCGCAGGCGCTGGCCGGCGGCATGTCGGACAATCTGATGCTTTCGTTCGGCCTGGCCTTCATGGTTGTCGGGATCGCGTTCAAGCTGGGTGCCGTTCCCTTCCACATGTGGCTGCCCGACGTCTACCAGGGCGCACCGGCAGCAGTGACGCTGTTGATCTCGTCGCTGCCCAAGCTCGGCTACCTGGCGCTGGCCATCCGGCTGCTGGCCGACGGCATGGGCAACATGCACGCGGACTGGCAGGCAATGCTGGCCGTTCTGGCCGCGCTCTCGCTGATCCTGGGCAACGTGGTCGCGATCGCGCAAAGCAACATCAAGCGCATGCTGGCCTATTCGACCATCTCGCATGTCGGTTTCATCCTGCTGGGCATCCTGGCGGCCTCGCCGGCCGGATATGCCTCGGCCATGTTCTACACCATCGTCTACGCGATGATGTCTGCAGGCGCTTTCGCGGTGATGATCCTGCTTTCGGGCAACGGCATCGAGGCCGAGAACCTGGACGACTTCAAGGGTCTGGCCAAGCGCAGCCCGTGGTATGCCCTGATGATGCTGATGATCATGTTCTCGCTGGCCGGCATTCCGGTCTTCGTCGGCTTCTTCGCCAAGTGGCAGGTCATTGCCGCGGCCATCCAGGCCGGCTTCGTCGGGTTGGCGGTGCTGGCCGTCATCACCGCGGTCATCGGTGCGTTCTACTACCTGCGCGTGGTCAAGCTGATGTATTTCGACGAGCCGGAAAGCACCGCACCGGTCACCGCGCCGATCGACTTTCGCGCAGTGCTGTCCGTCAACGGCCTGGCCATGCTAGGCCTGGGCATTTTCTCCGGGGGGCTGATCGGGGTGTGTGTTCGAGCATTCGGGTAGAAAAGACCGACTAGGACTCCGTATCAGCTTGCCGTGCAGGCGATCATCCGTCGCCAGACGACGGCCGAATCGCTTGCAGGGCAAGCGCCTACGGGGGTGTCGATCGGATCTTGCCTCCCGTCACCCGTTCGATGCCGGCCAGGTCGGATTTCGATTCCACGCTTTCGTATCCGTTCTTGCAGAACAATTCGCGCACCGCTTCGGCCTGGTCGTAGCCGTGTTCGATCAGCAGCCAGCCGCCGGGGGCAAGCAAGTGCCGGCTGCGCTCGATCAGGGCGCGAATCAGCGCCAGGCCGTCGGCCCCGGCGGTCAGCGCGATATCGGGTTCGAAGCGGACGTCGCCCTGTTCCAGATGGGGGTCGTCCGCGGCCACGTAGGGGGGATTGCTCACGATCAGGTCGAACGTTCGCGCGTCCAGCGGCGATAGCAGGTCGCCCTGCAGCAGGGTGACGCCTTCCAGCTTGAATCGTGCACGGTTATCGGCGGCCACCGCCAGCGCCTCGGCGCTGAGATCCGTACCGGTGCATTGCCAGCCGGGTCGTTCGGCGGCCAGCGTCAGGATGATGCAGCCCGACCCGGTGCCGACATCGGCGACCCGGGCGTTGTCCGGCAATTCCAGTGCCAGGGCCCATTCGACAAGGTGTTCGGTCTCGGGCCGCGGAATCAGTACGGCCGGACCGACCCTGAACTCGCGCCCGTAAAACTCACGCGCCCCGGAAAGGTGGGCGAAGGGAATGCCCGCAGCGCGTTTGCGCACCAGCGCGTCGATGCGCTCGACATCGGGGTCTTCGAGCCGGGCGTCGTCGTGGGCGATCAGCCAGGCGCGTGGCCGCTGCAGCGCAAGCCCGATAATCAGTTCGGCCTCGCCCCGGCTTTCCAGCGCCGCGGCGGCCTGGGCGAGCATTTGTCTTACCGTTGGCGGATCCTGGAGTTTCGCGGTCACTGGAGTTGGTCGGAGATATTGGGCGGATGCAAGAATACATCGGTTTGAGCAATGCCCGGGTCGGGTCGCGGCCCGATACCGCTCTCACGATGGCGCCAGCCTTTCGCAGGGGGCGTCTCCGGCGCCGACAGGCCGATTTTTCGCGGCCTGGAGACCGCGCCTGCGAGGAACGTTGCCAGATCCACTCGCGCCTTGCCGAGGAGGCGTCTCCAGACGCCGACCGGTCGTCGGACCCGATCGCGGCCTGGAGGCCGTTCCTGCAGGTGAAAGCATCGGCCTGCGGGGGTGCTCAGCTGCGTGCATGGGCGCTCATGCCCGCGGGCTCGCGATGGCCCAGCACCCGCTGGACGAGCCGGGTCAGGTCGTCGCCGACCAGGTACAGCGTCGGAATCAGCGCAAGCGTGATCAGCGTGGCGAACACGATGCCGAAGGCCAGCGAGGCGGCCATGGGCACGACCAGCTGCGCCTGCAGGCTGGTTTCGAAGAACACGATGGGCGCCAGGCCGAGAAAGGTGGTCGCCGAGGTCAGGATGATCGGGCGGAAACGGGCCTTGGCGCCCTTCAGGGCGGCTTCGATTCGCGACTCGCCGTTCTTGCGGTGATGGTTGACGAAATCGACCAGGATCAGGCTGTCGTTGACCACGACGCCGGCCAGGGCGATGATCCCGAACATGCTCAGCAGGCTGACCGGGATGCCCAGTACCCAGTGGCCGAATACCGCGCCGATGGTGCCGAACGGAATCACCGACATGATCAGCAGTGGCTGCAGGTAGGAGCGCAGCGGAATCGCGATCAGGGCGTAAATCAGGAACATCGCGAAGATGGTGCCGGCGATCAGCTCCTGAGACAGTTCGCGGGTGTCGCGGGTCTGACCGGAAAGACGGTAGTCCACGCCGGAATGTCCGGTGACGATTTCCGGCAGGGTCTCGTTGGTCAGTTCGCGCGTGATTTCGCCCGGCTCGGCGATGTCCTTGTCGATGCGGGCCGTGATGCTGATCGACCGCTCGCGGTTGTAGCGGCGAATCGTCGACGGGCTCGAGCCCATCTCAAGCTCGGCGACCGCGTTGAACGGCACTTCCTGGCCGTCCGGCGTGCGAATCCGCATGTCTTCGAGATAGCCCTGTGAGGTACGCTGCTCGCGCGGATAGCGCACCATCACGCGCACGTCGTCCTGGCCGCGCTGGATGCGCTGGACTTCCTCGCCGAAGAATGCCTGGCGGATCTGGCGCGCCAGGTCCTGCTGATTGAGTCCCAGCACCTCGGCTTCGGGCTTGATCCGGATCTGCAGTTCGCGGATGCCGCCGTCGAAGCTGTTGCGCACGTCGAAGGTGCCCTGGAAATTGCGTACCGCCTTTTCCAGCTCGTCGGCCGCCGATTCCAGTTGGGCCAGGTTGCGCCCGACCAGCTGGAAGGACAGGTCGGGGCCTTCGCCGCCCGGACCGCCGGCGCCGCCGATGCGCAGGCCCCGGGCGCCGGCGATCTGGCCGACCTCCTCGCGCCAGCGGCGCTCGATTTCCTTGGTGCCCAGCCGCGGGTCGTCGGTGCGGTGCAGTTCCACCAGCATGCCGCCGGTCGTATCCGAACCCGACCACGCGAACACGGTGCGGATCACGTCGCCGTCGAGTTCAAAGTCTTCCTGCATCTGTTCATCGACCCGCTCCAGCGACTCGCGCAGGTGATCCATGGCGTTGTGCGTGACGTAGGCCGGGGTCCCGTCGTTCATTTCGAGATCCACGCGCATGAAGTCGCCGGCGACGTCGGGAAAGAAGACCACGCGCATGAAAGGTCCGGCGATGAAGCCGATCGACAGCACCAGCACGCCGATGAAGCTTGCCAGCGTGATGTAGCGGTTGCGCAGCAGGACGCCGAGCGACGGCAGGTAAAAGCGATCGACGAACTTGTGCAGGCCGTCGGCGAACCGCCGCTGGAAGCGAATCAGGCGATTTTCCGTGTTCGCGTCGTAAGTCCGGACCTTCATGTGCGCCAGGTGGGCCGGCAGGATCAGCTTGGATTCCACCAGCGACATCCCCAGCGCGATGACGACGACCCAGCCGATGGCGGCGAAGAACTGGCCGGAAATGCCCGATACCAGCAGGATGGGCACAAAGGCCGCGATCGTGGTCAGCACGCCGAACGTGGCCGGGATGGCGACCTTCATGGTGCCGTTGACGACGTTGTCGACCGAATGCCCTTTCGCGCGGATTTCCGTATACGCCGATTCCCCGATGACGATGGCGTCGTCGACCACGATGCCGAGTACGACCAGGAAGCCGAACAGGCTGATCATGTTGATGGTCACGCCGACCATCGGGAGCATGAACACCGTGCCGGCGAAGGCCACCAGCAGCCCGACCATGACCCAGAAGGCAAGCTTCAGACGCAGGAACAGCGTCAGGATCAGGAACACCAGCAGTGCGCCCACGGCCAGGTTCTTGGTCATCATCTCCAGGCGGTCTTTCAGGTAATAGGCGATGTCGGCCCACCAGTCGATGCTGATGCCCTCGGGCAACACCCGCTGTCGATCCTCGACGAACTCGCGCACCGCCTCGGATGCGGCCAGCGCGTCCTGTTCACCGACGCTCAGGACCCGAATGGCCACGGCCGGCTTGCCGTTGTGCTGCGCGTAGCGTTCGCGCTCGACGAATGAATCCTTGATTTCGGCGATGTCCTTGAGCAGGATCCGCGAGCCGTCCGGATTGGTGCGAATCACGATATCGGCGAAATCGCGACCGACGTAGGCCTGGCCCATGGTGCGCAGCAGGATGTCGCCGCCGGCCGCCTCGATACGGCCGCCCGGCAGATCCAGCGATGAACCGCGCACGGCCCGGGCGACTTCGGCCAGCGTCAGGTCGTATTTGCGCAAAGTGTCTTCGCTGACTTCGATGCCGATTTCGTAGGCCCGGTCGCCGACCAGTTCGGCCCGGGTCACCGACGACAGCTGGGTGATCTCGTCGCGCATCTGGCGCGCGACCTCCTTGAGGGTGCGTTCGGGCACGTCCCCGAACACGCTGACCCAGACCACTTCCTGGGTGAAGGTGCTGCGGTCGTAGGTCGGCCGCTCGGTCTCGGCCGGGAAGGTCGAGATCGAGTCGACCCGGATCTTGACGTTGTCGAGCACTTCGATGACGTCGTAATCGGGATCCACCTCGATTGTCACCCGGCCGGAGCCCTCGCGCGCCGTGGCGATGATTTCGCGAATTCCGTCGAGATCCTGGATGGCTTCCTCGATCTTGATCAGGACACCTTCTTCCACATCGCGCGGCGTGGCGCCGCGATACGGCACGCTGACGTTGATGTAGTTGGTCTCGATGCGCGGCTGGACTTCCTTGGTGATCGTGATGGCGGTGAATACGCCGCCGATGATGAGGGCCAGCATCAGCAGGTTGGCCGCGACCGAGTTGTGCGCGAACCAGGCAATGATGTTGCCGTACCAGCCGCGGTCGGTCATGGGGCCTCTCCGGCGCCGCCCGGATCGTCGCCTGCGGCGAGTTCGCCGGAAGGCAGGATGCGCAGGCGGGGTTCTTCCGGATCGGCTTGCCGAACGTTGAGCTTGAGCCCGGGCACCGGCGCCGGAATCGCGGTGGTGATCACGCGGTCGTCGGCGTCGAGCCGACCGCTGACGTAGACCTCGCGCGGCGTTGCGCGCACGATCTCGACCTTGCGGACTTCCAGTTCGTCGTTCTCGTCGGCCAGGTAGACCCGGTTGCCTTCGTGGAGCGCCTGGGCCGGAAGCAGAACCAGACCGCTGGCGTCGCGGCCGGGAATTTCGGCCTCGACGAACGTGCCCATCGGCAGTGCCGGCCGCTCGGTGTTCGCCTTCAGGCCGTAGGGGTCGGTGACCTCGGCGACCAGGTAGGTCAGACGGGTATTCCTGTCGACGACCCCCTCGGTGCGCACCAGCTGCGCTTTCCAGCGGGCGGGCTGGCCTGCAACGGAGCCCACCAGCGTCACCGGGCGGTCGATGGTTGTGCCGGATTCGGTCATGGGAATGTCGAGAAACGCCAGATCGGTTTCCGAAATGGGCAGTCGAACCTCGGCCCTTTCGGTGGAAAACGCCTTGCCCAGCGTGGCGCCGGTGGTGACGTACTGGCCGAGGTTGGCATCCCGCTCGCGAATCATGCCGTCGAACGGAAGCGTGATCTTCGTGCGCTCCAGATCCCTGCGCGCACGCTCGACGGCGGCCTCTCGAGCCTGCACGGCGGCCCTGGCGCGCGCAACCTGGGGCAGGCGCAACAGCAGGTCGGTGGGTTTTCTGGTGTCGCCGTAGAGCCGGCGGAAGTCCTCGCGCGCGGCATCGGAGCGCGCCTGTTCGTCGGCCAGCGTGGCCCGGGCCGAAGCCAGTTCGGCTTCTGCGGCCAACAGCGCCGTTTCATAATCGCTGGGGTCGATGCGCGCCAGCTGCTGGCCTTCGGAGAATACGCCGCCGGCGACGTAGTCTTCCGACATCCAGTCGATCTTGCCGGAGACTTCCGAAACCAGGCTGGTCTCGATGCGCGGCGTGACCGATCCCTGGGCCCGAATGATGAAGCTGCCGCGCTTGATTTCCGGTGCGACGACGTCGACCAGCAGCGCGGCCTGTGTCGGTTCCTCGCGCTCGGGTTCGTCACCGGATCGCGCGATCATCACCGCGGCGGTCACGGCGACGGCGAGAATGGCGACGGGCGCTACGATTTTCAGCAGTTTTGACATTTTTGGAAGCGTACGTACGCCTGGGTGAACATTGCGGCAAATAGTCGCATTTGCAACGCCTTGCGGCCAGTGCCGGAAGGCATGGGCCACTAGTCATGGTTCGTCGTCGGCAGCCGCGCTGCGGTGGTACCGATGCCGATGCGCTAGAATGCGGAGCCTGTTCATGACGTTGCAGTCGAAAAATGCATTCCAACCCGGAAAGTCACGGGATTCATATCAAGACCGCCGAAGAGATCGAGGCGATGCGGGTCGCCGGCCGGGAGGCCGGCAGCGTGCTGAAGATGATCGCCGAACACGTCAGGCCCGGCGTGACCACCGGCGAGCTGGACGCCATCTGCCACGCCTATATCGTCGATGAGCTCGACGCGGTGCCGGCGCCGCTGAACTACCGCGGCTTTCCCAAGTCGGTCTGCACTTCGGTCAATCACGTCGTCTGCCATGGCATTCCGGGTGACCGGGTGCTCAAGGACGGCGACATTCTCAACATCGACGTGACCGTCATCCAGGATGGCTGGCACGGCGACACCAGCAAGATGTTCTACGTTGGCGAGCCGTCGATCAAGGCCCGGCGCGTCTGCGACGTCGCCCACCGCGCGATGGTGACCGGCATCGAGATGGTCCGCCCCGGGGTGACGCTGGGCGACATCGGGCACGCCATCCAGAAATACGCCGAGGGACAGCGCTGCTCGGTGGTGCGCGAATACTGCGGCCACGGCATCGGGCGCGGTTTCCACGAGCCGCCGCAGGTGCTGCATTACGGCACGCCGGGCAAGGGCGTGATGCTGGAGCCCGGAATGACGTTCACCATCGAACCGATGGTCAATCTGGGCAAGCCCGCCACGCGCCTGCTGGCCGATGGCTGGACCGTACTGACCAAGGACAGGAGCCTGTCGGCACAGTGGGAGCACACCATGGCCGTCACCGATGACGGCGTGGACGTGCTGACCCGGTTGCCCGAAGATCCGCTTTGATAGACCGTCTCCTGGCGCCGCCGGCATCGCGCAATTGCCTGGATCTCAATGAACTCGAGGCACTGCGGACCGCACCCGAACGCATGTCGACTGGATTGGCCGAGGCGCGCCGCCATGCCGACGGCGTGCTGGCCGATGCATTCGCGCGCAGGACCGATATCCGGGACCTGGTCCAGGCACGCGCCTGGGTGATCGAACAGCTCGTGCTCACCGCCTGGCAGGGCACGCTGGGCGAACACTCCGGGCTGGAACTGATCGCCGTCGGCGGATTCGGCCGCGGCGAGCTGCACCCGCATTCCGACGCCGATCTGCTGATTCTGTGTCCCGACGCCGCCGCGCGGCCCGATGCGGCGCTGGAGGATTTCGTGCGCGCGCTGTGGGACGCGGACCTGCATCCCGGCCACGGCGTCAGGACGGTGACCGAGTGCATCGAACAGGCCGCCGCGGACGTCGGCGTGGCGACCAACCTGATGGAATCGCGCCTGATCGACGGCGACGGCGGGTTGTTCACGCAGATGCGCGAGGCCACCGACGCGCCGGCGCTGTGGCCGGCCGACGAATTTTTCGCCGCCAAGTCGCTGGAGCAGCAGCAGCGCCATGACCAGTTCGAGGATACGGTCTACAACCTCGAGCCCGACATCAAGAACGGTCCGGGCGGGCTGCGCGACATCCAGATGGTCGCCTGGGTCGCCCAGCGCCATTTCGGCACGTCGACGCTGCACGGGCTGGTCGAGAACGACTTTCTTTCCGAGCGCGAGCACGAGGACCTGGTCGAGGCGCGCAATCGCCTGTGGGAGATTCGCTGGGCCCTGCACGAGATTTCCGGCCGCGCCGAAGAACGGCTGCTGTTCGACTACCAGCGCAAGCTGGCCGCCACCTTCGGCTTCGACGCGCCCGACGACAACAGCGCCGTCGAAGCCTTCATGCAGCGCTACTACCGCACGGTGATGCACGTCGAGCGGCTCAACGAACAGATGCTCCAGATCTTCGAGGAAGAACTCCTGTCCGGCCGCCGGCACCTGCCTTCGGCGACCATAGACGAGAACTTTCACCTGCGCCACGGCTACCTGGAACTGATCGATGAGCAGGCGTTCGTGCGCCAGCCCGACCTGTTGCTACGCCTGTTCCTGGTGCTGGCCGACAACCCCGAGATCCGCGGCGTCCGCGCCTCGACCATCCGGCTGATCCGCGAGCACCTGTACCTGATCGATGCGGAATTCCGCAGCGATCCCGACAACCTCGCGCTGTTTCTGCAACTGCTCAGGCGCGAGTGCCGGGTATACGCCCAGCTCGAGCGCATGAACCGCTACGGGATTCTCGCCGCGCTTATCCCGGCGTTCGCGCGCATCACCGGGCGCATGCAGTTCGATCTGTTTCACGTCTATACCGTCGACCAGCACATTCTGTTCGTGATCCGCAACCTCCGGCGTATCGCGACCGGCCGGAACGCGGAACTGTTTGCCAACGCCATCGAGATCTTCAAGCGCATCGAGCGCCCGGAAGTGCTCTACCTGGCCGCGCTGTTCCACGACATCGCCAAGGGCCGCGGCGGGGACCACTCCGAGCTTGGCGCCGACGATGCGCGCTCGTTCGTCAACGCGCTGGAGATGCCGGAAGCCGACCGTGACCTGGTCTGCTGGCTGGTCGAGGACCATCTCCTGATGTCCATGACCGCCCAGCGTCGCGACATTTCCGATCCGGCGGTGGTCGACGAATTCGCGCGGGCGGTGGTCGACATGCGCCGGCTCGAGCATCTTTTCGTGCTGACCGTGGCCGATATCGCCGCGACCCGGCCCAAGCTCTGGAACTCGTGGAAGGATTCGCTTTTGCGCGAGCTGTTCGTGGCGACCGAGGCGCATTTCCGCGCCGGACCCGACGAGAAGCACGACAAGACCGAACTGGCCGGCGAGCTTTGCGACGAGGCAGGAAGCATGCTGGCCGAGGGCGGGTTTGCCCTGGACCGGGTGCAGGCCTGCCTGGCGTGCTTGCCGATCGAGGCGATCGTCCGGCTGGATGCCGACCAGCTGGCCTGGAGCGCCGCGCAGGTCCTGGGCGACGGCGGGGTACCCAGGGTGGCCTGCCGCAACCTCGAGCAGAAGGGCATCACCGAAGTATTCGTCTTCGCCGATGATTTCGACGGTTTGTTCGCGCTCACCGCCCGCGAGTTCGACCGCATGGAGCTCAATGTGCTGGCGGCGCGCATCGCCACCACCGCCGACGCGCACAGCTGGAACCTGTTCCAGATCATGGACGCCAATGCCCGGGCGCTGAACCATTCGGATACCGCCCGTCTGCAGCGCGCGCTGCTCGAACAGCTCGGCCAGCGGAACATCCGCCCGCTGCCTGGACGCCCCATACCACGACGGCTGCGCCACTTCATGCGCCGATGCGAGATTTCGTTCGCCGCCGCCAGCGGCATGACCCGGCTGGAGATCGCCACCACCGACCGGCCCGGATTGCTCTCGGCGATCGCCGAAAGCCTGCTGGGCGCGGGCATCCGGTTGCACGACGCGCGCATCGCCACGTTCGGTCAGCGCGTCGAAGACGTGTTCGTCATCTCGACACGGGCCGGTGCTGCCCTGGACGAGCAGGCCCGCCAGCGGCTGGAAGTCGAATTGCGCCAGCGGCTGGATCCGTAGACAATGGGAGCCCGGTCGGAGAAAAGCGAACCACAGATTACGCAGATGCACGCGGATCCCGGTGGGTCGGGTTGGAGCCTCCCCGGACCCTCGATCGGGGTCAAGGGCAGGCTTTGATCCGGGGCCGAAGGCCGTAACCCGTAACCCGACATTTCTGCCTTAGCAGCGCCCTGGCATGTCGGATTACGCTTGGCTGATCCGACCTATGCCTGCATTCAGTTGCGGTTCAACAGGTGTTCGAAACTGGAGCGACCGATGAGAATGGATAACGAGCAGCTGCAGTCGATCGTCGAGGCCGGCTGGGCCGAACGCGACGAACTCAAGCCCGGCGTCTGCGATCCCGAATTGCGTGAAGCGGTCGACGAGATCCTGGCGCGACTCGAACGGGGGCACCTGCGCGTGGCCGAGCCCGGCGAATCGGGCTGGCGCGTCAATGCCTGGGTCAAGCAGGCCATCCTGCTGCATTTCCGAATCAGCTGGAACAAGGTCGTGCACGGGAGCACGCGCAATTATTTCGACAAGGTGGATCTGCGTTTTCGCGACGCCAGCGATGCGGTGGAAGACTGCGGCGCGCGCGTTGTGCCGCCGGCCACCGTGCGCCAGGGCGCCCATATCGGCAGCGACGTGGTCCTGATGCCCAGCTACGTCAACATCGGCGCCTGGATCGGTCCCGGCAGCATGATCGATACCTGGGCCACGGTAGGTTCCTGCGCCCAGATCGGATCGAACGTCCACATTTCCGGCGGCGCCGGCATCGGCGGCGTGCTCGAACCGCTGCAGGCCAGCCCGACCATCGTCGAGGACGGCTGCTTCATCGGCGCCCGGTCCGAAGTGGTCGAAGGCGTGATCGTGGAGAAGGGCGCGGTCATCGGCATGGGGGTGTTCCTCGGCCAGTCGACGCGCATCTACAACCGCGAAACCGGCGAAACCATCACGGGCCGCGTCCCGCCCGGTGCGGTCGTCGTGGCCGGGAGTCTTCCGGCGGCAGACGGCAGTCACAGCCTGAATGCCGCGATCATCGTCAAGCAGGTCGACGAGAAGACGCGTTCGCGCACTTCGGTCAACGAGCTGTTGCGCGCCGCGGAGTAGGACGGCGCGGCGGCCGCCGGGTCCCCTGCGATGCTCGGTCCGGGCGGGACGCGCCGAAGTCGCTCTCTTCGGTCGCTCAGACATGCTGCGCGTCTTTTTTTGCCCGGCCCTGCGCTTCTCGGCGCCTTCGAGGCAGATGGGCGGCCGCCGAACGTTGGGTGCGTGTTGCAAATGACCAACACACGTGATGAGCCCGCTCTCCGCCGTCGCCGCCGCCGAGTATCGCAGCCGCGAACGGAGAAGTCCGGTTCCGCATGTCTGAGCGACCGAAGGGAGCGAGTTCGGAACCGGCCGTTCGTGGCGAGAAACGCAGGGAACCGGGCCGGAGGCTGCGCCAGCAGCCGCAGGACCGGCGGCGTCGCCGTGCAGCGTTTCTTGGTTACTTCTTGGGGCGCCAAGAAGTAACTCGCCAAAGCCGGCGCAGCCGGCGGCGAAACCGTCTTTGAAGTTGCAGTTGATGTTGCCTAAAAAAGCCACCGCCACTCGGCGAGCGTGCTCCCTGATCCGGCCAGGGTGCATCCCGGCATGAAGAAGAGGCGGACCTCAGGCGGCCTCTTCAACCCGTTTCACGGGTCCGTTCAACAACGCGTCGCGCGTGGCTTCGACGATCAGGTCGACTTCTGCCGAGGTGGTGGTGAAAGCAGGCGTGTAGCGCAGCGAGTTTTCGCCGCCGTGGATGACGTTGATGCCGTGAATGCGCAGGTATTCCTCGGTGGAATTTTCACCGTAGGCCTTGTATCGGCTGGCGTCCAGTTCTACCGAGAACAGCAGGCCGGTACCCTGGACGCGCGTGATGCGGCCGTCCATGTCGTCGGCCAGGCGTTCGAATTTCTCGACGAATTCGCGTCCGCGCTCGACGATGTTCGACCGGATTTCAGGCGTGATCATGCCCAGTACCGTCGTGGCCACATCCAGCGCGCGCGGGTTGGTGGTCATGGTGTTCCCGTAGACGCCTTTCCGGTAGATCGCCGAGGCGTGCTCGTTCATGCCCAGCACCGACAGCGGGTATTGGCCGGCGTTGAGGGCCTTGGACCAGGTTTCCAGGTCCGGGGCCTGGAGATCCTGGTAGCCGGGATAGTCGACGATGGACAGGACGCCCTGCGCGCGCAGGCCGGCCTGGATCGAGTCGACCAGCAGCAGCGTTCCGTGGGCGGTCGCCAGCGCGCGGGCTTTGCGATAGAACTCGGGATCCAGCGCAGCGCCCGGGTTGCCTTCGCCCATCACCGGTTCCATGAACACGGCCTCGAAGAACACGTTGTTGGCGTCGGCCCATTCGAAGATCCGTACCAGGTGTTCGATGTCGTTGGGCTCGACCGTGACCAGGCTGTCGTCTTCGCGAAAAGACGCGAGGTGCTTGACGTAGGCGCTGCGGGTGGAATGCGAGTAGCGCGCCGGGCGATCGGTGCGGCCGTGAAAGCCCCCGGTCAGCGAAAGACGCTTGATCCTGGCACCCTCGCGCGGCCCGCCGGGATCGGTCATGTACTTGGCGTTGATGTCGGCGATCCTTCCGGCCACGGTGACCGCCTCGGAACCGGAGTTCATGCACAGGAAGCGATCGAACGGACAGCCGTCGACGCGCGTGTGGCCCAGTTCGGCGCGCAACGCCTCGACGAAGCGCAAGTGACTGAAGCTCGGCGTCATCACGTTGGCCATCGCGTGCGGCTGGTTCATGGCCTGCAGCACCGAATCCGGCGCATGACCGAAGCCCAGCATCCCGTAGCCGCCGGAATCGTGGAGCACGGCGCCCTTGCTGGTGACGATCCACGGGCCCTTGGCCGCCAGCGCCACGTACGGATTGACCGCGTCGTCGGCGTAGAAATTCACGTAGCCCGCCTGCAGCTCGGCCTGCTGGGCCGTGTCGTCGGCTTTCCAGAGCTCGGGGTAGGCCGACTTCCAGCATTCGGCCACGCCCAGCGCCTGGTCGACGGCTTGCTCGAGCCGCCGGTCATGCGCCGCGAAGCGCTCGAGCACGTTGTCGGGGAGCCCATGGGTGCGGATTTCTCCGCCTGCGGAGCGCAGCTGTTCGAGCTTCTGAATGATCGTCATGGCAAAACCTCAACAAGTCCGCCGGCACGGCGGCCGGCGGAGAACGGTCAGAACGAGATTCTAGCAGGGCCCGCAGCGCGGGCCAAGCCAGGCATTGGCCGGCAGCATTCTCCCGCAGCAGCCTGCCTGCAGGCGATCGCCCCCGAAAGTGCCCAAGGAGCTTCGCCTGCGGGGGCAGGCTCCTACGGCGTGGAATCCAGCCGGATCCGGAAAATTGGGAGAAATCGCCGATGAACGTAGCGAGCGGGCGCCTGGTGGGCCACCGTCAGTCGATTCGACAAGAAGCCTTCTTAAAACGCAGCGAGCGCCGTCCGCGGCTTGCGCAGTCGTCTTGAAAGGCTCCGGTCATTCTTCGCCGAAGAAGAATCCCAACAGATGCAGCAGACTCATGAACAGGTTGTAGATGGACACGAACAGCGTCACCGTGGCCATGATGTAGTTGCGTTCGCCGCCCTGGACGATCTGCTGTGTCTGGTAGACGATGAGGCCGCACATCAGGATCGAGAACATGGCCGAAACCACCAGCCCCAGCGCGCCCAGGTTGAAGATCGCCGCGGCCAGGCCCGCCAAAAAGGCCACCAGGATGCCGGCGAACAGGAACGAACCCATGAAGCTGAAATCCTTCTTGGTCGTGACCGCGAACGCCGACAGCGCGAAGAACGTCACACCGGTCGCTCCCAGGGCCGAGATGACCAGTTCGTGGCCGTTGCTGAACGCGGCCAGGTACATGCTGATGATGGGCCCGATGGTCAGGCCCATGAAGCCGGTCAGCGCGAACACGCTGAGCAGACCCCAGGCGGAGTTGCGCAGGTACATGGTCAGGAACAGGAGGCCGAAATAGCCGATCAACGTGATGGCCAGGCCCGGATGCGGCCAGTCGTTGGCCATGGACATCAGCGCCGTGCCGGCCGAGAACAGCAGGGTCAAGGCCAGCAGATTCCAGGTGTTGCGCAACACCTGGCGTGCCTCGTCGTCGATTTCGCGTGCGCCAGTGCCGGTACGCTCGATGCTGGCTGCTCTGATTCTGTCGTTCATGCATTTACCTCGGAATGAAATGGATCAAACGGCAATCTCTGCCGGTCGGCTGACCGGAATGATTGTCATTCGACAATATGTAGACCACACCGGATAGTATCAAGTTTCAATGATGAACCGGTTGTCACGGCGGGTCACGCGGCATCCGGGCCGGGCGCCCAGCGCCACGCGCAGGCCCAGTCGTCGGGCGACGTCGGCCGCCGCGGCGCGTGATTCGGCCGGCAGGCCCTGGTAGTAGTCGCGCGGGCGCTGCCAGCGCCACAGCGCATGCGGCAGCACCATGCGCCGGCCGACCGCGCCGTCGATCTCGAACCGGTTCTCGCCCAGCACCCGCGGTATTTCGCGCGTGTCGGGATTGTTCCGGCGCCATTCGCCCAGCTGCCACTCGGTGTCGACCAGCACCGGCACCTGCTCGCGCGCCATGCGCGTCAATACCGGCCACAGCGTTTCGGGGATCGCGTCGCCGGACAGGAATTCGCCGTCGGCCGGTTCCGGGGCCATCATGCGCTCGACCCAGGCGGCGACGTTGGGCGCCTTTTCGCGCATCATGCGACCCGGAAAGGGGTCGCGGTAGAGGTGCGCATACAGCGGCCCGATCATGCCGAAGTCGCCGATCGAGGGCCGGCCGCCGAACAGGAAGCCGTGCTCGGCAAAGTGTGCGTCCAACGCTGCCAGCAACTGCTGGTAAGAACGCTCGATTGCCGGACGCATCGGCTCGGTAATGCCCAGCCGGGGCACGAAATCCTGGAAGCGCGCGCCGAGACGCCTGCCCAGCGCGCGCCGGATGTACTTCGGAAACCACGGAAAGGCCATGTCGCCGAATTCCTGGTGGACGAACGGCAGGTTGTCCTGCGGAAAATTCCAGCGGTAGTGCATTGCCGGGATCAGCAGCCACTCGTCGCCGTAGAGTTCCAGCAACAGCGCGGCCAGGCGCTGGCGCGGCGTGGCGGGGTAAACGCTGCGTTCGGGGAAGCGCGGTTCCAGCGCGTCGATGGTCGCCGTGGTGTCCTGCAGCACCGCGTTTTCGGGCGTGTGCAGCACCGGAATGAATCTCACTCCGGTGCGCGGCACGATGAAGCGCCTGTAGGTCAGCACCGATGGCGATCGTTCGGTAAACGGAATGCCTTTCTTGCGCAGGTAGCTGCGGAGCTTGCCCGAGTAGAGCGAAAATTCGGCACCATACATCGTGTAATCATTATTATTGTCGGGCATGGGCGGATCGGATCGGGCGTGTTCCCGGAGTATATTCGGTCACGAAGGGGCGCAACGAAGGGTTGTGCGCCGGTGTCCCGAGCCGCAAACGTGACCTGCCGAACGGACCGATTTTTCCGGAGGAGCGGTCACCCGACCGCGATATTTATCGGCGGTGCGATCAGCGCAATCCCTTCTGCAGCTCGGCCAGCGCATCGGCGCCCGGACTGAGGTCCTCGAATTCGTGCTGCGTCAGCGGTTGCTTCGAAGTGCCGGCGATGTCGTGGAAGGTCGGCAGATCCGGGTCGATGTAGAGCAGGCCGGTGACGACCTCGGCGCGTGCGCGGTGGGCTTCGAGAAAGTCCAGCGCCCCGGCGCGATTGGAAGGATCGTAGTCGGGATCGGTCTTCTTGAGCCGGAGAACCGAGCCGTCGTGCAGATTCACGTCGGTATGTGCGCCATCGTCGTAGTCGACCTGGATCTCGGTCGACGGCGGCACGTAATCGGCCTCGACGGTGGCGTGCAGATGCTGGCGGGTCCAGGCGTAGGACTTGGTCGAGCCCTCGTGGTCGTTGAAGGTCACACACGGTGAAACCACGTCGATGACCGCGCAGCCCGGGTGCATCAGGCCGGCCTTGATCAGCGGGACAAGCTGTTTCTTGTCGCCGGAAAACGACCGCGCCGCGAAGCTGCCGCCCAGCGTGATGGCGGTGGCGACCGGATCGATTGCCTGGTTGCGATTTGCCGCGCCCTTTTTGGCTTTGCTGCCCGGGTCGGCCGAGGCCGAGAACTGGCCCTTGGTCAGGCCGTAGACCCCGTTGTTTTCGATGATGTAGAGCACGTTGAGGTTGCGCCGCACCGCGTGGGCGAATTGGCCGAAGCCGATCGACAGCGAATCGCCATCGCCGGAAATGCCGACGGCGATCAGGTCTCTTCGGGCGGCCTGGGCGCCGGTGGCCACCGACGGCATGCGCCCGTGCACCGAGTTGAAGCCGTGCGCCCCGGAGAGAAAGTAAGCCGGCGTCTTGGACGAACAGCCAATGCCGGACAGCTTGATGACCTGCTCGGGTTCGAGGCCCAGTTCCCAGAACCCCCGCACCAGAGCCGCGGTGATCGAATCGTGGCCGCATCCGGCGCACAGCGTCGAAAGGCCGCCTTCGTAGTCGGCCAGTGTCAGCCCGAGGCTGTTCCTTTCCTGTCCGGCCCACGAGACCTTCGGTTTGGCGATATAGCTCATGCCACGGCTTCCTGTCTGATGTAGTCGCCGATGCGTTCGATGATCATCTCCGACGTCACCGGCAGACCGTTGTAGTGGAGTATGGAGATCAGTTTTTGCGGGTCCGCGTCCAGTTCGATCTTCAGAAGGCTGCGCATCTGTGCGTCGCGGTTCTGCTCCAGCACGAAAACGGTGCGGTGGGCCTTGAGGAAAGCCTCGACTTCGTCGCCGAATGGAAACGCGCGAAGCCTGAGGTAATCGACTGCAACGCCGTCGGCGGCCAGCCGGTCCAGCGCCTCGAGCGTGGCGCCGTGCGACGAACCGAACGCGATGATGCCGATATCGGTTCGGGACGGCGCCTTGCGTTCCAGGGCCCCGGGCACCAGGCCCCGGGCGCTCTCCCACTTGAGTTTCAGTCGGTCGACGACCTGCCTGTATTCGTCGGCGTCTTCGGTATAGCCGCCATACTGGTTGTGGCCGGAGCCGCGCACGAAATAGCTGCCCTTGCGGTCCGAGCCGGGCAGGGTGCGGTACGCGATGCCGTCGCCGTCGACGTCGCGAAAACGGTGGAAATGCTTGATTTCCGCCAGGTCCGCGTCGGTCAGCACCTTGCCGCGGTCGGGACGGTAGGCATCGTCCCATTGCAGTTCGTCGACCATCCAGTCGTTCATCCCGATGTCGAGGTCGGAGAGCACGAATACCGGCGTTTGCAGTCGTTCGGCCAGGTCGAACGCGCTGACCGCCAGCTCGAAGCACTCCTTCGGGTCGGACGGGAACAGCACGGGATGGCGGGTATCGCCGTGCGATGCGAAGGCTGCCAGCATCACGTCGCACTGCTGGGTGCGCGTGGGCATGCCGGTGGAAGGCCCGACGCGCTGGATGTCGAAGAACACGGCCGGAATCTCGGTGTAGTAGGCGAAGCCGATGAACTCGCTCATCAGCGAAATGCCCGGCCCGGAGGTCGGCGTGAATGCGCGCGCCCCGGCCCAGCCGGCACCGACAACCATGCCGGCAGCGGCCAGCTCGTCCTCGGCCTGGACGATGCAGAAGCGGTTCTCGCCGGTCTCCGGGTCCTTGCGGTACTTGTCGCAAAAGCCCTGGAAGGCGTCCATCACCGAGGTCGAAGGCGTGATCGGGTACCAGGCACCCACCGTCGCGCCGGCGTACAGGCAGCCCAGCGCCGCGGCGGCGTTGCCCTCGATCAGGATCTTGCCGGCCGTGGCGTCCATTTTCCCGGCACACACCGGGAGCGGACAGTCGAAGTGCTCGCGCGCATAATCGTAACCGAGCGTCACGGCCTTGAAGTTGGGCTCGACCAGCTTCGGCTTTGCAGCGAAGGTCTCCTCGAGCAGCGTGCGTACGATCTCGCGGTCGATTTCCATCAGCGCGCACAGCGCCCCGACGTAGGCGATGTTCTTCATCAGCGTGCGCACGCGCGAGCCCTCGAAATGCTCGTTGACCATCTTCGAAAGCGGAATCCCGAGTACGCTCACGCCGTCGCGTGACAACTGCTCGTCGCGCGGCCAGGTCGAGTCGTAGATCAGGTAGCCGCCGTGGCTGACTTCGGCCAGGTCTTTCGAATAGGTCTGCGCGTTCATCGCGACCATCACGTCGACCCGGCCGGTGCGTGCGTTGTAGCCTTCTTGGCTGGCGCGGATCTCGTACCAGGTCGGCAGACCCTGGATGTTGGACGGGAACATGTTCTTGCCGGTCACCGGAATGCCCATCCGGAACAGTGCCTTCATCAGCAGACCGTTGGCGCTGGCCGACCCGGTGCCGTTGACCGTGGCGATCTTGAGGACGAAGTCGTTGGTACGCGTGTTGCCTGAAGTCATGCTGTTCCCTTGAGTCTTTGAAAGCTATCCACAGATTGCACAGATTTACACGGATATGAAAAGAAAGGCTTTGAAACCGGACGGCTCGCTGTGTTCAATCCGTGTAATCTGCGGACCGCTTTTGAATCAAGACCCGACCTTTGCAATGGGCATGACGTCGTGGTCTTTTGCGTACGGGATGCCGAGAATCGATTTCTGCATGTCCCAGGCCGCGGTGGGGCAGCGCTCGGCGCACAGCCCGCAGTGGACACAGACGTTTTCGTCCTTGACCATGATGCGGCCGGTCTGCTCGAGCTGGTCGGAAATGTACATCGGCTGGTCCGGGTTCTTCGGCGCTGCGGTCAGGCGCGCGCCGACGTCCTCCTCGCGGCCGTTTTCGGTGATCGTCAGGCACTGGGTCGGGCAGATGTCGATGCAGGCGTCGCACTCGATGCAAAGCGAGTCGGTGAACACGGTCTGGATATCGCAGTTCAGGCAGCGCTCGACCTCGCAGGCGGTCTGCTCGGCGGTAAAGCCCAGTTCCACCTCGGTATCGAGCTCGCGGAACCGCTCGGTCAGCGGCACGTGCTCCATCTTGCGCCGTGCGATTGGTTCGAAGTAGTTCGAATAGCTCCACTCGTGTATGCCCATCTTGCGCGAGCCGAGGTTCATGGTCTGCGGCAGCCGATCCTCGACCTGCTTGCCGTTGCAGTAGTTGTGGATGGAGATCGCGGCCTGGTGGCCGTGCTCCACGGCCCAGATGATGTTTTCGGGGCCGAACGCCGCATCGCCGCCGAAGAATACACCGGGCCGCGTCGATTGATGCGTGGTGCGGTCGCAGACCGGTTCGTCCCACTGGTTGAATTCGATGCCGATATCGCGCTCGATCCAGGGGAAAGCGGTTTCCTGGCCGATCGCCAGGATCACGTCGTCGGCCGCGAGGAATTCTTCGCCGGTCACGCGAGTATCGGTGATGCGGCCGTTTTCGATGGCGTATTCCATGACCTCGAAGACCATGCCGGTGAGCTTGCCCTCCTCGACCACGAATTTCTTCGGGCTGCGGTTGATGACGATCTCGACCTGCTCTTCCTCGGCGTCTTCGAGTTCCCAGTCCGAGGCCTTGAAGAAATCGCGCGGCTTGCGTGCCATGACCCTGACGTCGTCGGCGCCCAGCCTGAGGCTGGTCCTGCAACAGTCCATTGCGGTGTTGCCCACGCCGATGATCAGCACCTTGCGGCCGATGGCCTCGGTGTGGCCGAACGCGACCGCTTCCAGCCACTCGATGCCGATATGGATGTTGGCATCGGCTTCCTGCCGTCCGGGAATGTCGAGCTCCTTGCCTTTCGGCGCCCCGGAGCCGACGAATACCGCGTCAAAGCCTTCATCCAGCAGCGACTGCATCGATTCGACCGGGCTGTTGAGCCGCAGATCCACGCCCATGTCGAGGATGTAGTCCATTTCCTCGTCGAGCACGCGCGCCGGCAGGCGGAAGGCGGGGATGTTGGAGCGCATCAGGCCGCCGGGCTTGTCGAGCTTCTCGAAAACCGTGCATTCGTAGCCCAGCGGCACCAGGTCGTTGCAAACTGTGAGACTGGCGCAGCCGGCGCCGATCAGCGCGATCTTCCTGCCGTTCTTGCGTTTCGGCACGTCCGGCAGGCGCGCCCGGATGTCTTCCTTGTGGTCGGCGGCGACCCGCTTGAGGCGGCAGATGGCGACCGGCTTGTCGTCGATGCGGCCTCTGCGGCAGGCCGGCTCGCACGGCCGGTCGCAGACCCGCCCCAGGATGCCGGGGAAGACGTTGGATTCCCGGTTGACCATGTAAGCGTCGGTGAAACGCCCCTGGGCGATCAGTCGGATGTATTCGGGGACGTCGGTATGTGCCGGGCAGGCCCATTGGCAATCGACCACCTTGTGGAAGTAGTCGGGATTGCGCGTATCGGTTGGCTTCATCGTCGCACCTTCGGCGGTCGGGCCGCCCAATGCCGTTTTGCCGAGCATACCGCAGGCGTTTGCGTGATGAAACCTTTGTGTCATACCCGGCCCTGTGGGTTTCGGCGCAGGGAGATCAAGCGATCAATCCACTTTCCTGCCGCCCAGGCCGAGGAAATAATCTTTCTTCTCGCGTGCCATCACGCCGGCCAGCAGCACCAGCGCGATCAGGTTGGGCGCGGCCATGAGTCCGTTGAAAGTGTCGGCCACGTCCCAGATCAGCTCCAGCCCGCCGACCGCGCCGACGAACAGGAACGCCAGGAACAGCAGCCGGTAGGGCAGCACCACGCGCTGGCCGAACAGGTATTCCCAGCTCTTTTCGCCGTAGAAATTCCAGGCCAGCATGGTCGTGTAGGCGAAGAACACGATGGAAATCAAAACGATGTAGCCACCTGGCCCCGGCAGCCCGGTGGAAAATGCCGTAGCGGTAAGCTCGGCGCCATTTGCGCCGGTGGCGAACGCGCCGGTGGTCAGGATGACCAGCGCGGTCATGGTGCACACCACCAGGGTGTCGATGAAAACTTCCCATACGCCCCAGAAACCCTGCACGAAGGGCTTGTTGCGCGCCTGGGCGTGGATGATGGACGCCGATCCCAGTCCGGCTTCGTTGGAGAAGATGCCCCGGGCCACGCCGTAGCGCAGCGCCTCGGCCACCGTGGCGCCGGCGAAGCCGCCGGCCGCAGGCGCCGGTTCGAAGGCGTGGACCACGATCATCTTCAGCGCCGCCGGGATGGCGTCGAAGTGCAGGAACAGGATGACCAGCGAGCCGGCGATGTAGACCAGCGCCATCGCCGGCACGACCTTGGAGGCGGTCGCGGCGATGCGCGAGATGCCGCCGAGCGTCACCGCGCCGACCGCGATCAGCGCGACGATGCCGCTGACCCAGGTGGGCACGCCGAAGGCGGTATCCAGGGCCTGCGATAACGTGTTGGACTGGACCATGTTGCCGATGCCGAATGCCGCGATGCCGGCGAACAGCGCGTACAGCATCGCCAGCCATTTCCACTTCGGTCCCAGCCCTTTTTCGATGTAATAGAACACCCCGCCCGAGACTTTGCCGTCGGCGTCGACGTGGCGGTATTTCAGTCCCAGCGTGGCCTCGGCCATCTTGGTTGCCATGCCGACCAGCGCGATGATCCACATCCAGAAGATCGCGCCCGGCCCGCCCAGGGCGATGGCGGTGGCGACCCCGGCGATGTTGCCCACGCCGATGGTCGCGGCCATGGTCGAGCTGACCGCCTCGAACGGCGAGATCGAACCGTCGCCGGTATCCATCTCGCGGCGGAAGAACCTGCCGAAGCTGTGGCGCCACGCATACCGGAGATGGGTGAACTGGAAAAAGCCCAGCCGGATCGTCAGGTACAGTCCGGTTCCGGCCAGCAGGATCATGAAGGGCGGGCCCCAGACGATGCCGTTGACGAAATCGTTGATCGCGGTGATCCACTCCACCATGACTTTCTCTCCCTGCGTATCGTTATGGCCTGCGATTCTTGTTATCGAAGCACTGGTTATCGAAGCACTTGCTCTCGAAGCACCCGGGCTGCCGAAATCACCGGTTTTGGTCGTCCCGTTCGGCGAATGATACCGATTCCAGCCGCGCGCGTTCGGACTCGCTGAACAGTCGCGAGCGGACGAGGAAGCGCTTGCCGGTGCCGTTGTCCAGCGAAAACATGCCGCCGTGGCCGGGAACCACGTCGATGATCAACTGCGTGTGTTTCCAGGTTTCGAACTGGGGCGCGGAGATGTAAACGCTGGCCCCGGCGACCTCGCCCAGGCACACGTCGCGCTGGCCGACCCGGAATTCGGCGACCGGGAAGCACATCGGCGAAGACCCGTCGCAACAGCCGCCGGACTGATGGAACAGCACCTCGCCGTACTGTGCGCGCAGCGCCTCGATGAATTCCACCGCCGCGTCCGTGGCCGTCACCCGCTTCGGCGTTGAGTTAACAGTCGTCATGATGTCGTAGTTGGAAAATCCTTAACCACGAAGAACACGAAGAACACGAAGAACTCGAAGGAATTCGCCGATTTTTTCGTGAGTAGCGTCGTATCTCGGCAGGGTGGATAAGCGCGAGCGCATCCACCATTCAGGCCCGGAAAAGGTGGATGCGCTGGCGCTTATCCACCCTGCCAAAGCCCAAAATCCGACGGACTCCGGAAAACCGAGTGACGGCACGGGTCAGGTTGGCTCTTTCGCTTTCGTTCATCTTTTCTTCGTGACCTTCGTGCTCTTCGCGGTTCATGCTTTTCGGGTTTTCAGTAAAAACCCTGCTTGTTCGGGTCATAACTGACCAGCATGTTCTTGGTCTGCTGGTAGTGGTCCAGCATCATGGCGTGGTTCTCGCGTCCGATCCCGGACTGCTTGTAACCACCGAACGCGGCGTGGGCCGGATAGGCGTGGTAGCAGTTGGTCCAGACCCGGCCGGCCTGGATGCCGCGGCCCATGCGGTAGCAGGTCGCGTTGTCGCGGCTCCACACGCCCGCGCCCAGGCCGTAGAGCGTGTCGTTGGCGATTTCCAGCGCCTCGGCCTCGTCCTTGAAGGTCGTTACCGACACGACCGGTCCGAAGATTTCTTCCTGGAACACGCGCATCTTGTTGTGGCCGCGAAAGACGGTCGGCTGCACGTAGTAGCCTTCCGAAAACTCGCCATCGACGGTTGCGCGTTCGCCGCCGGTCAGCACTTCGGCGCCTTCCTGGCGGCCGATGTCGAAGTAGCTCAGGATCTTCTCGAGTTGTTCGCTGGAGGCCTGCGCGCCCAGCATGGTGTCCTCGTCAATCGGACTGCCGATCCGGATCGCCTCGACCCGTTCGAGCGCGCGCGCCATGAAGGCGTCGTATATGGATTCCTGGATCAGCGCCCGGCTGGGGCAGGTGCAGACCTCGCCCTGATTCAGGGCGAACATCGCGAAGCCCTCCAGCGCCTTGTCGAAGAACGCGTCGTCGGCTTCCATCACGTCTTCGAAGAACACGTTGGGCGACTTGCCGCCCAGTTCCAGGGTCACCGGGATCAGGTTCTCGGCCGCGTACTGCATGATCATCCGGCCGGTGGTGGTCTCGCCGGTGAATGCCGCCTTGGCGATGCGCGGGTTGGAAGCCAGCGGCTTGCCGGCTTCCAGGCCGAATCCGTTGACGATGTTGAGCACGCCGGGCGGCAGCAGGTCGCCAACCAGTTCGGCCCAGTTCAGGATGCTGGCCGGGGTCTGCTCGGCGGGTTTGAGCACCACGCAGTTGCCGGCCGCCAGCGCCGGGGCCAGCTTCCAGACGGCCATCAGAAGCGGGAAGTTCCACGGGATGATCTGGCCGACCACGCCCAGCGGTTCGTGGAAGTGGTAGGCCACGGTCTGTTCGTCGATCATGCTGATGCCGCCTTCCTGGGCGCGGATGCAGCCGGCGAAATAGCGGAAATGATCGATCGCCAGCGGCACGTCGGCGCCGCGCGACTCGCGGATCGGCTTGCCGTTGTCCCAGGTCTCGCCCTGTGCGAGCAGCTCGAGGTTTTCCTCCATCCGGTCGGCGATCCGGTTGAGGATGCGGGCCCTTTCGGTGGTCGAGGTTGCGCCCCAGGCCGGTGCGGCCGCGTGTGCCGCGTCCAGCGCCTTTTCGACGTCTTCGTCGCGCGAGCGGGCGATCTCGCAGACCTTCCTGCCCAGCATGGGTGCGATGTTGTCGAAATACTCGCCGCCGACCGGCGCGGCCCAGTCGCCGCCGATGAAATTGTCGTAGCGGGCCTTGAATGGTGAATTCGCGCTCGAGCCGGCCTCGATTTCGGCCGCCGGCGCCGCCTGTTGCATCTGTTTCATGTCTGCCTCCGTTGACGCACGGGTCTTTTTTGTCCGCGCTGTCGCTCCAGCATCGTACCGACGGCGTTGCGTGTCAAGCGCGGACGGACTCGCGCCTTTCGTGCAGGAACCCGGCCAGGTCTTCGGCGTCATGGCGGGATTTGCGGGTGAACGCGAACTCGTGCTCGGGTCGCAATTCGCGATCCAGCCAGATGCCTTCCTCGGTCGGCGCCGGCCGTGTTTCGGCCAGCCACAGGATGGTGTCGGCGCCCTGCTCGGCGTCCCTGAGAATGCCCCTGAGCGCAGTGCGGAAGCCGGGCAGGGCGGTCTTGACGCCTTCGGTGTCGACCCAGCCCGGATGCATCACGTGCACCGCCGGCTCGCCCTGCCAGTGCTCATTCCAGTAGCGCGTCAACTCGACCTGGGCGCGCTTGTGCATGGCGTAGGCGGCCATGCCGTCGTAGTCGTCTTCGCCGCGGCAGTCCATTTCCTCCAGTTTCAGCGGCGTGCCGTACATGCCGCCGGAGGAGACGTTGATGACGATGCCGTCGGCGTCGAGCAGGTCCTGCGTCTTCAGGCTCTCGGTCAGCGTGAACGGCCCCAGCAGGTTGGTGGCGAAAGAAGCTTCAAGGCCTTCGTCGGTGGTCTCGAAGTCGTTGAGCAGCACGCCGACGTTGTTGACCAGCACGTCGATCGGCGCGGCCTGGATTTCGGGTTCCCCGGTCAGCGCGCGGACCCGGGCGATCGAGGACAGGTCGGCGCTTACGGGTAGCATGCGCGCCGGGTGGTCGGCCGCCTTGCGCAGTGCCTCGAGCTTCCGTTCGCTGCGCGCCAGGGCCAGCACCGTGGCGCCGCGGCGGTTGGCGGCAAGCGCCACGGCCCGGCCGATGCCGCCCGTCGCGCCGGTGACCAGCCAGCGCTGGCCGGAGAAATCGGGCTTGAATGGAGGCCATTCGCGCGAACGCCGCTGGAATCCCAGCGCGCTGAACGAGCGCAGGAACCGGCCATAGAACAGCAGGCTGCCGAGCGCTTTGATCATGTCGTCCTGTCTCCTTGTTTCCCTGCTTGTTTCCTATCGCCTGCTCCCAGCATTTCGCCGGCCAGTCGCACGTCGTATCCGCTGGGCGCCTGGTGCAGCCTGAGCCCGAACTCGGGGATGACCGCGAAGATATGCTCGAAGATGTCGGACTGGATGTTTTCGTAGGGTACCCAGCTGGTCCGGTTGGCGAAAGCATAGACCTGGAGCGGGATTCCGCTCGGGCCCGGATCGAGGTGGCGCACCATGTAGGTCAGGTCGGTGTTGATGTTGGCGTTGCTGCCCAGGTAGGCATTGAGGTAGGCGCGCAGAATGCCCAGGTTGGTCAGCCGGCGCGCGTTGATTGCCGAATCGGGGTCGACGCCCTTGTCACGGTTGTACCTGTCGATCTCGGCAAGCTTGTTTTCGATGTAGTCGGCCAGCAGCTCGGCCTGGCGAAGGTGTTCGAGATCGTCGTCGGTGGCAAAGCGCACGCTGTTGGCGTCGATGTTGATTGACCGCTTGATCCGTCGCCCGCCGACTTCCTCGATGTTGCGCCAGTTCTTGAACGAGTCCGAGATCAGCGCATAGCTGGGAATCGAGGTGATCGTCTTGTCCCAGTTGCGCACCTTCACCGTGGTCAGGCTGATGTCGATCACATCGCCGTCGGCGCCGTACCGGGGCATTTCCAGCCAGTCGCCTACGGCCAGCATGTTGTTGGCCGAAAGCTGAACGCCGGCAACCAGGCCCAGGATCGGGTCCTTGAAGATCAACAGCACCACCGCGGTCATCGCGCCCAGGCCGCTGAACAGGATCAGCGGCGATTTGCCGATCAGAAACGCCACCGCGAAGATCAGCGCCATGGTGGTCGCGACCAGTTTCAGGCTCTGGAAAATGCCCCGAAGCGGCAGCTTCAACGCCGGTCCGGCCGAGCGGGAAATCTCCTCGACCGAATCGAGCAGCGAGAACAGCGACAGCAGCGTGAACACGATGATCCACAGATGCGTGGCCGCCTCGATCAACTGCATGGAAAGCGAGCCGGCTTCCAGGAATGCGCCGGCCATGGCGAACACCACCACGCCCTGCAGTGCAAGCGCGACCCGGCTGAACAGCTTGTGGCCCGAAAACGCCCGCTGCCAGACCGTGCGCCCGGGCCGCCGCCCGCGGCCCAGGAATCGCAGCACGACCCGGTGCAGCGCCAGGTGGAGGACCAGCGACACGACCACGATCAATCCGATCACGACCAGAAAGTACAGGTATTCGCTGTCGCCAAGCCCGGCCGATTCGAGCCACTTGAGCAGTTCTTCTTTCACGGCGCCTCTTTTTCCTGGATTGCTTGTTTCGTAAATCTCGCTGCAAGCATAGCAAGGTCTCGTGCATGCCTCTCCGGCTGCACGCCGACAAAGCTGCAGGAGCGGCGCGAATGGCCGAACGCGCTATCATTGCGCGATGCGAGCCAGCTCCGCTATTCGAAGGTCCCCGCGGCGTCGCGTGCATTCGCGGTGCAGCATCGTCCTTGCCGCGGCATGGCTGCTTTTCAGCCCGCTCGCCGCAGCCGAAAAATGCGAACCGCCCCGTATCGGCCTGGCGCTGGGCTCCGGCGGCGCCGGCGGGCTGGCGCATATCGCCATGCTGGCGGTGTTCGAGGAACTGGAAATGGAGCCGGCCGCGGTGTCCGGGACCAGCATCGGCGCCATTGTCGGGGCGCTGTACGCCGCCGGCCTGGAATCGAGCGAAATCCAGGACCTGTTCCGCGAGTTCGGCGACTCGGCGCTCAACCCTTTCTCCGGGCTGCTGGAGGACGGCGATTCGCCGGGCTGGAGCGATCTGGTCGACTTCGATCTGGCCAACGCCAGCTTCATCGATTCAGACGGCTTCATCGATTTCATCGCCAGTCGATTCGACGCCCGCAGCTTCGCAGATCTGGATACGCCGCTCGCTGTCGTCGCGACCGATTACTGGAGCGGTGAGGCGCATGTGTTTCGCGAAGGCGATCTGCTCCAGGCGATCAAGGCCAGCATGGCCGTGCCCGGGATGTTTCCGCCGGTGCCGTTCGAAGACAAGCTGCTGATCGACGGCGGCGCCTCCAACCCGCTGCCGCTGGACCTGCTCCAGGGATTCGACGTCGTCGTTGCCATCGACGTCACCGGTTCCCGACGCGCCGAGCGCGACGGGAAACCCGACATCACCGATCTGCTGTTCAGCGCGTTCGAGATCATGCAGCAATCCATCCTGCGTGAAAAGGCCGAGCACGCCAGGCCGGACATCTACATCAAGCCCGAACTGGCGGGCATTCGCCTGCTGCATTTCGACCGTGTGGATCGCATCGTCGCCGAAGCCGGCGATGCCGCCAAAGCGCTGCGCGACGAGCTCGCGGCGCTCCCGGTGTGCCGGTAACCGCATCCGCGCCGCCTGAATTCATCGGCCGCGAATCGATTCGACGTTGATCTCGCTCAAGTTCGTCGCGCTTGCTTTCGTCCACGATGGTGATACGGCCCACGGCCTTCAAGAGCGCGAGCGACCGGAGATCGACGATGCCCGAAATCAAACCCCTCGAGCCCGATGCGCTCTACCGGCGCTGTGATCCTTCAGGATTCAATTTCGAGACGACCGACGAGCTGGAAGACCTTTCCCGGGTATTGGGCCAGAAGCGTGCAATGGAGGCGGTCCGGTTCGGAATCGGCATGCCGCGCGACGGATACGGCCTTTACGCGCTGGGAACGCCGGGTTCCGGCCGGCGGGCATTGATCGACCGGTTTCTGCACGAGCGCGCGGCCGGCGAGTCCTGTCCGCCCGACTGGCTTTACGTCAACAATTTCCGCGACAGCCGCAAACCGGTGGCGCTGGCCTTGCCGCCCGGACGCGGTGTGCAACTGCGCGACGGCATGAAGCAATTGATCGAGGACCTGCAGGCGGCGCTGCCGGCGGCATTCGAGAGCGAGGAGTACCGGGCCCGGCGCAAGGAACTGGAACAGACGCTCGAGGAAGAGCAGGGCAAGCCGTTCGAAAAACTCGATAAAAAGGCCAGGAAGCAGGGCCTGTTGTTGATCCGCACCAATCGCGGCATGGCGTTCGCGCCGAAGAAGGACGACGACGAAGTGATGCCGGCCGACCAGTTCAACGAATTGCCCGAGGACCAGCGCGAAGCATTTCGGAAAAAGATCGAAAAGCTCGAGGAGGACCTGGAAAAGATCATCCACCAGGTGCCTCGATGGCAGCGCGAGGGCAAGCGCAAGATTCGCGCGCTGGATCGGGACGTCAGCCGGGTTGCGGTGGAAAATATCATCGAGGACATGCAGCGGAGCTGGAACGACCAGCCTGCGGTGCTGGAATATCTGGATGCGGTCGTCGAGGACGTGATCGACAATGTCGACGACTTCCTGGACGAGGACGGCGAGGGGCAGCAGAACGCAATGCTGGTTGCGGGGCAGCAGAAACAGAAATCCTTCCGTCGTTATCGTGTCAATGTGCTGGTCGAAAACGGCGATACCGACGGCGCGCCGGTCGTGTTCGTGAACCATCCCAGCCACCAGAACCTGTTCGGGCGCATCGAACATACGTCGCACATGGGCAACCTGTTTACCGACTTCACCCTGATCAAGGGCGGCGCGCTGCATCGCGCCAACGGCGGCTACCTGGTAGTCGAGGCGCGCAAACTGCTCACACAGCCGTTTGCCTGGGAGGGCCTCAAGCGAACGCTGTTTTCAGGCGAGCTCAAGGTGGAATCGCTGGGTCAGGAGCTCTCGTTGATCGATACGGTGTCGCTGGAGCCCGAGGCGCTCGAGCTCGACATCAAGGTGATCCTGATCGGCTCGAGGTTGTTGTATTACCTGTTGAATCGCTACGAGCCGGAGTTCGGCCAGCTGTTCAAGGTCGCGGCCGATTTCGAAGACGACATGCCGCGTACCGAAGACAGTCAGAATCTGTATGCACGCATGATTGCAACCCAGAGCCGTCGGGCCGAATTGCTGCCGCTGGACCGCGAAGCCACGGCCCGGGTGATCGAGCAGGCCGCGCGCGCGGCCGAGGATGCCGAGCGGCTGTCGGTGCAGTTGCAGGGCGTTACCGACCTGCTGCGCGAGTCCGATTTCTGGGCGCGCGAGCACGCGCGACGGGTGATCGCCCGCGCGGACGTGGAAACGGCCATCGAAGCGCGCCGGTATCGGGCCGGCCGCGTGCCGGAACGAATCCAGGAGGCGATCCGGCGGGGCACGCTGCTGATCGAGACCGACGGGGCGCGCGTGGGACAGATCAACGGCCTGTCGGTGAGCAGTGCCGGGCAGGTGAATTTCGGCCACGCATCCCGGATCACCGCCCGGGTGCGACTGGGCGACGGCGAGGTCAAGGACATTCAGCGCGAGGTCAAGCTTGCCGGCCCGATCTTTTCCAAGGCCGTGATGACGCTGACCGGCTACCTCGGTGCGCACTATGCGCCGGATTTCCCGCTGATGGTCGGCGCGAGCCTGGTGTTCGAGCAGACTTATGGCGGCATCGAGGGGGATTCGGCCACCGCCGCAGAGCTTTTCGCCCTGCTTTCCGCACTGGCCGGGGTGCCCTTGAAACAGGCGCTTGCCGTGACCGGTTCGGCCAACCAGTACGGTGATGTCCAGGCGATCGGCGGCGTGAATGAAAAGATCGAGGGATTCTTCGAAACCTGCCGGCAACGCGAATTCACAGGCAGCCAGGGTGTGCTGGTGCCATCGGCCAACGTCAAGCACCTGATGCTGCGCGCTGATGTGGTGGACGCGGTGCGCGAGGGTCGCTTCAACATCTATCCGTTCAGCACGATAGACGAAGGGCTGGGCCTGGTCACCGGTCGCGACGCCGGGAAAAAGGACGCGCGCGGACGCTTCCCGGACGGCACCGTCAACGATCTCGTGCAGCGTCGCCTGCTCGAGTTTGCCGAGCAGGCCAGGCGCTGGAGGCGGCGTGACACCGGTCCCGCCGGCGGTGAACGGGATTGAATGCGGGCAGGCGCATTCTGGTCGCGCTGGACAGCTCGGCGGGCAGCCGCGCGGCATTGCGGCGTGCTGCCGAACTGGCGCGGCGCATCGATGCCGAACTGACCGGGCTGTTCGTCCAGGACGAGAACCTGCTGCAGCTGGCGGCACTGCCGTTCGCGCGCGAGCTTTCGGCCAGCGGTGGCGCGGGTCGCGCGCTTTCGAGCGATGCGATGGAGCGCGAGTTGTCCTGCCAGGCGCTGTTGCTGGAAGCGGAGCTGGAGGCCGTTGCCGTCGCGCTGGAGCTTCGCTGGAGTTTCCAGACCCGGCGCGGACAGGTGGCTCGTGAAATACTGACTGCGTTTGCCGGCCATGACCTGCTGGCCATCGGCCGGGCGGGCATGCAGCCCGGATATCGGCGGCTGGGGTCCACGGCGAGGCGCCTGCTGTCGGACGCGGGTTTTCCGGTCATGCTGATCGGGCCCGTCCCGGCACCTGCCGAAAACGTGCTGGCGGTTTTCGATCGCTCGCCCGCCGGCGAGCTGGTGGTTCGCCGCGCACTTGAGTTGGCGCCCCCCGACCAGCCGCTTCAGGTACTGGTCTGGGCTGCGCGGCGAGCGGAGCTGGCTTCGCTTGAAGGCAGGCTCGCAGAGCTGGCCGGCCCGCGCGCGCTCGAAATCCACGAGCTCGTGGGCGGCAACGGGCGGGACCTGACCGAAAAGGTGATGCAGAACGCGCCCACGCTGCTGGTGATCGGACAATCCGACCGGCTCGACCCGGCGACGCTCGCGACACTGGCCGGGCGTTTCGACGGCGCAGTCCTGCGCATTCCCGTCGCGGGGTGAGTCGGCACGGGGCTGGCATCCGGCGGCAAATCTGCGAGCCTGGATCGTGCTCCTGACCGCGCCGGATACCGGCCCGTGTGCCGCCGATGGTCGTTCCGAATACAGTTCGGTCGAGGTCCCGAATGCAAGCATTGATGCCTGCCTGCGGTCTGGATTCGCAATGCGAACGATATCTGCCAATTCACCGAGTCTGCTGCAGGTCGCCTGGCCACACGCGGCGCCCGACCTGATGGCGCACGTCATGGTGCTGTCGCTGTTCGCGGCGACGGCATTCCTGACGCTGGTGCTGGGACTGGAGCGGCCCGAGGGGTGGGCGGTCTGGCCGGCAGCCTCGCTGGGCGCGGGCATCGGCCTGGGCGCAGTATGCCGCTGTGGGATGGGCATGTTGCCGGCCGTCGCCGTCGCCGCGATGGGCGCCAATCTGCTATCCGGTATCCCGGCAGTCGAAGCCGTGGGCGTGGCCGGCGTCCAGTTGGGAATGATCTTCGCTGCGGTCGTGCTGATGCGGCAAATGGCGTTCACGGCCGATCTGGGCCGGTTCCGGGATTTTCTGATCCTGGTGCTGACCGGGCCCGGATTGATGGCGCTGGTGTCGGGCCTGGCTGCGGTTTTGCTGCACCAGGGCTTCGCGGGGTTCACGCCCGGGTCGGCCGCACGCGCATGGCTGGCCATGGCGACCGGGTGCATGCTGATG